>NZ_CP059139.1:1800000-2100000 GCF_014109765.1 Pseudomonas berkeleyensis
GTATGAGGCTGGGCCAGCGCCACCATCATGATGCTGAAGAACGGCAGCAGGTAGATCGCGGTCAATAGCTGCAGGTTGCGCGTGCGGTCGAGAATGAGCAGCAGGTACAGCGAGACGCCTGCATAGCCGATCTCCAGAAGCGCCAGCAGCCAGTTGTCATGCAGCAAATTGATGACCGAGAAGAACAAACCACCGCCCAGCGTGATCCATAGCAGAGCTTTGAGAACCAAACGGCGGTGTTGTTCGTTCTGTGTGTGGTGACCGGGCATCAGGTGTTCTCTAAAACGAATGAGGCGACTGCCGGAGTGAGTGATGCATGACAGTGAGTGGCTATGCAGGAAGCCTGCCGGCTGTTCTCGGATACCCGTTTCATGGGGCTTCGGCAAGCGCGGGAAGCCGGCTATGATCCAGCGCCGGATGGTGCGTCAGAATCACGACGTTAGTGGGGAGAGAGCGGTATGACAATAACAATGATGACATGGCGATGGAGCCGCTGCCTGTTGGCCGTGTTGGCCGTGACGGCTGTGCCTGGTTTGCAGGCCGCCGAGGACAGGGCACTGATCGAGGCGATCAACGTCTATCGCAGCGAGGTTCAGCGTTGCGGTGTGCAGGCTTCCGAGCCACTACCGCCGCTGGCCAATGATCCACGGCTGATGTTGCCGGCCGACGGTACTGGCGACTTGCAGCAATCTTTGAGTGCAGCTGGCTACCCGTTGGTCAACGTGCAGGCCATTACCCTGTCTGGCCCGCGCGATGCCCAGTCGGCGATGCAGGCGCTGAGTGAAAGCTTCTGCCGCGTGCTGCTCGATCCGCAGTTCATCGATATCGGTGTCAGTCAGCAGGGGCGTGACTGGCGCATTCTGCTGGCGCGGCCACTGCTCAGTGGGCGTCTGGGCGACTGGCAGAGTGAGGGCGAGAAGCTCTTGCAGCAGATCAACGCCGCTCGGGCCCAGGCGCGCCAGTGCGGCAACCAGGCCTTTGCCGCCGCGGCACCGCTTGCCTGGAGCGCAGAGCTGGGCAGCGCCGCCGAAGCGCATAGCCGCGCCATGGCCAATGGCAACTTCTTCGCTCATCAGGGGCGTGATGGCCGCACACCGGGCGATCGCGCGGAGCTGGCGGGTTACAGCGGCGGCCGAGTGGGCGAGAACATCGCCGCCGCGCTGGACACCCCGGGCAAGGTGGTCGAAGGCTGGCTGGCCAGCCCGGGCCATTGCGCCAACATCATGAACCCGCAGTTCGATGCCCTTGGCGCCGCCTACGGCAGCGACCCGCAGAGTGACGCCGGCATCTACTGGACGGCATTGTTCGGCGGGCAATGAACCGCAGCAGCAAGCATCAGTTGCTGCCGAACACCTTGGCCAGGTGCTGCTCGTAGCGCGCCACGTCGTGCTCGATGTTCGGCACCTTCATCACGTCATTGCAGATGAAGGTGGGCAGGGCGCTCATGCCGAGGAACTCGTTGGCCTTGTGGAAGGGGAAGTACACCGCGTCCACGCCTTTGCCTTCGAAGAAATCCGTCGGGTCTTCGAAGGCCTGCACCGGGGCGTTCCAGGTCAGCGACAGCATGTATTGCTTGCCCTGGATCAGGCCGCCGCTGCCGTACTTCTGCGAGGCATCGGAGCGGGTACGGCCATCGCTGGCGTAGAGGCTGCCATGGCCGGCGGTGAACACCTCGTCGAGGTACTTCTTCACCGTCCACGGTGCGCCCATCCACCAACCGGGCATCTGATAGATCACCACGTCGGCCCAGAGGATTTTCTGCACTTCTTCTTCCACGTCGTAACCACCGTCGATGAAGGTGGTCTTGACGTCGAAACCGGCGCGGTCGAGATACGCCACGGCGGTGTCGTGCAAGGTGCTGTTGTAGCGGCCTTCGGAGTGTGCGAACTGTTTGCCGCCGTTGAGTAGCAGGATCTTTTTCATGAGTGACTCCCGGAAATGATGGGAGCAGATTAACCATCGGCCTGCCATGGAAACAGCCGCTCACAGGCAAAGGATTGTTGACTGATAGTCATGAAAATGACGACTTGGCGTGCGCTAGAGTGTGGCCATTCCTTCACGGCAGGAGCCAACATGCACGCCTTCATTCTTCACGCCCATACCAAACCTGAGCAGGCCGAGGCCTTCGAACGACTGTTCCGCACCTATATCGAGCCCAGCCGCGCCGAGCCGGGCTGCATCGAGTACCACATGCTGCGCGATGCGCAGGATCCGACGTTGTTCATCTTCTACGAGGTCTGGGCCTCGCCGGCGGCGTTGGCCGAGCACATGGCGTTGCCGCACATGCGCGCCTTCCACGAACGGCGCATGGACTACCTGCGGCGCGATCTGGACGTGCGGGCCGTCGAGGTGCTCGGCACGGTGGTCTGACACACCGCTTTTCACGCTTTGCCAATCGCCTTCTATGCTTGAGTTGACGCCGGCCTCGATTGATTCGCCGGTCGGCCGTTCACAGGAAGAGGACTGCTTGGAGAAGGCACATGTTCGGTAACCAGTTGAAGAAGGAGTTGCAGCAGAAAGACACCGAGCTGTCGCTGTACAAGCAGCTCGTCCAAGGCATACAGGCGCAGAAGATCATGCTGTCGATCGATCCCCAGCAGCGGATCGTCGATTTCAACGACAAGTTCGCCCGTTTCGTCGGTTATGCGCCCGAGCAACTGAAAGGGCGCCCGCTGAGCGACTTCGTGCCGGCCTACGTCAAGGATCTGCCGTGCTACAAGGATCTCAGTGCGGCGATCGTTTCCGGTCATTCGATCAGTGATCGCTATCGTTTCCTGCGCAGCGATGGCGCGCTGGTGTGGGTGCAGGCCTCCTGGATGCCTCTGGCGGACGAACGGGGCGTCGTGCAACGTGTTCAGTGCATCGGTAGCGAGATAACCGAGAGCATGAACAAGGCGCGCGAGAACGAGGATTTCATCAACGCACTGCTACGCTCGACCGCCGTGATCGAGTTCGACCTGCAGGGCCACGTGCTCAACGCCAACGAGCAGTTCCTGAGTGCCATGGGCTACAGCCTGGAGCGGATCAGGGGCCAACACCACCGCATCTTCTGCGAACCGCAGGAGTCATCCTCCGCCGAGTACACACGCTTCTGGGAACGCCTGAACCGTGGCGAGTTCGTCGCCGGGCGTTTCAAGCGCGTAGACAGCCACGGTCACGTGGTCTGGCTCGAAGCGACCTACAACCCGGTGCACGACACTCAGAATCGTCTGTACAAGGTGGTCAAGTTCGCCACGGTGATCACCGACCAGGTCAACCGCGAAGAAGAGGTCAACGACGCGGCCGACACCGCCTACGGCATTTCTCAGCGTACCGACACCACCGCCCAGCGCGGTGCCCAGGTGGTGACCGAGACGGTGCAGACCATGCAGCGCATCGCCGAGCAGATGACGTCGGCCTCCGAAGGGATCGAGGCCCTTGGCAAGCAGTCGGTGCTGATCAGTACCATGGTGCAGACCATCGGTGGTATCGCCCAGCAGACCAACCTGCTGGCGCTGAACGCAGCCATCGAGGCCGCGCGGGCAGGGGAGCAGGGGCGTGGTTTCGCCGTCGTCGCCGACGAGGTGCGCCAGCTAGCCAGCCGTACCAGCAAGGCCACCGAGGAGATCGTCGGGGTGGTGCAGGACAACCAGAAGCTGGTGGACGCCGCTGTGCGCGACATGGCCAACAGTCGCGCCCAGGCCGAGGCCGGCCTGCAACTGGCCAATCAGGCGGGTGATGTGATCGTGGAGATTCGTCAGGGCGCCAAGCAAGTGCTCGGCGCCGTGGAGCGCTTCGCCCGACAACTGCACTAGGCCTTCACTGCTGGAGCCTTGCCGAGGGTGTGCATGGCGCACCCTCGGATCAGTGGCTGTAGCCCGGTTTCTGGCGAATGGTCTTGAGCAGATCATCCGGGCTGATGTGGCCGACTACCTGAGTCGCGGCGCTGCCCGGATGCGGCAGGTCGAGGATGTGGCCTTTCATCTTGCCGATCACGTGCATCTCGCACGGCTTGCAGTCGAACTTCAGGGTCAGCACTTCATCGCCGTGCACGAGTTGCATCGGCGCGACGCGGGTTTTCACGCCGGTAACGCCCTTGGCCTGCTTCGGGCACAGGTTGAAGGAGAAGCGTAGGCAGTGCTTGGTGATCATCACCGGCACTTCGCCGGGCTCTTCGTGTGCCTCGTAGGCGGCGTCGATCAGCTGTACGCCGTGGCGGTGATAGAAATCGCGCGCCTTCTGGTTGTAGACGTTGTAGAGGAACGACAGGTGCGATTCCGGGTACACCGGCGCCGGCTCGGTTTCGGCCTTGCGGTTACCGCGCGGGTGAGCGGCGACGCGCGCTTCGGTGAGCTTGTCGATGGCGTCGCGGCGCAGTGCCTTGAGCTGCGAGTTGGGCACGAAGAACGCCTGCGGTGCATCCAGCGTCACGCCCTGGGCGTGGTAGATGGTGGTGCCGAGCTGGGTGAGCAGGTCGCGCAGGCCGTCGAGCGCCTGCTCCGGTTTGTTGGCCGCGCCGAATGGGCCGGGCAGGGCAACGTCGACGCTGATGCCTTCTTCGCTGGTGGCGGTGAGCTTGAGGGCGTCTTCGCGCAGCTCGGCCTTCCAGCTCACGCCGATGCGGCGCTCGGCACTGGTGCGTTGCAGGGCTTGCTGCCAGTTATGGTCGAGGTTGCGCGAGAGCGGGTGATTCGGGCGCAGACGGAACAGACCTTCGGGCATCTCGTTGGGCTCGACGCGGTAGCGATAGCGCTTCTCGCCGTCTTCCTCGAACTCACCCTTCAATTCGGCGATGTTGGCGCGGAAGCCGACCACTTCGCGCTTGACCAGTACGTTGAGGCCGTCGCCGTTGGACAGCGGCTCATGGGTGACGGCGATCAGGTCGCGCTTGTTGACCTTCTCGACATTGCCGACCGCCAGCCCGGTGAAGGTTGGCGAGTCGAAGGCGCCGATATCGACTTTGCGCTCGGTGACGAAGTAGTCGGTGCTGCCGCGGTGGAAGGTCTTGTCCGGGTCGGGCACGAAGAAGTGCGCGGTGCGGCCGCTGGAGGCGCGGGCCAAGTCCGGACGATCCTCGAGAATCGCGTCGAGTTCGCGGCGGTAGTGGGCGGTGATGTTCTTCACGTAGGCCACATCCTTGTAGCGGCCCTCGATCTTGAACGAGCGCACGCCGGCCTCGACCAAGGCGCGCAGGTTGGCGCTCTGGTTGTTGTCCTTCATGGACAGCAGGTGTTTTTCGTAGGCGATCACGCCGCCTTTTTCATCCTTGAGGGTGTAGGGCAGGCGGCAGGCCTGCGAGCAGTCGCCGCGGTTGGCACTGCGCCCGGTCTGCGCGTGGGAGATGTTGCACTGGCCGGAGAAGGCCACGCACAGCGCGCCATGGATGAAGAACTCGATGGCGGCATCGGTTTCATCGGCGATGGCGCGGATTTCCTGCAGGTTCAGCTCGCGGGCCAGCACCAGTTGGGAGAAGCCGGCCTGGTCGAGAAACTTGGCGCGTGCCAGGGTTCGAATGTCGGTCTGGGTGCTGGCATGCAGCTCGATGGGCGGAATATCCAGCTCCATCACGCCCATGTCCTGCACGATCAGCGCGTCCACGCCCGCGTCGTAGAGCTGGTGGATCAGCGTGCGTGCCGGCTCCAGCTCATCGTCGTGCAGGATGGTGTTGATCGTGGTGAACACCCGCGCGTGGTAGCGGCGGGCGAACTCCACCAGCCCGGCGATATCGCTCACTTCGTTGCAGGCATTGTGCCGCGCGCCGAAGCTCGGGCCGCCGATGTAGACGGCGTCGGCGCCATGCAGGATGGCCTCGCGGGCGATCTCGACATCACGCGCAGGGCTGAGCAGTTCCAGGTGGTTCTTGGGCAAGGACATGGTTTTTCTATTTAGGGCTGAGGCACGGTTGGGCGCGCATTGTACCGGGCCATCGCGGCGGGGGCATCCGCGATGTGCCGGACGGCGGCTCAGGCTGTCTGAATCCCCGTATCTGTGGGACAGTAGCGGCCTTTTTTCAGCGTGAGGCGTGGCGATGGACAACAGAGGGTTGGAGAAGCTCGATCAGTGGCTGCTCAAGTACGGCAATGATGACTCGATCCTGTCCGCCAGCGAGCTGGATGGTTATTTCGCTGCCATCGTCTCCAGCCCGCGTCAGGTCGCGCCTGCTGTCTGGTATGCGGCGATCTGGGCCGACCAGCTGCCACAGTGGCCCAGCGACAAGGATGGCGAGCGCTTCATGAGGCTGGCTGTCGAGCTGATGAGCGAGGCGACCTACATGCTCAGCGAGGAGCCGGATGACTACGAGGCGATCTTCCTGGCAGACAGCAACGGCAAGGGCGAGAAGCTGATCGTTTCGGAATGGTGCTCGGGTTATCTGCGCGGCGCCGCGGTGGCAGGCTGGCTGGAGGAGGCGTTGTCCGAGGCCGCGTCAGCGGCGCTGAAGCTGATCGCCCTGCATGGCGACGAAAGCGGCACGGAAACGCTCAAGGCCATGTCCGACGCCGAATACGACGCCAGCACGGCGATGATCGAGCCGGCAGCGGTCGAGCTCTACGAATACTGGCAGCAGAACCTGCAGCCCTTGCTGCCAGTGCGCCGCGATGACGCCAAGGTCGGTCGCAACGATCCGTGCACCTGTGGCAGCGGCAAGAAGTACAAGCAGTGCTGCATGTCGTGAGCGAGGGCTCACTGGCGCTGACTGTGGGCGATTGATCCGTGCGGGCCGGCAGAGTTACGCCGGCCCGTTAGCGGGTACCCCTTACGCCGCAGCGGTTGGCTGGGCACAGTCGGTGCGCACAGCGCACCCTACGAGCTTGGTGCTCAGCCACCACGGTGTTCATCGTTCAGTCCAAGCAGTTCCGGCCGGCTGCCGAACAGCTGCATCACATCGTTCACCGACATCCACCAGTCGTCGTGCCATTTGAGCACGCGCAGGCGTTTGTCTGCCGCGTTCAGTTGCCGGTAGCTCGGCAGGTTGGCGCTGCTGAACAGGTGCGGCAACAGGGCCTGGCACAACCACTCGCGCAGGCGCTCGGCTCGTGGGCTGGTGCTGTGCAGGCTCAGGCGCAGCAGGTTCTCCAGATCGATCATGGCCTGCGGCGTTTCTTCGTTGCCGAACAAGATGCCGTCGGGGCGGCAGTGGCTCAGCAGCGCCGCGTGTTCGTCAGCCAGTTCCAGTGCCTGGCAGATAGGCTGCGCGGCGAACCAGAAACGACCATCCGCGGCTCGCTGCACAGTGAGGCGGATGTCTTCGAAGCTGGGGTTGAGTGGACTGATCATGGCGCCTCCTTGTGCACGAAATAAAACCCTGTGAATCGCGATGAAATCATGAATTTCATTTAAAATACAACTGAATGTTCAATCAAGCATGGAAGCGGAATTTAACGTCCGCGTCCATGACCGAGAAAACAGAATTCGCCCAGCGCTTGCGCAGTGCCATGATCGCGGCTGGCTATCCAGATCGCCCAGCCGTGCTGGAGCGTGAGTTCAACTCGCGCTACTGGGGGCGCTCCGTGACCTTCCAGGCCGTTTCGCGTTGGCTGCGCGGCGAGGCGATCCCTTCCCAGGACAAGCTGCAGGTGCTGGCCGAGTGGCTGCGTGTCGAACCGCAGGAGCTGCGCTTCGGTGAGCGCGCTGCGGCCACCGTGCGTGAGCAGCGTGGTCGTTGGGAGGATCCGAAGTTCTATCAGGAACGTGAGGTCATCGAGGCCTTTCTGGGCCTGCCGATGCCGCAGCGCAAAGTCGTGCGTGAAGTGGTCATGGCCTTGGCCGTTGCAGCCAAGGCCGATACCGACAAGAAGCCCGGCTAACGCTGAGCGTCGCGCTGGCTTTCATTTCCCTGCCTGGCCCTGGGTCAGTTCTCGCCTGCACCCTGAGTGAGGCGGCGGGTTGTCGCCAGGCAGATGTTCATTTCATCCCAGCAATTCGGCGAATGCCTTGTCTGCCTCCAGCACGGCGGGCAGCGCCTGGAACAGTTTGCTCAGGTCGACCTCCTCGAACAGTGGACCTTCCAGGCTCTGTTGAGCCTGCTCGCTCACACCGTCGAGTTCGATGGTCTCGCCGATCAGTACCGATTGCGCCACCAGCCGGGCATAGACCCCGTCGTCCGGCGCCTGGCTGGGGCGGGCCTGGTAGCCGATGGCGTGCTGGATCAGTTGCGGCAATTGCCAGCGGCGTGCCAGTTCTGCGCCTACCTCCGGGTAGCCGAAGCCCAGTTGCAGGGTTTCCTCGGCGGCATGAGCGGCGGCTTCGCGCTGCGGTTGGCGGTTGAGGCGGCGGGCAAAGTCCGGCGCGCCAGCCTGGATCAGCAATTCGCCGATGTTGTGCATCATCCCGCAGGTGAAGGCGGCGTCGGCATCCAATTGCAACTGCCTGGCCAGGGTGCGGGCGATGCTCGCCACGCGGAAGCTGTTGAGCCAGAAGGCCTTCAGGTCGAAGCCGGTGTCTACCTTGAACGCGCCGGTCACCGCCGAGGCCATCACCAGCGTGCGCAGGGTGTTGAAGCCTAGGCGCATGGCCGCATCTTCCACGCTGGTGGCTTCTCGAGCGCCACGAAAACGCGCCGAGTTGGCCAGGCGCAACACCTTGGCGGCGATCACCGGGTCACGTTCGATGTTGCGTGCCACGCTTTCCAGGTTGGCGCTGGGGTTGTCGAACTGCTGGATCAGCTCCTGCGCGACCTTGGGGATGCTGGGCAGGCTATGCAGTTCGGCGAAGAGGTGTTCGATATCCATGGCTGGTTCCGCTACAGATGCTTGCTGGGATAAGCCGGAGCATAACCAGCAAGGGAGTTGGAGTCAGCGTGATAAAGGCGTCAGCGCGGCTTATTTTCATAAGCCGCGCTGGGCAACCTGTGCCGATGGGCTATCTGTGACGGGAAAGGCTATCGCGCGAGACGCCTGTCACTGGCGCGGTGCTTGGGTGACGTCGCTGCCGGCCGACCAGATGCGATAGCGCACCTCGACGTCCGATGGTGCGTAGATCACCAGCGGCAGCTTGCTGTTGTAACGCACCAGTTGCGGCTCGCCGCCAACGCGCACGAAGGCCGGTTTACGGCTGCCGTCCGGGCAGGCCATCAGCGTGCTCATTGCCGGACCGACCTGGCCCAGCTCGTAATAGCTGTAGCCCCAGCCTTCCACGGTCTTTTCCTGCCACTGGCCACCCAGGCGCTGCTGGTTGCAGTCCACTTCCAGGGTTTTGCCGGCGATGATCTCCACCTTGTGCTCGGCTTCGTCGGCCTGCGCTGGCAGCTCGATCACATGGCGGTTGTAGCCGTCGGCAGCAGCGGGGTAGGGCTTGAGTGCCTCGGGCGTGGCGGCGCAGGCTGCCAGGGGCAGGGCGCAGGCGAGGGTGAACAGCGGCAGTTTGAGTCGATTCATGAGAGTTCCTTGCTGAAAGACCTTGTGGGTCGTCCGTGGTTGGAAACCGCCGGATCGGCGGAGGAGCACTGACCGTTGTGAATAGGTCAGGTTCCTGGGTTTTTCAAGCAAGGTTGCCGCTGTCAGGCCGCGTCAGGCGAACACGAAGTACTTGCGCACTGTCTCGACCACTTCCCAGGTGCCTTTCATACCGGGCTCGACCACGAAGATATCGCCAGCCTTGAGGTGAATCGGCTGCATGCCGTCCGGGGTGATGATGCAGTAGCCTTCCTGGAAGTGGCAGTACTCCCACTTCACATACTCCACCCGCCATTTACCGGGGGTGCAGATCCAGGTGCCCATGATCTTGCTGCCGTCATCGGAGGTGTAGGCGTTGAGGTTGACGGTGTGCGGCTCACCCTCGATACGCTCCCATTTGCAGGCGTCGACGACAGGCATCGGCTGGGTATCGCGCAGGACGGTGATCGGTTTGTTGGCCATGGGGCGCTCCAGTGAAATGATCGAAAGGGCGTTCACCATAGAGCGCCAGGACGACGCTCGGTTGTCTGGGGTCGACATGGGCGTGCGCATTCGCGCAGCCGATTCAGGCTGGCAAAGGTGGGCGTGTGCGTAACGTGAGACCGGCGTGCACCATCAGCGTGACGATCACCAGCGCGCCGCCATACAGCGTTGCCTGGGCCGGCACTTCGCTCAGGAAATACCAGACCCACAAGGTGCCCAGCACGCTTTCCAGCAAATAGAACAAGGCAACCTCGGCTGAGGGCAGGTAGCGTGTCGCGTTGTTGATCAGCAAGGTGGCCAGCGGCATTTGCAGCAGCCCCATGACGGCCAGCGCCAGATAGCTGGCCCCGTCCAGGCCGAACGGCTGGGCCATGGGCAAGCTGATCAACGCCGCGGCCAGGCCGCCCAGCGCAATCAGCGGCATGCGTTCGAGGCTGGGGTGTCTGCGCAACAAGGTGAGGTTGGCGCCTAGCGCTGCCGAAGACAGCAGCGCATAGACATTGCCGAGCAGATCGCTGCTCGTGAAGGAGCCGGCGAATACCAGCACGATGCCCAGCGTCGCCACGCTGATCGCCAGCCAGGTGCGCAGTGCTACCGGCTCGTGCAGGAAGAAACGGGTAAGGAGTGCGGCGAACAGCGGTGCGGTGCTCAGTATGACCACCACGTTGGCCACCGTGGTGTGGATGATCGCCAGCACGAAGAAGATCGAGATCAGTGCCAGCAGGAGGGCCGATGTGGCACTGAGCAGCGGCTGCGCGCGGATGCTCGCACGGCTTCTGGTCGACAGCGAGAACGCGCCAAGGGCGAGGAACATCAACAGCCCGCGCCAGAACACGATACTCCAGCCGTCCGCCTGCACCAGACGTACCAACAGGCCATCGAAGCTGAGCACCACGATTCCAGTGGTGACGAGCAGCAAGCCGCGTGCTGAGTCTTTCATCCTGATTCCCCTGGCATGCCGTTATCCGGTTGTCTGTTGCACCTCGCCGGGATAGTCGGCGATATGCGGTTCAGGTGTCCGTTTGATGATCGCGTGAGTCGAGGCCGCTGGCCTGTCCAGACACGTCCCGGGCATGTGCGGTTCGCGACGTTCGCTAATGAGTGGCGGCTTTCCTTCTCCGCTGTCCGTGTGGGCAGGCCAGCAGCGTGCTCATCGCCGCGATGCTGTTCACTTAAGGTCGTGTGCGTCCTGCTCCCCTCTCCCATTTATGGGGGAGGGGTTGGGGGAGAGGGCTGAAATCATTACGAAACTGCTAGTTTTCCCCTCTCCCCTGAGGGGCGAGGGGATTGATCGCGTCCAACCGTTTCTTATGTGAGCAGCACTATGCTCATCACCGGATCTGCTTAGTCGTTTGCGCTGTCGGATTTACCCTGCCAGTTGCCGCCAGGGCGCGGCTTCAGTTCTGGCGGCAAGGCCAGCAGCAGGTAATCCATGAACAGGCGAACCTTGGGCGTCAGCTCGTAGCGGTCACGCACGCATAGGTAGTAATCCAGCGGGGCACTGGTCGCCCGGCTGCGTGTGGGCGTCGCGGAAGAGAACAGCTCCACCAGTTCACCGCGTGCCAGGTAGGGTTCGGCGACGAAGGAGGCCAGGCGGGTGACGCCGCCACCTGCTGCCGCGCACAGGGCGAGGGCGTCGATATCGTTACTGCTCATGCTTGCCCTGACCTGCGCATCGAAGTGCAGGCCGTCACGCACGAAGCCCCAGCGCAGGAAACGTCCGTCGACAGCGATGCGAAACAGCAGGCAGTCGTGATCGCGCAGATCCTCCGGCTCGTTCGGCCGCCCGGCGCGCTGCAAGTAGGACGGGGCGGCACAGAAACGAGTCTGCGCGGTGGCGATGTGCCGGGCGACCAGGCCATCCTGTAACTGCTGTTCGATGTGGATGCTGACGTCCACGCCTTCCTGGATGTGGTCGACACTGCCGTCGGTGGTCAGCAATTCGCAGCGGATGCGTGGATGGCGAGCCATGAAGCCGGGGATCAGCGGTGCAAGTACGTGGCGGCCGAAAGCGGCACTGGCGGCGATGCGCAGCAGGCCACGGGGTTCGTCCTGCAGGTCGGCCACGGCGGCGCGGGCCAGCTCCAGTTCCTGGATCACGCTCTGCACCCGCTCGAAGTACAGCGCACCGGCATCGGTGAGCGCCAGGCTGCGGGTGGTACGGGTCAGCAGGCGTGTGCCCAGGCTCTGCTCCAGGCGAGCGATGTTCTGGCTCGCTGCAGCGGCGCTGATGCCCTGTAGCCTGGCGCCAGCGGCGATGCTGCCGCTTTCCACGGCTTTGACGAAGCTCTCCAGGCCGCGCAGGGTATCCGTGCTTTTGCTTTCCAATGCTCGATCAATCCGTAAGTTAAGCTTGATACTCAACTTACCTTTGCCCCTCTACCGCGGCAATCCCTGGTCTCGTTAGAGTGCCTCGCACCTTATCAAACCGGTACCGCGCCCATGCCCGATCTCGAACTCACGCCCTCTGCCACGCGAAGCTGGAAGCTGCCTGCCCGCGCCATGCCCGTGGCGTTCGCCTTCTTCATGTCGGCGATCATGGCCATGCTCATGTGCCTGGTGATCACTGCTGCCAACAGGGGGATCGGCGACGGCTATCTGCAAGCCGTGCTGAGCGCCTACAGCCTGGCGATGCCGGTGGCATTCGTCTGCGTGATGCTGGTTCGGCCCATCGTGCTCAAGCTGGTCAGCCTGACGGTGCGTATGCCCTGAATCGGTAGCGCCGGGCGGGGCGCGCCGGCACGTCGAAAGCATGCGCTATCGACGCGTTGCTTGAGCTATGATGCGTGCCCCTCGACATCCCGGCAGGTCATCATGTCCGGCAATGCCCTCTACACCGACCTGTCGGGTTACTACGACCTGATGTGCGCGGATATCGACTATCAGGCGCAGAGCCACTGTATCCATCGCCTGCAGCAACTGTTCGGCAATGGCGGCAAGCGTCACCTCGACCTGGCCTGCGGCACCGGCCCGCATGTGCGGCATTTTCTCGATGCGGGTTATGCCAGTACCGGTCTCGACATCAATCAACCGATGCTCGACCGCGCTGCCTTGCGCTGCCCCGAGGCGCGCTTCGACCTGCAGGACATGTGCGGTTTCAGCGTGGAAACGCCGCTGGATCTGATCACCTGCTTTCTCTACTCCATCCACTACAGCGCCAGCATCGAACGGCTCAAGGCCTGCATCGCCAGCGTGCATGGCGCCCTGGCGAGCGGTGGGGTGTTCTGTTTCAACGCGGTGGACAAGCAGCGCATCGACAACACCTCGTTCGTCTCCCACAGCGCACGTTACGCCGAGGGCCAGTTTCGCTTCAGCTCCGCTTGGTACTACCGCGGCGAGGGCGAGCAGCAGGCGCTACGGCTGCGCATCGAGCGAAGCGTGGATGGGCAGACCGAGGTCTGGGACGACGAACATCCCATGGTCGCAGTGAGTTTTGTCGAGTTGCAGGCGCTACTGGAGCCGTACTTCGAGGTGCAGGTGCTGGAACATGATTACCAGCGGCTGATGCCCTGGGATAACGCATCAGGCAATGCACTGTTCGCCTGTATCAAGCGCTGATGGATGGAGCAGGGCACTCCACGTGGTGCCCGACGACGCTACTCCGACAGCTCCTTGCCGCAGTGCAGGCAGTTGGGCGTTGCTGGGTCGTGCTGGCGGCCGGCGCGTTCGTCGACACGCTCATGTGGCAACTCCCCGCATGAGGGGCAGGAATAGTCGGTGATCGCGTGGTGCAGGCGATAGAGATTGACCAGCACACCCGCAATTACCACGGCCATGGCGATCAGCAGCTCGCCTCCCATGCCAAAGATGGCCAGGACGAACAGCCCGATCACCAACACCGCAAGCAACGATTCGAGGAAGTTGGATTGCATGCGCTGACGGTCATAGTCTTGAGGAGTCATGGACTCAGCTTCCTTGTTGTTATCCCCCGAATCCTGCCGATATAGCACTCTGCTGGCAACCACCGGCGCGACGAGCAGGGTGGGTACCTTCACGGCTTTTCTCCTTCGGCCGCTCTGCCATGGTCTTTCTCCTTAGCCGGGATGGGCCTGCGCAGCCGGGGGAACCGCTCTCCTGAGTCAAGGGTCTATGGTTCTGACCGCGTCTTGGACGCCAAGAAGGAGCTTTGCCATGGATCTTATCCGCATCTTGATCGCTATCATCCTGCCGCCGCTGGGGGTGTTCCTGCAGGTGGGTTTTGGCGGTGCGTTCTGGCTCAACATCCTGCTGACGCTGCTGGGTTACATCCCAGGCATCGTCCATGCGGTCTATATCATCGCCAAGCGCTAGAGGCTCGGCAGCCTCTACAGGCATGCATGACTGAGCCTGGTGTGACGCCTACCTGTCTCGCTCGGTATTGCGGCGAGGCAGGTATAACTTGGTCATCACCGCCCATTGTAGAGGGAGCGCGTCCTCCAGCAGCACGGCCCCTACCTTGAGTTGCACACATGCCGGGTCGTTGCCTGCGTAAGTGACCGCTTCGTCGATGGCCTGCTTCCAGGTCTGCTCGTCAAATCCCACGCCTATCTGGATCACACTGCCGGTCGCTGCAGACTGGTCGGCCGCGAGAAGGCGTGACATGTACCAGAAGTCATCGGAGGCGCTGAGAAGCATCTTGCCGCGGTTGTTGTTGGCGAACGGCACCTTCAGTTCGATGTAGTGGTAGCCGTTGGTCTCAGCATCACGCGCCCACAGGTCGCATTGCTTGGTTTCGCGATCCATCTGCCCGCGCCGCTGATCCAGCCAGACTTTGTACTCGACCCCGACATCCGTCTGAGGCAGCAGCCCGTAGCGTTCAGCCAGCCACAGATAAAGCTCGATCTTGAACCAGCCTTCGAAACCGTTGCGCAGTCTGGATAGCTGTTTCAGGGCTGGGGTGCGGCGATCTTGCAGATCGTTCAGGAACGCCTGAAAGGTATCGGCGACATGTGTAATGCCGGGCATCGGAACTCCCGTCGTATGGATGGCTGTGCAAGGGGCGCGGCGCTTGGCTGTACGGCCATGAGCAGCGCGCAGGCGGTCAATAATAGAAATCTTCTGCTGCATGCTTTCTCTGTCGCGTCAGGGCAAAGAAAGACAGGCCCAGCAACAGGATGATCGCCGTTGTGCAGCCGATGAAAACCTTGGCGTCCGTACCGCTGGCGTCGTAATTGGCCTGCGTCATCCTGATCGAGGGTGACCAGGTGGAGTGGATCACCGCGATCGTGTAATCGATGGCGTATGACGCGGGGTCGTTCTGCCTGTTCTGGGTGTAGGTATCCGTGAACGTTGTTCCGTCAGCGTCATAGCTGTAGGTGATGATGTTCAGGTCAGGGTTGGGCGTGTTCTGTATCTCGGTAATGCTGGCCTGCGCCTGCTGACTGCCGAGCAGCATGAAGAGCGAGGTCGCGCCGTGGTTGCTCATGAGGGCAAGAATGGCCAGGGGAACGATCGCGATCAACGACAGTGTGGAGAGCGTGGCGAGGAAGTCTCTTTTTTCTTCTCGTGGGTAATACATGGCTGATGTCTTTAGTGAGGGAGGGGGCGTTTTATCGCGGTTTTAATCCTGCCGTTATCCGGACCAGTCGCTATTGCGGCGCGACCAGAAAGGGGGCGACGCTGCCGAAGGGATAACTGCCCATGCCGACCTGGATTCGGGGGCCGTTGGCCGGCACGCTGCTGCCCACCACCATGACGTTGTCGATCAGCACCTGTTTGCCTGGGTTGCGGTTATCTGCTGCGACGATCAGGTAGTAGGTGCCGTCGCGGTCGACCTGCCCAGTCAGATCCTGATCGATGACACCGACGATGCCACGCACCTGGCCAAAGCCCTGACCCACCACCTTCGACTCATCGTTCAGCAGGATCAGATAGGGCGCCAGCACGTACTTGCTGAAGCCCAGGCAGGCGTTAACGCACCACGAGTTCACCTTGATCTGAAAGGGCTTGCCGGCTTTGAGGTCAACCGAAAATACCCGGTAGTTCGATGGCGTGCCGTTGATCAGCAGGCGAGGTTCCTGAGCGGTGATCTTCCACTGCTCGGGGCGCCAGCCGGGCGCAATCTGCATGGGCTGGGCGGAGGTATTGCGAAGGGCCTCCTGCGGTGTTTTCGCCAGCGGAGTCGAGGCGTTGACGACTTGTTCCTGATACAGGCGCTGAGGGTTGGCGCTGCAGGCTACGAGGCCGAGGCACAGGCTCAATAGAATGATATTTCGCATCTTTTCTTCCTTGAATGATCAGGGCCGTTTCGGGCGTTGCGCCGCTGTGCGCGCGAGCATAAGTCGAAAGGGCTCGGGTGCAAATCAATCCGTGTCCTTTCCCTTTGGCGTTGAGCGCCTCGGGTAACATGGCGCCGCAACGAACTCAGACCCAGAAGGGCCTTATGGCATCGTCGAAACGAAAATACGCGGGCATCGAGCGCGAGCTTATCCGCACCCTGACCATTGCCTGCGAAACGGCAAAAAGCGAAATCGTCGGCTTCCAGTGGCTGACCCATGATGTCGACTACGAGCAGTTTCCGCAGAGCCTGGTGGTGACCTGGATGTTCGATACCGAGGCCAACAAGGCACGGGCACTCGCCAGCTCGGACAAGACGAGAATGCTGGCGCTGACGTTGGCCGCCTTCGATGAAGTGGGCATCAGCGTTTCCAGTGTCGCCGCGCATATCGCGTTTTCGGTCGAGCAGCCGGCAAGGGGAAAACGTGGCCAAGGACATTGAGAACCCCTGCGTGTCGCTGTGTCAGCTCAACAGCGAGCTGTGCGTCAGTTGCGGGCGCACGCGCGAGGAAATCCGCAAATGGCGGGGCATGAAACGCCCCGAGAAGATGGCCTGTGTGCAGAAGGCTGCGGCGCGGGTGAAGGCGATTGCCAAGAAGAAAGGCAAAGGCTAGCGAGAAGTTGGCGGTTACGCGTTTGCGCACGCCTGATCGCCCTGTGCTCTTGTGTGGCCGCTTTCCAGCGCTGCAATGGATAACGGCCTGTCGGGATACATCGGCATATGAGAGCAATCAGCGTACACGCCATTGTAAGGAGCGTTATTCCAGGCCTGTGCAATGGTTCAACGTCGAGTCGGGCCAGATCACTAGAATGCCGCCATGGAGTAAAGCGTTCTCTCATCGAAGATCTTGGATCAAGGAGTGTATGAATGAGCGGCAAACCTGCTGCGCGCCTCAGCGACCCCACCGCCTGCCCGATTCCAGGGCATGGCACCAACCCCATCGTCAGCGGTTCCGGTGATGTTCTGTTCGACGGCCTGAGCGCCGCCCGGCTCAGTGACACGTCAGCCTGTGGCAGCCCAATTGCGTCCAACGTCTCCCCAACCGTATTCATCAACGGCCTGAATGCCGCGACGCTCGGCAGTGTCGGCGGGCATGGGAATACGGTCATTGCCGGTTCAGGCACGGTGATCATCGGTAGCAGTGGCGGCGGAGCGCCCTTCGTTCCGGTGTTGCCTCTGATCATTCAGGCTGCTTTCAGTGATCGTTTCCAGTTGGTCGATAAGCGCAGCGGAAGACCGTTGACCTACAGGAATTATGCAATCAAGCACGAAGACGGACGCTTTGAATACGGCCAATCAGATGAAAACGGCTTCACTAAATTGGTGACCCATTCTGTCCGCGCTGAAACCATCGAAATCTACATTGAGGACTGAGCATGGAAGCTCAAACAGTCGTTCTACCAAGCGGGAAGACCGCAACCCTGGCCGCGTCGCCCACACTGACACCTTCAGAAAATCAGGGCCCTAAAGTCGTTGAAGCCACCAATTGTAGGGTGGTTGTTTTCTTTATTGGCGGGGCTGGTGATAAGGAATCGTATTATATGGCAGGCCCTTATAAGAACATCGAAGAGGTATTTGATAATTTTGATAATCGTATGAAGCGATCTGGGCGCTACGATTTTTATCAATCGCATTACTTGGGGTATGGCGATGTTAGAGGTGGTAAGGATATTGATAAAAACGTGTATAAGGGAATTCCAGACAAATCAATGCCTGTCTACATAGTCGGGCATAGCCTGGGAGGATGGAATGGTGCTCATCTTTCCAAGATTCTGAGCGAAAAAGAATATAAAGTGGAAATGCTTATTACCCTAGACCCGGTGGGGGAGGGTGCTTTGGTTTGGCTTGGATCTGATATTTACTTCAGCAAGCCTGAGCCTGTTAGTGGTTACTGGATTAATGTTCGAGCAACTCCAAAACGCCCTAACAGTTCTGACTCGATCGCTAATTTCGGTGAGCAGTGGGAAATAGGCAGTGGCCCGGATGTCAATGCTCATATGGATATCAATCACGCCTCTGCCTTAGGTATGTTTGTCAATGCTGTGCGTGATGGTGCATCTGCTTCTGATATTTTGTTTGAGTCCATTATTAGCTATATTGACGGTGGTTGTCGTGTATAAATACCTTTGGTTGATAGTCGTACCGCTATTCCTTGGGTGTGCGAAAAATCACAATTCACCTGCTGCAGAGCTGAACTATGTTGAGCTTAGTCGTGAGGGAGAGGTCTCGCTCTATGAAGTGGTATTCTTGTCCAATATTGATTTTTTAAACGTTTTCGAGAAAGGTGAACGTCCTATTAGTAGCATACTTCGATGCTCGCTTGGCGTTGATGAGATGCCAGTGGATCCTACTATTAACCAATATTCAGCAAGCGGCTTGGTTTCAGTCTCTCAACCAACTCGGAATGGCGAGTTATTTGTGTACTCTTCGGCATTGAGTTTTTATGAGAATATGAATGGCGGGCGAAGCCGGCGTACGCTAAATGCTGACGAGTTGCGGCGCATTCTACAAGACAAACAGTTCGTGCCTTGCGTGTATACGGCGACCGCGTTTGGCTTCAAGGCTTATCGTTCGGCAACCATGCGGGTGCCGGTTGCAGACATTTTTCGGGAAGTAGGCATTCAGTGATCGTTGCGGGGTTGGCGCACAAGGTAGCTGTCGTGATCAGGTATCTACCGCTAGCCGTGTTGCCATTCTTTCTGGGCTGCGCCAAGAATCATCACATCCCGCCTGCCGAATTGGTTTATCTCGGGTTTTCCAGGCAGAGTGCCAATAGTTATCAGCTCAGCTTTACCGCTGATGCCGACCTTCTGAATATCTTCAAACCCGAAGATTCTCCCGTTGGCGGACTGCTGCGTTGTTCGCTCGTTGGTGATGCTGTGCCCAACGCGCACAGCTCTGAGCGGTATGTAGCGAAGGGACTTATTTCTTCTCTTGCAGCAGGGCCGACTGTTTCCCCCTTCGTCTTTCACTCGTCGATCATGTTCGTCGAGAACCTCAATCAGGGGCGTAGCCAGCGCGTTCTGCAGGCGCAGGAGCTGCGTGAGCTGCTGGGCGCCAGGCAGTCAGTACCCTGTGTTTATCGGGCCACTGCCTATGGCTTCAAAGCCTATCGCTCGGGCGTTTTACGGATACCGACTGCAGATATCCTGCGTGAGTTGGCGGTCGTTCCCGCGGTTCCTGCTACCGACCGCGGTGACTGATTCAGGTGGCGGCGCCAAACTCTGCTAGTGAATGGTTGGCGTGAGACGCTCGCGGACTAGCTGTTGAGCCTCGTAGGCCAACTGATCGAGGTAATAGTCACGCTGTGTTTCTGCCTCGCTCATTGCCTGCTTACCGTGCTGCTTTACCAAGTAGGCGTGAATCTGCCGCACTTCGGTGGACTGAAACACCGGCGCCAGATCCTGCACCGCCACCATACCGTCGGAGCGCTGGTCACGGGTATTCATCAGCACCTGCGAGCCATGTGCGGCCAGTACCTGAAACCCCATCGTTTCGAAGTAGGGCACCTTGCTGGCCACGCACGTCAGTTCGACATGCGGCCTGCGCTCGATGAGTTGCCGCAGCATGGCCCGGGCGACACCGTGCTGGCGGTGGCTGGCCTGTACGGCCATATAGCTCAGGGTGCAGGCTTCGGGGTCATCCTGGCTTGGCAGATAAAGAGTGAAACCCAGCACCTGGGACGGGTCTTCATCATCCAGAGCCAGCAGCAGCTGCGCGGGGCTATCCGCTTCACCATTCATGGCCTGAAGATGTAGATGCACTTCGTAGCCGATCACGTACTGGTACAACTGATAGAGCGGGTTGCTGGGCGCCAGGGGCACCGGGCTGATATCGCTGAAGTAATCCACCACCATCTGCAGCACCTGGCTTTTCAGGGATTCGGGTGGTGGGGTGTTCAGGTGGGTGAGGGTGAACATGGCAAGGCAGGCTCTCATGAATCGGCGGGCGGCATTGTAACGCTTGCCGGCTTGGGGCGTTCTTAACGCCTCGTAAGGTGGAGTCCGGGCTACTTGCTGCCTATGGCTTCAAAGCCTATCGCTCGGGCGTTTTACGGATACCCAGCGCCGATATCCTGCACGAGCTGGAAAAGTAGCGTGTCAAGCGGATGACCCTGTGGCCATCCACCCTCTGAGTGGCGCTGGTCACGCAGGCCGGTAAGGTATCCAGGTATCGCCTTGCCAATGCAGCAGCGACAGCCCCTGGCGGTTTTCGCGTCTTGGACGGCGCTCGTTGGGGTGTTCGGTTTCGCGCAGCGTTGGCACCACGTCGGTGGTGATCCAGCGGCGAATGCAGCGATTCTCGGGGTGGTAGTAGTGGATCAGTAGGGCATAGACGCCGGACTCGCTGATCAGCCGTGTCGTCTCCGGTTGGCCGTGGGTGTTGAGTATTACGGCATCGAGTAGCTGATCGGTATCGAGTGAGCGTGTGGCGCGTTCGTCCAGATGCGGTTGGCCGATCAGTCGACCAAGATCCATTGCGCAGAACCAGCATTGCTGTTCGATCAGCAGGGCGCGTAGTTGCCTGCGGTGGCGGGTGAAGGTCTGGGGGATGAGGATTTCGCCGGGAAGGGCGGGGATGGTGGGGGATGCGGATTGGGTAGGCATATCCATTACCTCAATGGAATACACCGCTGCTTTCGGGAGCAGTATTGCCGCTGCGTGAAGCGTTTCTTAGGCGCTGCCGCTTAGGGTAGGGATGTGGGTAGTAGTGGTCAAGGACGGTGATTTCGTAGGGCGAATGACGCTCTTTTCATCCACCGTTGTGATGGTTTGTTTTGCGTGATCCCGCCGCTAATGTGTGGCGCTTGATACCGGTTCCGCCCTTACGGCGGGTTACTTCTGGCAAACGCCCCAGAAGTAACCAAGAGATCTTGCCCCTGGCATCCGGCCCGACTTCGTCGGGTTCCCTCGTTCCACCGCTGTTTCAGGGGCACGCCGCGAAGGGCCATCCCTGGCCCATCGCGGCTCTCGCGGCATCCATGCCGCTCAACCCCTTACACAACGATTCCACTCGGCCTCCTGACGGGACGTTTGGCGTCGTCTGCGAGATCGGCGATCCAGCACCAAACAAAGCGAGAGCATTGCGGCTTGGCCGCAATGCTCTCGCTTTAAGCTCTGCTTTTGCTTTTTTGCTCTGCCTTCCACAACACGTTCAAACACCGCGATCCCCGATTCCCGTCAGGAGGCCGAGTGGAGGTGCTGTGGAGAGGGGCGTTTGGCATGGATGCCAAGCGAGGAGTGATGGGCCAGGGATGGCCCTTCGCGACGACCCTCGGAGCAGCGCCGGAGCGAGGGGAGTTGAGCGTAGCGAAACCCGGATGCCGGGCGCGCTTTCTCTTTGGTTACTTTCTGCGCGAGTAAAGAGAAACGGAGCGCAGCGGAGTAACAGCCGCAGGCTGGCCCGAAGGGCGAGCGAAGCGAGTCAAGTGACTCGCCGTAAGGGCGAAACAGGTATTGGAAGGAGACGATAAATCGTGGTCTGCCCCCGATTGCCTACGGCAATTACCCTCGGAGCGTGGGAGCGATCAAAAAATTGACTTAGTCAATATAGTGGATGAGTCATATGCGCCTTGGAAGGGGCGAAGCTCTTTGAATATCGAAAAAGCTAGGTCATCCATTTCTTTACTTAGAATAGACAGCGCCTCGGTTTTTCCCTCGGTGTCAAATATTTTACGGCTCTTGTCTGGCACGAACAGTGAGTTGCGATAATCCTTTGCTGCAAGCAAGAGATTCAGGTGGGCTCTTGTTTTTTCAATAAGAGAGAGTCTCATGTAATAGGGGGCCTGAAGGTCGCTATTCATGTGATATCCAATTGCTGCCAAGTCGTAGCTACTAAGTTGCTTGACTATGCGTTTCTTGTATTCTGGCATGTCGGCAATCATATTCTTCATTAGCCGAATAACGCACTTCAAGTTTCCACTATATTGAGCGTCTCGGTCATTTATTAGCTTGATATGCGAGAACGGAAAATTCAGCAGTAGTTTGTCATCGCCTTTGTGGTAGATTTTTACACCGCGATCATGTTCTTGAAATGAGCGCTGATACTGGATGGTATCAAACCAGAGTGCCGGAACTACATCTACATCCCGAGAAAGACTTCCACCGCTTATGCAAATGGATTTGTTATTTGAGCAGTCGACATCAGCCTTTGGGAAATTTGCAGGCAATATATTTTCTGATTTTGTACGAACGTCTCTAATTATTTGCAAGAGACTTCTAGGGTCAGTGGCTGGAGAATAGCCATTTGATGTTACTTGTGGGAGTTCGATGTTGACGGGATTGGTCACAATAATCAGCATGTCAACATCGGAGTGTCCCTTTATGTGGATATCCAAGGCGACTGAGCCTTGAAGTCTCTTGGTGACAGACTCTCCCGCCCCAGTTAAGCTTTTGATCAGGCTGTCTGCGACCCTGTCACCTTCCCGGACCGAAACTTTGGTCGCTGCTTCGTCAACTGCAGCCATTGCACCGACAGCATATTTAATGCCTGTAGATTCCTTGAGAAGTTCAAAAAACTCTTTTTTTCTGACATCTTGCCCTGTCAAAATTGCTCGATTGGCAGAGTAGGAGTCCATGGTTTCAAAGATAGCCCTCTCGCGAGAGCCTTGTCTGCGTTCTTTCAGTGACTTAAGTCGGCTTTCGAAGTCAATCATGCTGTCTTCCTCAGTGTGATAGTGCCGAAAGTTCTTCTGCCACTGCTGTTGAAGTATGAGGCCTTTCCCATGGATAGAGTTTTATCTATCTCAATCTCACAGTAGCCTTTGTGAGAGTTAAGTTCATGAGTTCTCTCAAGCTCAGGCTCGTTTCGATAACTATAGCTTAATAGCCACCCGCCGGTAGGGCCATGACGTCTGGATAATGTTGCCGTGTAGCTTTGGCTTTGGCTGTTCTTGGTCTTGAGGTGAACGGAAATTTCTTTCCAGTTTTGCTCAATACCAATTTCTCCTTCCCAATCAAACCTTGTGCTGCCATCTTCATTCAAGGTCTGGCCTTGAAGAGCCCAAGTTCCATTTAAGTCGGGTATTGAGAAGTAGGGGATTTTCCATGCCCATTTATTGAACGTCCAGTGTAGGGCGAAATAAACGGCTCCAGTGGCGATGGTTGCTCTAGTGAATGCATCAATTCCGGTCAGGTTGGTTGTCCAAGCCAGAAATTGTGATATCCCACCCGCAACAGCAATTGATACAACACCTAACCATCTGCCGATCATTGCTCTGTCATGGCCAAAAACAGCGTAGTCATGCATTTCAGTTTCCCTTCATGAATGGTGCCGTATTGGCCATGTAATGGTCTTGACCGCTCACCTTTACTAAGGTGTGAACTGTTCGATTAAGAAAAACAAAAGGTTTGATTCGACCTTTTCGATTCCGGCGAAACGCATTTTTCGTTAAAACGCGAAATTCGCCCATTTTTTCTCATTCAAACATGAAACTCTGTAGATGAGTGCGGGGCGGAGCCGCCCCGCATCATCGTTTTCGTTAGCGCTTGCTATCAGGTGTGCGTTCTACCTGCACCCAGGTGTGCCCTGGTTGGCTGGTAGGCGGCAAGGAGGTGCGATCTGGGACGGTTGCATAATTGTCCTTGAGACCACCACGTGGGCCTTGTTCCTGATAGATACCGCCATTTTTTCCGGTGTTTTCACCGGGCTTGCTGCCATTTGCCATGAGATTTCTCCTAATTGGCAAGGTAAGCCCGACTCGTACGAGGATGGGGCGAGAGCATTTCTTGTCTTGCGCTTTAAGGCATTTCGTCCTAAAAGTTTGAAGACAGTAGATCTGGTCTGTACAATCCGCGCCCAGCTTCAATCCTAATCGGGTTGAAGTGCTTTCCTTGGGGTAGGCCTCAGAAACTTTCCCCCTTGGATTGCCGTTAAAGCCCAGACCGCTTGCGGTCTGGGTTTCTTATTTGCGTAAGAATCTACGCAAACTCGATTTTATCGAGCTATTATAGCTCGCGTCAAATTTTTGATCTTATTCCTGCCTCTCTCGAGGTTTGCCAATATTTTGGCTTTCCAGGTCGAGTTCCTTCCGTATTTCGTCATCACTTAGCGATAACCATTTCATCATTTAGTGAAATGGTTATCGCTGATAAATGATTTTGAGCGTCCTGAAATCAATCCCAGCTCAACGCCCCACCAGTCTGATACTCGATCACTCGCGTCTCGAAGAAGTTCTTCTCCTTCTTCAGATCCATGATCTCGCTCATCCACGGGAACGGGTTGGTAGTACCTGGGTACTCTTCCTTCAGGCCGATCTGGGTCAGGCGGCGGTTGGCGATGAACTTGAGGTAGTCCTCCATCATCGCGGCGTTCATGCCCAGTACGCCGCGCGGCATGGTGTCACGCGCGTATTCGATCTCCAGCTGGGTGCCCTGCAGGATCATCTGGGTCGCTTCGTCCTTCATCTGGGCGTCCCACAGGTGCGGGTTTTCGATCTTGATCTGGTTGATCACGTCGATGCCGAAGTTCAGGTGCATGGACTCGTCGCGCAGGATGTACTGGAACTGCTCGGCGGTGCCGGTCATCTTGTTGCGGCGGCCCATGGAGAGGATCTGGGTGAAGCCGCAGTAGAAGAAGATGCCTTCCAGTACGCAGTAGTAGGCGATCAGGTTGCGCAGGAACTGGCGGTCGGTTTCCGGAGTGCCGGTCTGGAACTGCGGGTCGGAGATCGAGCGGGTGTACTTCAGGCCCCAGGAGGCTTTCTTCGCGACGCTCGGGATCTCGTGGTACATGTTGAAGATCTCGCCTTCATCCATGCCCAGCGATTCGATGCAGTACTGGTAGGCGTGGGTGTGGATCGCTTCCTCGAAGGCCTGGCGCAGGATGTACTGGCGGCACTCGGGGTTGGTGATCAGGCGGTACACGGCCAGCACCAGGTTGTTGGCAACCAGGCTGTCGGCGGTGGAGAAGAAGCCGAGGTTGCGCATGACGATGCGGCGCTCGTCTTCGCTGAGACCGTCTGTGGATTTCCACAGCGCGATGTCGGCGTTCATGTTCACTTCCTGCGGCATCCAGTGGTTGGCGCAACCATCCAGATACTTCTGCCAGGCCCAGTCGTACTTGAAGGGTACGAGCTGGTTGAGGTCGGCGCGGGCGTTGATCATCTGCTTGTCGCCGACCTGTACGCGCGCGGAAGCGCCTTCGAGGTCATCCAGGCCTTCCTGGATGTCGAGGTCGTTCAGGGCTTTCTTGGCGCGGGCTACGGCGTCGGAGTCGTTGGCGTCGACGGCGCGTGCCTGCTCGACCGAGCCGGCAGCTTCGCTGTCGAGCTTGTCGAAGTTGGTGCCGGCGCTTTGTGCGGTGGCTTTGCTTGCGGCGGCTGCTTCTGCGCCGTCTTCCTTGTCGAATTCATCCCAGCTCAGCATGGCTTGGCTCCTGCGTGAGGGCCGGTGAATAAACCGGCCTGTATGGATATACAGATAATTTGAATTATGTTCCGTTGCGTGATGCGCGCAAGGGTAAACGGGTACCACTGGTCAGCAGGCGATGGATTGCTGGCTGACCGTTGCCTCTCGACCCGGAGGAGGAGGGGCGGGAATTTGTGAGAGGGGCAAGGCTCGGGTAGGAGCGGATTTATCCGCGAATTTCGCGGCTGAAGCCGCTCCTACGGAAGAGCTTTGCCCTCTCCCTAGCCCTCGGTTCGGGCTTCCTGCTTCACCCTACCTCCTGCATCCCTGCAGTCGTCTCCCGCAAGCGGGAGAGGGGACTGACTGTTGATTTGCTCTAGAACGGCATCAGACCTTCGAGCGTGCAGCTGAGCGAGTGAGCGCTAGGCGCCTGGTAGGTCGGAGCCCCTGAGCGTACTTCAGTACGTGATGGGGGCCGGCCTACCAGGCAACGACGCGGGTGCCGCTCAGATCCACGCGAAAGCCTTACTGACAGGCTTCGCAGTCTGGTTCGTCGATGGCACAGGCTTTCGGTACTGGCGCCGGGGCCGGGGCTGCCTGCTGGGCAGGAGCTTGAGCCTTGGCCGAGAAGCCTTCGTCACCACCAGCGGACACTGCGTTGAGCTTGCCGGTGTTGATGGTGGACTTCTCGGTGCTGGTGGCGGCCAGGGCACGGAGGTAGTAGGTGGTTTTCAGACCACGGTACCAGGCCATGCGGTAGGTCACGTCCAGCTTCTTGCCCGAGGCGCCGGCGATGTACAGGTTCAGCGACTGAGCCTGGTCGATCCACTTCTGGCGACGGCTGGCAGCGTCGACGATCCACTTGGTTTCCACTTCGAACGCCGTGGCGTACAGGTCTTTCAGATCCTGCGGGATGCGCTCGATCTGCTGCACGGAGCCGTCGTAGTACTTCAGGTCGTTGACCATGACGCTGTCCCACAGGCCGCGGTTCTTCAGGTCGCGAACCAGGTAGGGGTTGATCACGGTGAATTCGCCGGAGAGGTTCGATTTCACGTACAGGTTCTGGTAGGTCGGCTCGATGGATTGCGACACGCCAATGATGTTGGAGATGGTCGCGGTCGGCGCGATGGCCATGATGTTCGAGTTACGAATGCCTTTCTTCACGCGCTCGCGGATCGGCGCCCAGTCCAGCGACTCGGACAGGTCGACGTCGATGTACTTCTGGCCACGGGCTTCGATCAGGATCTGCTGCGAGTCCAGCGGCAGGATGCCTTTGCTCCACAGCGAACCTTCGAAGGTGGAGTAGCTGCCGCGCTCGTCGGCCAGGTCGCAGGAGGCCTGGATGGCGTAGTAACTGATGGCTTCCATGGAGCGGTCGGCGAACTCGATGGCCGCGTCGGAGCCGTAGGCGATGTGCTGCAGGTACAGGGCGTCCTGGAAGCCCATCAGGCCGAGGCCGACCGGACGGTGCTTGAAGTTGGAGTTACGCGCTTGATCCACGCTGTAGTAGTTGATGTCGATGACGTTATCGAGCATGCGCACAGCGGTCTTCACGGTGCGGCCGAGTTTCTCGATGTCCAGCTTGCCGTCGACGATGTGGTTGACCAGGTTGACCGAACCCAGGTTGCAGACGGCGATCTCGTCCTTGTTGGTGTTCAGGGTGATCTCGGTGCACAGGTTGGAGCTGTGTACCACGCCCACGTGCTGCTGCGGGCTGCGCAGGTTGCACGGATCCTTGAAGGTCAGCCATGGGTGGCCGGTCTCGAACAGCATCGAGAGCATCTTGCGCCACAGGTCTTTGGCCTGGATGGTCTTGTACAGCTTGATCTTGCCGTACTCGATCAGGGCTTCGTAGTACTCGTAGCGCTCTTCGAAGGCCTTGCCGGTCAGGTCGTGCAGATCCGGTACTTCGCTCGGGCTGAACAGGGTCCACTTGCCGTCTTCGAAGACGCGCTTCATGAACAGATCCGGAATCCAGTTGGCGGTGTTCATGTCGTGGGTACGACGACGGTCGTCACCGGTGTTCTTGCGCAGCTCGAGGAATTCCTCGATGTCCATGTGCCAGGTTTCCAGGTACGCGCAGACCGCGCCTTTGCGCTTGCCGCCCTGGTTGACCGCCACGGCGGTGTCGTTGACCACTTTGAGGAAGGGCACGACGCCCTGGGATTTGCCGTTGGTGCCCTTGATGTAGGAGCCCAGCGCGCGCACCGGAGTCCAGTCGTTACCCAGGCCGCCGGCGAATTTGCTCAGCATGGCGTTGTCGTGGATGGCGCCGTAGATGCCCGACAGGTCGTCCGGGACGGTGGTCAGGTAGCAGGACGACAGCTGCGGACGCAGGGTGCCGGCGTTGAACAGGGTCGGGGTCGACGCCATGTAGTCGAACGAGGACAGCAGGTTGTAGAACTCGATGGCGCGGTCTTCGCGGTTCTTCGGCTCTTCGATGGCCAGGCCCATGGCCACGCGCATGAAGAACACCTGCGGCAGTTCGAAACGGATGCCGTCCTTGTGGATGAAGTAGCGGTCGTACAGGGTCTGCAGGCCCAGGTAGGTGAACTGCTGGTCACGCTCGTGGTTCAGCGCCTTGCCCAGTTTCTCCAGGTCGTACTCTTTGAGTTTCGGGTCGAGCAGCTCGAACTGTGCGCCGGCCTCGACGTAGGCCGGCAGGGCCTTGGCGTACAGCTCGGCCATCTCGTGGTGAGTGGCGCTGGCGGCGATGTTGAGGAAGGTCAGGGCTTCGGCGCGGATGTTGTCCATCAGCAGGCGGGCGGTGACGTAGCTGTAGTTCGGCTCACGCTCGACCAGGGTACGAGCGGTCATCACCAGGGCGGTGTTGACGTCTTTCTCGGCCACGCCGTCGTACAGGTTCTTCAGGGTTTCGCGCTCGATCAGCGAACCGTCGACTTCGGCCAGGCCTTCGCAGGCTTCGCGGATGATGGTTTGCAGGCGGCCCATGTCCAGCGGCTGCAGGCTGCCATCGGCGGCGGTGATGCGGATGCTCGGGTGCGGCTGGGCGATTTCGCTGCCGGCGTTGGCGCTCTTGCGCTTGCTGGCCTGGGCTTCGCGGTAGATCACGTAGTCGCGGGCGACTTTCTGCTCGCCGGCGCGCATCAGAGCCAGTTCGACCTGATCCTGGATTTCTTCGATGTGGATGGTGCCGCCGGACGGCATGCGGCGCTTGAAGGTGGCGGTGACCTGCTCGGTCAGGCGCGCGACGGTATCGTGAATGCGCGACGAGGCGGCGGCGGTACCGCCTTCCACTGCGAGGAACGCTTTGGTGATGGCGACGGTGATCTTGTCATCGGTGTAGGGGACGACGGTGCCGTTGCGCTTGATCACGCGTAGCTGGCCGGGAGCGGTTGCAGCCAGATTCTGGGAGGAATCGTCGGTCTGCGGCGCCACGGCCTGCGGGTTCTCGCGAGTGATGTCGGTCTGCATGGGGATCTCCGTGTTCTGTAATTTTCTGGTTGGACGTCACGATTAGAAACCGCGCCCTGTCCGCCGTTCATTCCATTAACAACTGAGCCGCACGCGGCAGCGAGGCCGGGCACGGGGTGTTGCAAGAGCGGGCAGGTAGGGCACGACTTCGGATGCCGTCCTGGCGCAAAAGTCAAAGCGGGGCATTATCACACCCCGCCTACTACATATAGTGGTCGGTCAACGAATATGTCCGTTGCCTGACCAGCTCACGGGCACCTTCGAGAGTATGCTCCGCGGCTGTAGCCCAGGCTTGGCCTGGGCTTGCTTGAATCTGTCGGTGCAATTACCGGAAAACGCTGCGAAAAGGGCTTGCGCGATGCGTGATTCTTGTGTCCGGTATTTCGCTTCAACCCAATATCTGGTGGGTGCTTCGCGATGGGGATACAAGATAGTGCGCTGTGTGAGGCAATGCAAGGTACTCGGCGAAGAACAACCTGTGGATAAGGTGTGAGTGCCTTGTGGGTGTTGGCGGGCAAGCCCCCGTCATTTCTGGTTCTGCCTGTGGGTGACCGTTCGTCGCCCATGACGGGTGGATTTCAGTGCGATGTCGAAGCTGTTCGGCAGCGCACAGACTACCACTATATATAGTGCTTTTGGCATGTGCTGTGCTTACCGCTGATGGTTCTGCAGGTCGCTGCGCCTGACGCTCGCGCGCAGCGGGGGCAGCCCCTAGAATGGGCGTCGTTTTCCGGCCGTGGCCTGGTGCAGAGGGGAGTGGGTGTGGAACAAGAAGCGTGGCAGATCCTCATCGTCGAGGATGACCAGCGTCTGGCGCAGTTGACCCGGGAATACCTGGAGGGTAATGGCCTGCGTGTCGCTATCGAAGCCGATGGTGCCAAGGCGGCGGCGCGGATTCTCGCCGAGCAGCCGGATCTGGTGATGCTCGACCTGATGTTGCCGGGCGAGGATGGTCTGACCATCTGCCGCAAGGTGCGCGCGGGCTACAAGGGGCCGATCCTGATGCTGACGGCGCGCACCGACGACATGGACCAGGTGCTCGGGCTGGAGATGGGCGCCGATGACTATGTGTGCAAACCGGTGCGGCCCCGCGTGCTGCTGGCGCGTATCCGTGCACTGCTGCGTCGCCAGGGCGGCGAGGCTGAGCGCGATGATGGCGAGCCGCGCCGGCTGCAGTTCGGCCCGCTGGCCATCGACAAGGCGATGCGCGAGGCCTGGCTCGGCGAGCAGGGCATCGAGCTGACCAGCGCCGAATTCGACCTGCTGTGGCTGCTGGCGGTCAACGCCGGGCGCATCCTGTCGCGCGAGGAAATCTTCGGCGCCCTGCGTGGCATCGAGTACGACGGCCAGGATCGCTCCATCGACGTGCGCATTTCACGTATTCGGCCCAAGATCGGTGATGACCCGATGCACCCGCGCATGATCAAGACCGTGCGCAGCAAGGGCTATCTGTTCGTTGCCGAGGCGGCGGAGGCGCTGCTTTGAGCAAGCCGGCGAACAGCGTTCGCGCCAGCGAAGACGCCCGGTTTCCTGTTCTGGAGACCGGGCGTTTGCGTTTACGGGAGATCGTCGAGGAGGATATCCGCTCCATCTTCCTTGGCCTTTCCGACCCGCAGGTGATCCGCTACTACGGCGTTTCCTATGCCACGCTGGAAGCCACGCAGGCGCAGATGGACTGGTACCGCGAACTGCTGCTCGAACGCACGGGCATCTGGTGGGGCATCTGCCGTCCGGACAACCCGGCAGAACTGCTCGGCGCTTGCGGTTATAACGACTGGGAGCGGCGCCACCGTCGCGCCGAGCTGGGCTACTGGCTGATGCCCGAGCACTGGCGCCGCGGGGTGATGCGCGAGAGCCTCGAGGCCGTGATCGCCTATGGCTTCGACGCGATGGATCTGCACCGCATCGAGGCCGTGGTGGATACGGAAAACCCGGCCAGCAGCGGTTTGCTGCGCGGCCTGGGTTTTGCCCACGAAGGTGTGCGCCGCGAGTGCGAGTACCAGGAGGGGCGTTATCTCAGCCTGGATTGCTTCGGTCTGCTCAGCAGCCAGAGAGCCGCGCGATGAACTCCATCTTCCTGCGTATCTATGGCGGCATGCTCGCCGCCCTGGTGCTGGTGGCGCTGCTCGGCGTCGGCACCTTGCACCTGGTCAACGAGGTGCGTGGCGACCAGTACCGTGAAGGGCTGGCGCGCGGCACCTTCCGCCTGATGGCGGACAATCTGCTGGGCATGAGCGAGGTGGAACGTCGCCGTGCCCTGGTGGTGTGGTCGCGCTTGCTGGGCATTCCGCTGCGCTTGCAGGAAATGGACGAAGTGCACCTGGAGGCGGGCGAGCGCAATCGGCTGCAACGCGGCCATGTGCTGGTGCAGCAGACCGGCCCGCACTCGGCCAAGGTCTACGGCCTGCTCGACGGCAAGCAGCCGCTGTTGCTGACCGGTGAGATTCAGCAGATCAGCGAGCAGCTGGCGCGGGCCACCAACTATCTGCTGATTGATGAACTGATCCGTTACCCGGTCGACGAGCAGCCGCAGCGGCTGGCTGAGTTGAAGGCGGCCAAGCAGTTCGGCTTCGACCTGCATCTGGTGCGCCTGGATGAGGCGCTGCTCGATCTCGATCAGCGTCGGCGTATCGACGAGGGCGATACGGTAATGGCGCTGGGCAGGGGCGGTGATTCCATCCATGTGTTCTCCGGCATCGTCGACACACCCTGGGTGCTGGAGATCGGCCCGCTGTATCAGATGAACCCTTATCCGCCGCAGTTGTTGGTGTTTATCGGCGCCCTGGGGTTGAGCCTGATCGGCTTGATCGTCTACTTGCTGGTGCGCTCGTTGGAGCAGCGTTTACGCGTGTTGGAAGGGGCCGCCACGCGGATTGCCAGTGGTCGTCTGGATGCACGCGTGCCGACCCGTGGTGCCGACTCGGTAGGGCGCCTGGCCAGCAGTTTCAACGCCATGGCCGAGCACCTGCAGACCTCGTTGAGTACCCAGCGCGAGCTGGTGCGTGCGGTGTCGCACGAGCTGCGCACGCCGGTGGCGCGCCTGCGTTTCGGCCTGGAGATGATCGCCGATGCCGAGAGCGAAACGGCCCGGCGCAAGTACATGGACGGCATGGACAGCGATATTCAGGATCTCGACAAGCTGGTGGACGAGATGCTGACCTACGCGCGCCTGGAGCAGGGCTCGCCGGCGTTGAATTTCCAGCAGGTGGAGCTCAAGGCGCTGATCGATCAGGTGATCGAAGAGTTGGCGCCGCTGAGCAACACCGTGCGCGTGGAGTGCGGGGCGATTCTCAGCGTGCAGGCCGATACCGCCTGTTGGGTCGAGGCCGAGCCGCGTTACCTGCACCGCGCCCTGCAGAACCTGGTGAGCAACGCCATGCGTTACGCCGAAGGGCGGGTGCTGATCAGTTGCCAGGTGGGCTACAAGCGTTGCCGCATCGATGTCGAGGATGACGGGCCGGGTGTGCCGGAGGAGGCCTGGGAGCGGCTGTTCAGCCCCTTCCTGCGTCTGGACGACAGCCGCACGCGCTCCTCGGGCGGGCATGGCCTGGGGCTGTCCATCGTGCGCCGGATCATCTATTGGCACGGCGGTCGCGCGCAGATCAGCCGCAGCGAGAGCCTGGGCGGTGCGCGCTTCAGCCTGGTATGGCCGCGGCGTCAGGGAGAGTAGGGCGCGATTCGTGTTGGGTTTGGTGCGCACGGCCCGCGATTTCGTAGGGTGCGCCGTGCGCACTGCTTGAGCGGCGTCAGGCCTCTACCGCCACCAGGCTCAGCACCCTGCCGTCGAACAGAGCGAATTGCCCGTCCAGTTCGGCGCCGGTGCGCCAGTCGTGATTCAGGTCGATCAGCAGGCGCAGGCGCGCGCTGTCGTGGTCGCAGTCCAGCAGCTCGGCGTCATGGAAGTAGAAGTGCGTCAGGGTCAGCGGGTAGAGCGCCTTGAACAGGCTTTCCTTGAACGAGAAGGTCAGGCTGATGCGCAGGGCTCGGGCCTGGTCGTCTAGGTCGTCGAGGCGTGACAGTTCGTCTGGCGTGAGGATTTCGCCTTGCAGGCGCAGGGCGCGCTCGGTTGGTAGCAGGCGTTCCACGTCCATGCCGATGGCGCGCCAGCGGTCGCTGGCGGCCACCAGGGCGGCGGCCCAGTTATCGCCATGGGTGATTGAGCCGCTTACGCCAGCGGGCCACTGTGGCGCGCGATCTTCCCCGACGGCGGGGGCAATGGCATGGCCGTTGAGGCGACGCAGGGCTTCACGGGCACACAGGCGGCCGGCCAGGTATTCACTCTGGCGCTTGGCCACGCCGCGTACCGGGGGAATGTCGCAACGCTCGCAGTCGCCTGCGGCGAACTGCGCCGGGTCGAAGCGGGTGCTGATCAGGTGCGCGCCGGCCAGTGGGCGTGGCAGAGGATCGTGATCGTCGAGCGCGCTGCAGCAGGCGGGGTGATAGGTGTTCATGGGGCGCGATTGTGCCGTGGCGCGGACTGCCCAGTCATCCGTCGTTTACATTTCTTTGCAGGCAGTTAACAAAGCTAAACGGACGTTGCCTCTGGCTTTTGTCAGACTGCGCAGGCATTCCCTAGGGATTGCAGGTGAGGTTGTAGTCAGTGCGAGGGCACTGACGTTTTCTCCGAGTTCGAGAACGGTAGCCCGATTGGGCTGCCGTTTTTTTTCGCCTGTCATATGGGGGCGAGGTCGATACGTAGCTCCAGTTGCGCTTCGTTGGGGCTGGCCTCGTTGGGTGCGCCGTACGCACCAAGCTGATATTGCGGTATGCCCGGTGCGCGCAGCGCACCCTACGGGTTGGGCCGGATGGGTTTCGTAGGGTGCGCCGTGCGCACCAAGCTGGTATCGCGGTATTCCCGGTGCGCGCAGCGCACCCTACGAGGTGTGCGCCCGGCAAGTCGTATCGCCAAGGCGTTCGCATTTGCGCTGTGGCTTTTGCCTGGGCAATTGCAGTCAAATGCCTGTGCGGGCAATTCGACCCCCGCGAGGACCATGGACGATGTCTCAACAATCGCAATTCGCTCTGCTCGGCAAGAAGCGCTTTCTGCCGTTTTTCGTGACGCAATTGCTCGGCGCCTTCAACGACAACATCTTCAAGCAGTCGCTGATTCTCGTCATTCTGTTCAAGCTCAACACGGACGCCGACCGCGACCTTCTGGTCAATCTGTGCGCGTTGCTGTTCATCCTGCCGTTCTTCCTGTTCTCCGCGCTCGGCGGTCAGTTCGGTGAGAAGTTCGCCAAGGACGCGTTGATCCGCAAGCTCAAGCTGGTGGAGGTGTTCATCCTCTTTGCCGGTGCCGCCGGTGTGCTGTTCAACAATCTCACGCTGATGCTCGCCGTGCTGTTCGCCATGGGCACGCAGTCGGCGCTGTTCGGCCCGGTGAAGTATTCGATCCTGCCGCAGCATCTGCAGGAAAAAGAGCTGGTCGGTGGTAACGCCCTGGTGGAGATGGGCACCTTCCTGGCGATTCTGGCCGGCACCATCGGCGCCGGAGTCATGATGGCCAGCAGTCACTATGCGCCTATCGTCGCCGGCTCCGTGGTGGTGGTGGCGCTGATCGGCTACCTGGCCAGTCTGGGCATCCCTCGCGCTGAGCCGGCCATGCCGTCGCTGCGCATCGACTGGAACATCTTCCGTCAGACCTGGCTGACCCTGAAGCTCGGCCTCGGCCAGCGCCCGGCGGTGTCGCGCTCGCTGGTCGGCAACTCCTGGTTCTGGTTCCTCGGCGCGGTGTACCTGACGCAGATTCCCGCCTACGCCAAGCAGTGGCTGTATGGCGACGAGAGTGTGGTGACGCTGATCCTCACCGTGTTCTCGCTGGGTATCGGGCTGGGCTCGATGCTCTGTGAGCGCATGAGTGGGCACAAGGTGGAGATTGGTCTGGTGCCGTTCGGCTCCATCGGCCTGACCCTGTTCGGCATGCTGCTGTGGTGGTTCTCTGGCGGATTCCCGCAGGGCGACGGGCTGCATGACTGGATGGCGCTGCTGGGTTACGGCCAGGCTTGGTGGATTCTCGGCTGCATCCTTGGCATCGGTCTGTTCGGCGGCTTCTATATCGTGCCGCTGTACGCGTTGATCCAGTCGCGTACCGTCGAGCACGAGCGGGCGCGGGTAATCGCTGCCAACAACATTCTCAACGCTTTGTTCATGGTGGCGTCGGCCATCGTCGCGATTCTCTTCCTCAGCGTGGCCGGGCTGTCGATTCCGCAGTTGTTCCTGGTGATCTCGCTGATGAACGTCGCGGTCAACAGCTACATCTTCAAGATCGTCCCCGAGTTCAGCATGCGCTTTCTCATCTGGCTGCTGGGGCATTCGATGTACCGCGTCGAGCACAAGGGCCTGCAGGCGATCCCCGAAGAAGGCCCGGCGGTGCTGGTGTGCAATCACGTGTCGTTCGTCGATGCGTTGCTGATCGGTGGTGCGATCCGCCGGCCGGTGCGCTTCGTCATGTACTACAAGATCTACGACCTGCCGGTGCTCAACTTCATCTTCCGCACTGCCGGCACCGTGCCGATCGCCGGGCGTAACGAGGATCTGCTGATCTATGACGCCGCGTTCAAGAAGATTGCCGAGTACCTGCGCAACGGCGAGCTGGTGTGCATCTTCCCTGAGGGCAAGTTGACCGGTGATGGCGAGATCAACGAGTTCAAGGCTGGGGTCGAGCGCATTCTCGAAGAGAATCCGGTGCCGGTGATCCCGATGGCGTTGCAGGGGCTGTGGGGCAGCTTCTTCAGTCGTGACCCGAACAAGGGCTTCTTCCGGCGCTTGTGGTCGCGGGTGTGTCTGGTAGCCGGTGCGCCGGTCGCGCCGGAGCTGGCCAAGCGCGAAACCTTGCAGGCTCAGGTCGAGGCATTGCGCGGCGATTGGCGTTGATATTGGTGCGCATGGCGCACCCTACAGTAAGGCGATGATGCTGCTCTGTAGGGTGCGCTGCGCGCACCAGCTTTAGTGACTCATCTTCAGGCCGATCAGCCCGGTAACGATCAGTGCGACACTGGCCAGGCGCATCAGCGCCATGGATTCACCGAACAGGATGATGCCGGCGATCACCGTGCCCACGGCGCCGACGCCGGTCCAGATCGCGTAGGCGGTGCCCAGTGGCAATTCCTTCATGGCCAGGCCGAGCAGGCCGAGGCTGACCAGCATGGCGCTGACGGTCAGCAGGGTCGGCAGGGGGCGGGTGAAACCTTCGGTGTACTTCAGGCCGATGGCCCAGCCGACTTCGAACAGGCCGGCAAGCAGCAGAATGATCCAGGACATGATGACCTCCAGTGAGTGCTGAAGGGGCCGTCCCCGGATGAGCCACCCTGTGATCAGGATGCGGAGGTCGTCCTCGCGTGCGCCAATATTGTGCATATTGGCGCGGCTCGGGCAAGGTGCTCCGGATTGGTGCGTCAGTTGGCGCTCTTCTCGGCGTCCTGACCCATGCGCCGGAAGACCGTGGCGATCAGGGCGCCGGAGAGGTTGTGCCAGACGCTGAACAAGGCGCTGGGTACGGCCGCCAGCGGGCTGAAATGGGCGCTGGCCAGAGCGGCGCCGAGCCCGGAGTTCTGCATACCGACTTCAATGGACATGGTCTTGCGCTGCGCCAGCGGCATGCCGCACAGGCGGGCGGCCAGGTAGCCGAGTGTCAGGCCGATGCTGTTGTGCAGAACCACTACCAGCATGATCAGCAGGCCGGACTCGGCGATTCGTGCCTGGCTGGCGGCCACCACGGCGGCGACTATGGCGACGATGCTCAGCACCGAGATCAGCGGCAGCACGTCCACGGCGGTTTTCACTCGTTCACCCAGCAGGCGTTGCACGATCAAGCCGAGGATGATCGGCAGCAGCACCATTTTCAGGATCGAAATGAACATCGCGCTGAAGGATACCGGCAGCCACTCCGACGCCAGCAGCCAGATCAATGTCGGCGTGACGATGGGCGCGAGCAGGGTGGTAACCGAGGTGATCGACACCGACAGTGCCAGGTCGCCACGGGCGAACCAGGTGATCACGTTGGAGGCGGTGCCGCCTGGGCAGCAGCCGACCAGAATCACGCCGACGGCGATTTCCGGCGGCAGGGCGAACAGCTGGCACAGTAGCCAGGCCGTGCCGGGCATGATGATGAACTGCGCCAGCACACCCACCAGCACGGCCAAGGGGCGACGCGCCACCTCGCGGAAATCGGCGGCTTTCAGGGTCAGGCCCATGCCGAACATGATCAGCCCGAGCAGCGGCACGATCCAGCTGGTCAGTGGCAGGAACCACGTCGGTTGGAAGAACGCCAGAATGGCGAACAGCAACACCCAGACGGCGAAGGTGTTGCCGACGAAGCGGCTGAGGGCGATCAGTGCATGCATGGAGGGTTCCTGGCAGGTTCGGAAAAGCCGGCAAGCCTACCAGAAGCCCCTCAGGATCGGCTGCCGCGTCGGCCTCGGGTTTATCGCGGTGCGCATGGCGCACCCTACCCGTGTGCAGCGATCCCGTAGGGTGCGCCGTGCGCACCCGCTTTTTAGTGCTTACAGCGGCTCTTCATCCGCCGGGTAACGGCTGGCACCTAGGCTTTCCTTGATCTTGCGCAGGTGCGGCTGGAAATCCACGCCGCGGCGCAGGGTGACGCCGGTAGCAAGCACGTCGAGCACGGTGAGCTGGATGATGCGCGAGGTCATCGGCATGTAGATGTCGGTGTCTTCCGGCAGCGGAATGTCCAGGCTCAGGGTGCTGGCCCTGGCCAGTGGCGAGCCGGCGGCAGTGAGGCCGAGCACCGAGGCGCCGTTTTCGCGAGCCAGGCGCGCTACCTCGACCAGTTCACGGGTGCGTCCGGTGTAGGAAATGATCACGAACAGGTCACCGGTGTGCGCCACCGAGGCGATCATGCGTTGCATCAGCACGTCGGAATGGGCCGAGACCGCCAGGTTGAAGCGAAAGAACTTGTGCTGGGCATCCAGCGCCACCGAGGCCGAGGCGCCAAGGCCGAAGAAGTGGATCTGCCGGGCCTGGATCAGCAGGTCGACGGCGCGGCTGATGTGCTGCGGGTCGAGGCTCTGGCAGGCGCTGTCCAGCGAGGCGATGGTGCTGCCGAAGATCTTCCGGGTATAGGCATCGGGGCCATCATCGGCCGCGACCGCGCGGCTGACGTAGGCGGCGCCGCTGGCCAGGCTTTGCGCCAGCTGCATCTTCAGTTCCGGGTAGCCATTGGTGCCGAACGAGCGGCAGAAGCGGTTGACCGTCGGCTCGCTGACGCCGGCAGCCTGGGCGAGGGCAGCGATGCTCAGGCGAGTGGCCTGCTGCGGATCGTGGAGGATCACTTCGGCCACCTTGCGTTCGGCCTTGTTCAGGTCGTCCAGGCGGCTCTGGATCTGTTCCAGCAGGTTGCGCACGCGGTCCATAGGGGCTCCTAGCAGGCGTTGAACGGATTTGCGATTTCGCGCCAGGGGTGACGGTGATCGGTAAGAAGGCCGGCTTATCCTACTGATCACGCCCTGTGCTCACCACTGATTATCGCTCAATCCGGAGGAATGTTGTTGCTATAACAATATTTGCTCTTGATAAAACCACTATCACCCGGTATCTCTAGTGCATCTTGATAAAAGAATAAAATCATGGCCGCTTTGAAGCTTGAATCCTGCACCTTGGCCCTGTTCGGCGCGCTGGGTGATCTGGCTCTGCGCAAGCTGTGTCCCGCGCTTTACCAGCTCGATCGCGCCGGTTTGCTCCACGAGGGTACGCGCATCCTCGCGCTCGCCCGGGACGAGGGCGAGCCGCAGCGGCATCTGGCAGCCATCGAGCAGGCATTGCATCTGTATGTACCAGCCCAGGAGCTGACAGCCAGCGAAGTCGAGCGCTTCATGGCGCGCCTGAGCTACCTGCGCATGGACTTTCTCGAGGCCGAGACCTACCCGGCGCTGGCCGAGCAGGTCGGTGCACAGGATCAACTGATCGCCTATTTCGCCACGCCCGCTTCGGTGTATGGCGGCATCTGCGCCAACCTCGCAGCGGCTGGACTGGCCGAGCGCACGCGGGTGGTGCTGGAGAAGCCCATCGGCCATGACCTGGCCTCCTCACGCGCGGTCAACGATGCGGTGGCCAGGGTGTTCGCGGAGAACCGCGTCTATCGCATCGACCACTACCTGGGCAAGGAGACGGTGCAGAACCTGATTGCCCTGCGCTTCGCCAACAGCCTGTTCGAAACCCAGTGGAACCAGAATCACATCTCCCACGTGGAGATCACCGTGGCCGAGCAGGTCGGCATCGAAGGCCGCTGGGGTTACTTCGATCAGGCCGGCCAGTTGCGCGACATGATCCAGAACCACCTGCTGCAGTTGCTCTGCCTGATCGCCATGGATCCGCCCAGCGACCTGTCCGCCGACAGCATCCGTGACGAGAAGGTGAAGGTGCTCAAGGCACTGGAGCCGATTGCCGCTGAGCAACTTGGCCAGCGCGTGGTGCGCGGTCAGTACGTGGCTGGTAGCAGCGGCGGCAAGCCGGTACCAGGTTATCTGGAGGAAGAGAACGCCAACGCCCGCAGCGACACCGAAACCTTCGTCGCGCTGCGGGCCGATATCCGCAACTGGCGCTGGGCGGGCGTGCCGTTCTACCTGCGCACCGGCAAGCGCATGCCGCAAAAACTGTCGCAGATCGTCATCCATTTCAAGGCGCCGCCGCACTACATCTTCGCTCCGGAGCAGCGCCAGTTGATCGGCAACAAGCTGGTCATCCGTCTGCAGCCTGACGAGGGCATCACCTTGCAGGTGCTGACCAAGGATCAGGGCCTGGACAAGGGCATGCAGCTGCGTAACGGTCCGCTGCAACTGAGCTTTTCCGACACCTACCGCAGTGCACGCATTCCCGATGCTTACGAGCGTCTGCTGCTGGAGGTGATGCGCGGCAATCAGAACCTGTTCGTGCGCAAGGATGAAATCGAGTACGCCTGGCAGTGGTGCGACCAGTTGATCGCCGGCTGGAAGCGCCTCGGCGAAGCGCCAAAACCCTATACGGCCGGCAGTTGGGGCCCCATGGCCTCGGTGGCCTTGATCACTCGCGACGGGAGGAGCTGGTATGGCGATCTCTGAACTGAAGCTGCCCGAAGGCGTGCTTGCCCATGATCACGCCAGTGCGCAGGCGCTGGCGGATGCGCTGGCCCAGCAGGTGGCTGAGGCCTTGCGCCAGGCCATCGCCACGCGTGGTCGGGCGACCCTGGTGGTCTCTGGCGGGCGCAGCCCAATCGCCTTTTTCGAAGCCCTGGCCCAGCAGGAGCTGCCCTGGGCACAGGTCGTGGTGAGCCTGGCCGACGAACGCTGGGTACCGGTCAATCATGCCAGCAGCAACGAGGCGCTGGTGCGCCGCTATCTGCTCTGCGGGCCGGCTGCCGAGGCGCGTTTTCTCAGCCTCTATCAGGTCGCCGGTAATCTGCAGCAGGCCGCCGAACTGGCCGATGCGGCCTGCGCCGAGCTGGCGCCCATCGACGTGTTGGTGCTGGGCATGGGCGACGATGGCCACACGGCTTCACTGTTTCCCGCCAGCCCCAACCTGGCCGAGGCGCTGCAGCCAGGCTGCGAGCGACGTGTCTTGCCGATGCAGGCGCCGAGCGAGCCGAGCCAGCGTCTGACCCTGACCCTGCCGGTGCTGGCCAGTGCCCGTTTGCCGCTGCTGGCGATACAGGGCCAGGCCAAGCTGGCGACATTGGCCGAGGCGCTGGCGCCCGGCGAAATCGCCCGTCTGCCGATTCGGGCCTTCCTGAATTCCCCTCTCGAAATCCATTGGTGCCCCTGATGACCAGCCTCGATCAGAGCCTGCGTGCGCGCATGGCCGAAAAAACCGCCGAGATCGACCGCATCTGCGCTCAGGCGCGGATCATGCCGGTGATCACCATTGCCCGTGAGGCGGATGTCCTGCCGCTGGCCGATGCGCTGGCTGCTGGCGGCCTGCGCGTGCTGGAGATAACGCTGCGCTCCGAGCATGGCCTGGAGGCGATCCGCCGCCTGCGCCGTGAACGCCCCGAGCTCTGCGTCGGTGCGGGCACCGTGCTCGATGAGCAGATGCTGGCCGCTGCGACCGATGCCGGTGCGCAGTTCATCGTCACGCCGGGCAGCACCCGTGAGCTGCTGTTGGCCGCGCTGGACAATCCGTTGCCGCTGCTGCCCGGCGTCAGCAGCGCGTCGGAGCTGATGATCGGTTATGCCCTGGGCTATCGCCGCTTCAAGCTGTTTCCGGCGGAAATATGCGGCGGCGTGGCAGCGCTCAAGGCGCTGGCCGGTCCTTTCGGTGGCGTACGTTTCTGCCCCACTGGCGGCATCACCGTGGACAACCTGCAGCGTTACATGGAGCAGCCCAACGTCATGTGCGTCGGCGGCACCTGGATGTTCCAGCGTGACTGGGTCGAGCGCGGTGATTGGTCGCGTATCCGGCAGTGCAGCAGCGAGGCGTTGCAGCTACTGGCCTGAATAGCACTGCGTGGTGGCCGCTGGCCACTGGCGCGACAAAAGGATTTAACCACTGTGCCGTGTTGGTCGCCTTGGGCGTCTGCTGACCCCGTGCTGGCTTCAACAAAAACAATTCTCCAGCGAAACCTGAAATATCCGCAGTTGGAGAATGTTTATGAACACCTGGTTCGCCAATCTTGGCGTCACCCGCAAGCTGGCGCTTGGCTTCGGCCTGGTGCTGGCACTGACCCTGGTCCTCGCCAGCGTTTCCTGGAACAGCATGGGCAGTCTGATCCAGCGCAGCGACTGGACGGCGGACATCAGCCACCTCAACAACCTGCTCAGTGAGCTGCGGGTCAATCGCCTGCGTTACATGCTGGACGATGGCGACGAGAAAATTGCCGAGCAGGTGCAGAAGTCGCTGTCCGACTACAGCACCGCCCATGCCGATGTGCGCAGCCGTTTCCGCAGTGAGGAAAACGTGCGTCTGCTGGCGCAGCAGGCCGAGCAGATCGAGCTTTATCAGCAGTCCTTCAGTCGTATGGTCGAGGCTTATCGCCAGGCGCGCGCCGCCCGTGAAGCAATGGGCGTGCAGGCACGCAAGGCGTTCGCCGACCTGGAGAGCCTCTACAGCGTCGTGCAGCAGATGAGCGAGTACGACGAGCGCCGTCCTGGCCGTTATCAGGCCGTGCGTGACGTGCGTGAAAACCTGCAACTGACGCGTTACGAAGTGCGCGGCTACACGGCCAATCCCAATGCGCAGACCGAGCAGTTGGTGACCGCCCAGGTCGAGCGCGCGGTGAAGAGCATCGATGAACTGGCCGCGGCTTTCGCCGGCGAGCAGAGCGCGGCCATCGATACCGTGCGCGGTGGTTTGGATGATTATCGGCTGGCGGTGCAGCGTTTTCGTCAGGCCAACGACACCATCGTTGCCGCGCGCGTCGAGCTGACCCAGCAGGGTTACGAGATCGTCAGGTTGAGCGAGGCGCTGGCACAGGTTCAGATCGACCGTCGCGACAGCGAAACCGCGGCCGCGCGTAGCCTGCAGATCATCACCACGCTGCTGGCCCTGGCACTGGGCGTGTTCTCGGCCTGGGTCATCACCCGTCAGATCACCCGCCCGCTGAGCGACACCCTGGCGGTGGTCGAACGCATCGCTTCGGGCGATCTCACGGCACTGCCACCGACCACACGGCGCGACGAGCTGGGCATGTTGCAACAGGGCGTGCAGCGCATGGGCGATACCCTGCGTCAGTTGATCAGTGGCATCCGCGACAGCGTCGGCCAGATTGCCAGCGCCGCTGAGGAGCTTTCGGCCGTGACCGAGCAGACCAGTGCCGGGGTCAACAGTCAGAAGCTGGAGACCGATCAGGTGGCGACCGCCATGCAGGAAATGTCCGCGACTGTGCAGGAAGTGGCGCGCAATGCCGAGCAGGCCTCGCTGGCCGCTTCGGATGCGGATCGGGAAGCGCATCAGGGCGATCAGGTGGTGGCCGAGGCCATCGAGCAGATCGAGGAGCTGGCGCAGGAAATGGCGCGCTCCACCGACGCCATGAACCTGCTGCAGCAGGAGAGCGACAAGATCGGCAGCGTCATGGACGTGATCAAGTCCGTCGCCGATCAGACCAACCTGCTGGCGCTCAATGCCGCCATCGAGGCGGCGCGTGCCGGTGATGCGGGGCGTGGTTTCGCCGTGGTCGCGGACGAGGTGCGCGGGCTGGCGCGGCGCACTCAGCAGTCCACCGAAGAAATCGAAACCCTGATCGCCGCCCTGCAGCGCGGCACCCAGCAGGTGGCCAGCGTCATGCAGGAAAGCCGCAGCCTCACCGAGGGCAGCGTGGCTCTGGCGCGCAAGGCCGGTGATGCGCTGGGTGTGATCAACCACAAGGTGTCCAACATCCAGTCGATGAACCAGCAAATCGCCGCCGCCGCCGAGCAGCAGGGCGCGGTGGCCGAGGAAATCGGCCGCAGTGTGCTGAACGTGCGCGACGTTGCCGAACAGACCGCTACCGCCAGTGACGAGACGGCCAAGTCCTCGGCCGAATTGGCGCGTCTGGGCAACCAGCTGCAATCGATGGTCAGCCGCTTCCGCGTCTGATCCGAGTTGGATTCGGTGCGCACGGCGCACCCTACGAGGATTACGGTTGCGTAGGGTGCGCCGTGCGCACCGCCGACTATCCTGAATCTGCCGGCAAGGATTCAGGAGACAAGGAATGTCCAATTACCGCCGCGCCCGTGATGCTGGCGCCTGCTATTTCTTCACGCTGGTCAGCCACCAGCGTCACACCCTGCTGACCGATGCGCCGTTGCGCGTTGCTTTACGTAAGTCCATCGAACAGGTTCGTATTCGCTATCCCTTCGCCATCGAAGGATGGGTGCTGCTGCCTGATCACCTGCATTGCCTCTGGCGCCTGCCGCAAGGCGATGCCGACTTCGGCTTGCGTTGGTCGATGATCAAGCGTCTGACCTCTCAGGCGGTCGTGATGCCTGGGGCGGTCAGCCTCAGCCGTAGCCTGCGCCGCGAGTCGGGCCTGTGGCAGCGGCGTTTCTGGGAGCACCGCATCTGCGGCGAAGAGGACTACCGCCAGCACATGGATTACCTGCATTTCAATCCGGTGAAGCATGGTTTGGTCGGTCGGGTGGCGGATTGGCCGTGGTCGAGCTTTCATCGGTTGGTGAAGGAAGGCGTGTATCCCGCGGATTGGGGCAGTGATGCCCGGGTGGATGAGGGTGCATATGGCGAATGACGCGGTGCGCACGGCGCACCCTACGAACCGCACGATCCCGTAGGGTGCGCCGTGCGCACCAAGAATATTTCAGCATGCCTGTCGATTCGTCCGTCGCCTGTTCGACTACTGCATAGAACCCCGACCTGGGTTCATTGTCAGCCGTAGGGAGCCATCCTGCGTGCGACCTCGACTCGAACAAGGAGAAAGGCGATGCGTTTTATGGTGATTGTCAAAGCGACTGCGGATTCCGAGGCTGGCCTGATGCCCTCCGAGGAGCTGCTCACGGCCATGGGCCGTTATAACGAGGAGCTGGCGGCCGCTGGCGTGATGTTGGCCGGCGAAGGCCTGCACCCGAGCGCGAAGGGTGCGCGGGTGCGTTTCTCCGGGGCGCAGCGCACGGTGATCGATGGCCCGTTCATGGAAACCAAGGAGCTGGTGGCCGGTTTCTGGATCTTTCAGGTCGAGTCGTTGCAGGCCTGCATCGACTGGGTCAAGCGTTGCCCCAACCCGATGCCTGGCGAGTCCGATATCGAGATTCGGCAGATTTTCGAAGCCGAGGATTTCGGCGCCGAGTTCACCCCCGAGTTGCGTGAGCAGGAAGAACGTATCCGCGCGCGCATCAGCAGTGACAGTCAAGGAGAGTAGCGATGAAGATACATGCCTATCTGATGTTCGACGGCCAGTGCGAGGATGCCTTCAACTTCTACGCCGAGCTGCTGGGCGGCAAGCTGGAGCTGATGCGCTTCGGCGAAAGCCCGGATGCCAGTGAGGTGCCGCCGGAATTTCATGACCGGGTGATGCATGTCTGCCTGACCACCGGCGACCAGATTCTGATGGCTTCCGACACCATTCCGCAGTATCCGCACCAAGGCATCAAGGGCTGCTCCATTTCTCTGCAGGTGGACAATGTGCCCGAGGCCGAGCGCCTGTACGAGGCGTTGTCGGCCGGTGGCGAGGTGCAGATGGAATTGCAGTCCACCTTCTGGGCGACCCGTTTTGCCATGCTCACCGATCGCTTCGGTGTGCCGTGGATGATCAATTGCGTGATCGATAGCCAGGAGGGGTAAGCCCTTTCTATCCCTCGTCATCATCCCTTCGCCCGCTTTGGTGCGCGCGGCGCACCCTGCAAGTGGTTTGGATGTGTCGCGGCTGAAGCCGCTCCTACCGAGCAGGTGAGCACCGTAGGAGCGGCTGGGCGGCATGCGTTTCAGCTTGCCAGCGTCAGTGGCTCGGGCACTTCCTGTATTTGCACGCCGGCGAGGAAATCCTCGCCCCAGCGGCGGATGTCGTTGTAGCAGACGATATCGAACAGCTCGCGCAGGCGCGCTTGGGCTTCGCTCTTGGGCAGGTTCAGCGCCAGGTAGCAGGTCTGCGCCAGGTCGGCGGGGTCGTGCGGGTTGGTCAGCAGGGCGCCCTTGAGTTCGGCCGCCGCGCCGGCGAATTCCGACAGCACCAGCACGCCGCGTCCGCCGAGCAGGCCCTGGGCGGCGACGAATTCCTTGGCCACCAGGTTGAGGCCGTCGCGCAGCGGGGTGATCCACATGACATCGGCCATGGCGTACCAGGCGCTGACTTCCTCGAACGGCAGGCTGCGGAAGAAGAACTGCAGTGGTGTCCAGCCGATGCGGGCGAAGCGGCCGTTGATGCGGCCGACCGCCTGTTCGATCTGGCTTTGCAGTTCGTTGTAGACGGTCATCTCCTTGGCCGCGGGGACACATACGGTGACCAGGGTGACCTTGCCCAGCAGTTCCGGGTTGTCGGCCAGCAGGCGCTCGTAGGCGTTGAGTTTTTCCAGGATGCCCTTGGTGTAGTCGAGGCGCTCCACCGAGAGGATCAGCTTCACGCCTTTCATTTCCTCGCGCAGTTGGCCCATCAGTTCCTTGATCTTCGGTGCTTCCAGCGCGTTACGTACCCGGTCGATATCCAGCCCGACCGGGTGCGCGCCGAGTTTGACCTGGCGGGTGCCGGTGTCCAGCGCAGTGGTCATGCGTTCCAGGCCCACGGCGCAGCCGTAGGTGATGAAGCGCGGCGCGCAGTTTTGCCGTTCCAGGGTTTTCAGCGGGAACACGCCGCGGGCGACGTCGACGAAGTTCTCCACCTGGCGTGGGATATGAAAGCCGATGTAGTCGCACTGCAGCAGGCTGCCGACGATCTGCCGACGCCAGGGCAGTACGTTGAACACGTCCGCCGAGGGGAAGTAGGTGTGGTGGAAGAAGGCGATGCGCAGATCCGGGCGCAGCTCGCGCAGGTAGGCCGGCACCATCCACAGGTTGTAATCGTGCAGCCAGACAATGGCGCCTTCGGCCGCTTCCAGCGCGGTGCGCTCGGCGAAGGCGCGGTTGACCTTGAGGAATACCTGCCAGTCGTCTTCGTTGAAGGTGGCGCGTTCCCAGAAGGTGTGCAGCGTTGGCCAGAAGGCTTCCTTGGAGAAGCGCTTGTAGAAGACGTCGACTTCCTCCTTGCTCAGCTTGACCCGCGCGGCTGTGAGCTTGGGATAGCGCTCGGCGTCCACCGTGGTGTGGCTGTCGAACGGCTCGTCGCCGTCCTCGTGCACGGCCCAGGCGACCCAGGAGCCGGGGCGGCCATCGCCGAAGAAGCTGAGCAGCGTGGGGATGATGCCGTTGGGTGAAGTGGGGCGGCGGCGCTGTAGCTTGCCGGCGGCATTGCGGTATTCCTCATAGGGCAGGCGGTGATAGACCATCACCAGTTCGGCCTTGCCTGGCTGAGCGGCCTGGCGGCGTTCGGCGGCGATGCCGTGCTCGCCGAGGAAGCCGAAATGGGCGAAGGCTTCGAGGATGCCGCCGCAGCCCGGGCGGTTGGCGTGCAGGGTGCGCGAGTGGCTGCGCGTGGCTTCCAGCAGCGCGGTTTCCGACTGGCCGACGCAGACGCCGTGGAAGCTGGCGCTGAGCATCGACAGGTCGTTGAGCGTGTCGCCGGCGGCCAGCACCTGATCGTGATCCAGGTCGAGCCAGTCGGCCAGCGCCTGCAGGCTGCTGCCCTTGTTCACGCCCTTGGGCAAGAAGTCCAGGTACAGCTCGGCGGAATACAACAGGTCGCAGCCCAGTTCGTCGGCGATTTCGCGCAGCGCCGGGTTGGCCGCCTGCTCGGGTGTGCAAAAGTAGGAGCAGCGCCGTGCTTGTGGCACGTCCTGGCGTTCCAGGCCGAACGGTTCGATGGCACTGGCCACCTGGCTTTCGCCAGGCCAGCGCGCATCGACCACGCTTTGCAGCGGCTGGATCGGTTGCAGGCTGTCGCCATGCACCAGGGTCGCGCCAACGTCGGCGATGATGTAGTCCGGCTGCGGCAGCGTCGGGTCAGCCAGCAGTGGCAGTACTGCCTCCAGGCTGCGCCCGGTGACGTAGGCGAGCTTGATTTCGGGGTGGGCTGCGATGGTCTGGTAGAGGCTCAGACGATCTTCGGGGTCGCCAGCGAGAAAGGTTCCATCCAGGTCGGTAGCTAATAGCATCGTTGTTTCTCCAGAAGTGGCCGCTGCGGCTCTGCTCGAATGCAAGCAGAGCCGGGCCGGGTTCTGGCTGCTTGGGGTAGGCTCGGGGCCTTGCCGAAACAGCCTTCCTTAGGTGTTCAGGAGGCGTTGGGGGAGGGTTCCTCCGCGGCTTCGTGGTCTTGCGGTGGTGCATCGGGCATCAGCTCCAGCACCGTCGGGCTGGTGCGTAGCATGGGCACGAAGTGGGCGGCGTCGCCGCTGACCAGATCGCTGACATGGCGCAGTCGGTAGAAGGCGTAGGCCGCCAGCAGGCCGAGGGTGCTGGCGAAGTACAGCGGCAGTGCACTGGCGCCGAGCTGCTCCATCAGTACCCCGGCCAGCAGCGGCCCGCATACCGAGCCGATGCCGTTGACCATCAGCAGGCTGGCGGAGCCGGAGAGAATCTCGTCGCTGCGCAACTGGTCGATCAACTGCGCCACGGCAATGGGGTAGATGGCAAAAGCCAGGCCGCCCCAGATGAAGATCGCGCCTAGCAGCAGCGTGCCTGCTGGCAGCAGGCTCATCACCAGCGCCAGAACGACCGCCAGCAGCACCACCCAGAGCAGCACCTGGCGCCGGTCGTGGCGATCCGAGTAGATGCCGATGGGCCATTGCAGCAGGGCGCCGCCGAGAATGGTCGCTGTCATCAGAAGGCCGACGCCGGACGTGTCGAAACCGGCGAGGCTGGCATACACCGGTGCCATGCCCCAGAAACCGCCCATGGCCAGCCCGGACAGGCCGGCGGCGATGATGGCCAACGGCGCGATCTGCCACAGATGACGCAGGTTGGTCGGCGGCGACTCGGGCAGGGCTGGCTGCGCCTGGCGGGTGAGGGTGATGGGCATCAGCGCGGCGCTGATAAGGATGGCGGCGATGGCGAACAGGGTGAATTGCACCGGGTCGGCCAGGTGCAGCAGTTGCTGGGCCAGGGCCAGGGCGCCGAGGTTGACCGCCATGTACACGGCGAATACCTGGCCGCGCTTCTCGTTGGGGGCCTGGGCGTTGAGCCAGCTCTCGATGACCATGTACAGCGTTACCAGCGCCAGGCCGTAAAGCACGCGCAGCAGCAGCCAGACCCACGGATCGATCAGCAGCAGGTGGAGCAGGGCAGCGATGGCGGCCAGGGCGGCGCAACAGGCGAACGCACGGATGTGCCCGATGCGCCTGACCAGCGGTGTCGCCAGCCAGGTGCCGAGCAGGAACCCGACGAAGTACCCGGACATGATCAGGCCGAGCATCGTGGTGGAGTAGCCTTCGGCGACGCCACGCAGGGTCAGTAGGGTGTTGAGCAGACCATTGCCAAGCAGGAGTAACGCGACCCCGCTCAGCAATGAACTGATGGGGGCAATCAAGGACCACATGCGAACTACCCTAGGGAACTATGCCGGTGATGGCAAGCAGGAAGTACGCCAATGCTTAGCTAGATAACTAATTAAGTTTTTGAAAAATAAAGGATATTTTTACCGATAAACGGTCTTTGGATATTTTTCAGGGCTTGCGGCGCGCCCAGGCGAGGCACAGGGGGATGCGGTTGCACCGATCTTGCGCCTGGTGCGTAGGGCTGATCGGACGAGGCTTTTGTGTCTGGCGACTCCTCGGTAGGGTGCGCCGTGCGCACCGAAAACCGCATTACGGCCTTGGCGCGCACGACCTGGGCGATCCCGCGAAACCCTACCCGAATGCCTGGCACGATCTCCCCGATTTACCGAGTTATTCGGTGCGCCAGATGATTTCTGTCTCGCCGTCGGCATCGACCTTGATCCAGCGATCGGCTTCCTCATCGCTTTCGTCTTCTACCCAGGTGCCGGGCGCGCAGCGAACCTGCACGCCGAGTGCGGCATGGGCCGCGCGGGCGCAGGCCAGGTCATCGGCCCAGGGCGTGGCGTCGCTTTCCAGGTACAGGCTGTGCCATTTGCCCACGGCTTTCGGCAGCCAGGTCACCGGTACATCGCCGGCCTTGCATTTGAAGGTCTGGCCTTTCTGTTGCCACTCGCTGCATTGGCCAAGGGCTTCGCCCAGCCACTGGGCCACGGCGTCGCGCTCGGCGTCTTTCAGGTAGATCTCGATATCGGGTTGGCGCATGGCGGTCAGTCCTAGTCTTTAACGATCCAATCGTAGCGGATGGCGACGGTGACTTCGAAGGGCTCGGCGATCACCGCTTCACGGCGTTCGGCGCTGGCACGCCAGCCATGTGGCGTCATGGCCAGCAGGTCGGCGCGGGCTTGAGCGTCGTTCAGGTGCAGCGGGAACTCGAGGGTTTCACTGTGGGCCAGGTGCATGCCGGGCGGGATCAGCGCCAGGTGTTTCTCGTCGTCGTAGTCGCGCACCTCGTCGTACAGCTTCTGCCGCAACTCCATCAGGTGCACACGGGTCGGCCCCATGCGCAGCAGGCCTCCACCGGAGGCGAGCAGGCGCTTGGCCTCGGCCCAGTCGAGGGGGCTGAAGACGCTGGCCAGCAACTCGCAACTGGCGTCACTCAGCGGCACGCGGGCCATGCTCGCCACCAGCCAGCTCAATTGCGCGGTGCGTTTGCAGGCGCGCTTGACTGCCTCGCGGGAGATGTCCAGAGCGTAGCCGTCAGCGGCAGGCAGGGCGCGAGCGATCTGCTCGGTGTAGTAACCCTCGCCGCAACCGATATCCAGCCAGCGTGCGGGCTGGTGCTCAGCTGCCAGTGCGGCCAGGCGCGCGGCCAGCGGTGCGTAGTGGCCGCCGTCGAGAAAACGTCGGCGCGCCTCGACCATGGCGGCGTTGTCGCCAGGGTCGCGGCTGTTCTTGTGCTGCACCGGCAGCAGGTTGTAGTAACCCTGCCGGGCGCGGTCGAAGCTGTGCCGGTTCGCACAGGCCAGGCCGCTGCCGTTGGACTCGAGCGGCGCCTGGCAGATGGGACAGATCAGACTCATGCGAGGAGTTTGACCATGGTCTGATAGTAAACCTCGGTGAGCAGGTCGAGGTCGCTGGCCAGTACGCGTTCGTTGATCTGGTGGATGGTAGCGTTGACCGGACCGAGTTCGACTACCTGGGTACCCAGGGTCGCGATGAAACGCCCGTCCGAGGTGCCGCCGGATGTCGACGGCGTGGTTTCACGGCCGGTGACGGTCTTGATGCTGGCGGCCACGGCGTCGAGCAGGTCTCCCGGCTGGGTGAGGAAGGGCAGGCCGGACAGCGCCCACTCCAGGTGGTAGTCCAGGCCGTGCTTGTCGAGGATGGCAGTGACGCGCTGCTGCAGACCTTCGACGGTGGATTCGGTGGAGAAGCGGAAGTTGAACACCGCCTTTAGCTCACCCGGAATGACGTTGGTGGCACCGGTGCCGGAATTGAGGTTGGAGATCTGGAAGCTGGTCGGCGGGAAGTAGTCGTTGCCGTGATCCCAGTGCTCGGCAGCCAGCTCGGCCAGCGCCGGAGCGGCCAGGTGAATCGGGTTCTTCGCCAGGTGCGGGTAGGCCACGTGGCCCTGCTTGCCGTACACGGTGAGGGTGCAGCCGAGCGAGCCGCGACGGCCGTTCTTGACCACGTCACCGAGCAGAGTGGTGCTCGACGGTTCGCCGACGATGCACCAGTCCAGGCGCTCGTTGCGCTCGCGCAGGCGCTCGACCACGGCTTTGGTGCCGTGCTGAGCCGGGCCTTCTTCGTCGCTGGTGATCAGGAAGGTGATGGCGCCCTTGTGGTTGGGGTAGTCGGCGACGAAGCGCTCGACAGCGATGATCATGCTCGCCAGGCTGCCTTTCATGTCCGCCGCGCCGCGGCCGCAGAGCATGCCGTCGGCATCGACGCAGACGTCGAATGGCTGGTACTGCCAGGCGTCCAGCGGCCCGGTGGGCACCACATCGGTATGGCCGGCGAAGCACAGCACCGGGCCGTCACCACCGTGTTTGGCCCAGAAATTCTCCACTTCCTCGATGCGCATGCGCTCCACCGCGAAACCGCAGGCGGCCAGGCGGCGCATCATCAGTTCCTGACAGCCCTCATCGACCGGGGTCACGGATGGGCGGCGGATCAGGTCGAAGGCGAGTTCGAGCGTCGGGGAGAGGGGGGCGGTCATGATGGCTCCGGTACAGCAGCTGGCGTGAAAGCCCGCCATCTTAGCAGGCTGCCTGAAAAACTACTGCCTGCGCGGGTGCCTCCGGCTGTCTGGTGGACTTGGGTGGGCAGAGCGCTATCCCTATAATGCGCGGCTTCGTTCAGGGGGGTGAGATGAGCACAGACGATCAGCGATTCGGCGGCATAGCCCGGCTTTATGGCCAGGAGGGCTATCAGCGCCTGGCAGCGGCGCACGTGGCGGTGGTCGGCATCGGTGGTGTCGGCTCCTGGGCGGCCGAGGCCCTGGCGCGTTCGGGGGTGGGTGAGATTTCCCTGTTCGACCTGGATGACGTCTGCATCACCAACACCAACCGTCAGGTGCATGCCGTCGAAGGCGCGGTGGGCAAGGCCAAGGTCGATGAGATGGCTGCGCGCATCCGCGCCATCAATCCGGCCTGCGTGGTGCACGCCGTGGCGGACTTCGTCACCCGCGAAACCATGGCCGAGTACATCACCGAACAGCTCGACGGGGTGATCGACTGCATCGACAGCGTACCGGCCAAGGCGGCGCTGATTGCCTGGTGCAAGCGACGCAAGATTCAGATCGTCACCACTGGCGGTGCTGGTGGGCAGGTCGACCCGACGCAGATTCAGGTCACCGATCTGAACAAGACCTTCAACGACCCACTGGCAGCCAAGGTGCGCAGCATGCTGCGCCGCGACTATGGCTTTTCCCGTACGCCGGGGCGCACCTACAGCGTGCCCTGTGTGTTTTCCACCGAGCAATTACGTTATCCCAAGCCGGACGGTACGGTCTGCCAGGCCAAGGGTTTCGTCGGTGAGGGCGTGAAACTGGACTGTGCGGGTGGTTTCGGCGCCGTGATGATGGTCACCGCCAGCTTTGGCATGGCTGCTGCGGCCAAGCTGGTGGACAAGCTGGTGGCTGGGGCTCGGCGTCCGGCAGAGCGCAAACCGGTTGCGTGATAAACCGTCGCAGGCGAGTGATGGCCTCACTTGTACTACTGCGGCAAGGTGACCGCCAGAGGCACCCGTCCACAAAGGCGGGCGTGTGCGTGGTACTTGACTATGCTGGGCCAAAGGAGTGGCAGCAGTTGGCGAGGCAGGATGCATGGCCTGTTGTTGGAATTTGAGGTGTTCTGTGTCGTACCTGTTCTCTGTTGCCCGCCATTCTTGGCGGCAACCCTGCGGGCCGTCGCAGTGCGACGTCAAAAAACGCTCCCGGCGTTTTATTTGCGTCTCGCTGAGAGGGCCTCGGGCACGGATGCTCGCCTCTCTGGCGCTGTCTGCGTTGTTGGCCGCCCTGATCTCGGTGCCGGCTCAGGCCGAACTGCAGAAAGTGCGTATCGGCACTGGCGACTGGGCGCCCTATATCGATCAGGAGCGCCCTGATGGCGGCGCTTTGGGGCGTCTGGTCAGTGCCGTATTCGCTGATGTCGGCTACGCCGTCGAATACATCTTCCATCCCTGGGATCGCAACGTATTGATGCTGCAGCAGGGGCATTTGAACGCGATCATGCCCTACAGCTGTACGCCCAGTCGGCTCAACTACGGTGTCTGCAGCGACCCGATGGTGCGTGGAGAGATCGTGCTGTTCTATCGCCGTGACCATGCCTTCGACTGGACGACCGTCGATGATCTGCTGAATTACCGCATCGGTACGACTCTGGGCTATTCCTACGGCCCGGCATTCGACGCGGCCATGCAGGCCGGGCGCTTGAACGTGGAGCAGAGCGGCAAGGAAGACACCAGCTTCCGACTGCTGGAGCTGGGGCGTATCGACCTGCACCCGCAGGATCGTGCGGTTGGCTACGCAATGCTGCGTCGTCTGTTTCCCAAGGATAGCGGCAACATCGTCCACCATCCCCGTCAGTTGAATACCGAGCCGCTGCGCCTGATGTTCCGCAAGGACGACGCCGAGGGCGCCGAGTTGTTGCAGCAGTTCAACGTCAGCCTGCGCCGCTTCGCCGAGCGCGGTGATCTGCAGCGTTTGCAGCAGGCACTCAACACTGGCAACGCCGATGAGTGGCGACCCAGTGCGCCGGCTCAGGCGGTGCTGGATTGACCTACATGTCTCCCAAGAGTCCCAAACATGACCAATAACGATGTGCTGCGTAGCCTGCGCTACCTGCTGAATATCAGCGACGCCAGGCTGGCATCGCTGTGCGAGCTGGCGGACTACCCCGTAGCACCGAGTCTGATTTCCGCTTGTCTGTTGCCAGAGGACGATGCCGGCTATCAATCCTGCAACGATGTGCTGCTGGCGCATGTGCTCGAGGGGCTGGTGTTCTACAAGCGCGGCAAGGATGAAAGCCGGCCGCCTATGCCGGTGGCCAAGCGCCTGAGCAACAACATCGTGCTGAAGAAGCTGCGGGTGGCTTTCGAGCTGCGCGATGACGATATCCAGGCCATTCTGCAATTGGCTGACTTGCCGATGACCAAGGCCGAACTCGGCGCATTGTTCCGCGCGCCGGGGCACAAGCACTACCGGGAGTGCGGCGACCAGATTCTGCGCAATTTCCTGCGTGGGCTGACGCTGCGCGAGCGCGGTTGCGCTGCATAGAGCGGCGTTGTGAGTTGCCTAGCTGGCGAGCTCGCGCATGCGTTGCAGCACGGCATTGAGGCCATTGCTGCGCGAAGGCGAGAGTTGACGTTGCAGGCCCAACTGGTGGAACCAGTCGACCAGGTCGAGCTCGCTCAGTTCTTCCCCGTTCAAGCCTTCGACACGTACCAGCAGCACGGCGAGCAGGCCGCGCAGCAGGCGAGCGTCACTGGTCGCGCGAAAGTGCCACTTGCCATCGCGTTGTTCGGCTAGCAGCCAGACCAGGCTTTCGCAGCCGTGCACGCGATTGTCTTCCCGGCGTTCTTCATCGCTGAGCGGTTCGAGGCGCTCGCCCCATTGCATCAGCAAGCGCGCACGTTGCTCCCAGCCGGGGCAGTTGCTGAAGGCCTTCAGTGCGTCCTGGGCGGCGGGTGGTATGTTTTCCGTCACCGCAGAAGCTCCAGGGCGCTATCCAGTGCGCTGAAGAATCGCTGCAGGTCGTCGCCATCGTTGTACAGGCCCAGCGAAACACGAATCGCCCCACTCAGGCCCAGGCCTTTCATCAGCGGCATGGCGCAGTGGTGCCCGGCGCGCACGGCGATGCCCTGTTCACTGAGCAGGTGAGCCAGGTCGGCGTTATGCACGCCATCGACATGAAAGCAGGCAAGGGCCAGTCGAGGCTCACCCACCAGGCGCACACCCTGGCGGCTGGCGAGACCTGCCAGCAGTTCTCCGTGCAGTGCTGTTTCATGAGCGGCTACGGCGGCGTGATCCAGGTTGTTCAGCCAGTCCAGCGCCGCGCCCAGGGCGATGACCGCCGAGACCGCTGGTGTGCCGGCCTCGAAACCCAGGGGCGCAGGGCGAAAACGCGCATCCTGGTAATCGGCGTCCAGCACCATTTCACCGCCGAACTGCCAGTGCTGGAGCCTGCTCAGGGCATCGCTGCGGCCGTAGAGCAGGCCGACCCCGTCCGGGCCATAGAGTTTGTGCGACGAGCAGACGTAGAAGTCGCAGCCCAGCGCCTGCAAGTCGTGGCGGCCATGCACGGCGCCTTGGGCACCGTCGACCACGGTGATGGCGCCTTGCGCGCGGGCCAGGGCCAGCAACTCTGCCAGCGGCTGCCAGCGGCCAATCACGTTGGACAGTTGCGAGGCCGCCAGCAGGCGAGTGCGTGGGCTGATCAGCCTGGCGGCTGCGCTCAGGTCGATATCGCCTGCATCGTTCAGCGGCAACACCACCAGTTCAAGGTCGAGGCGCTTGGCCAGTTGCTGCCAGGGCAGCAGGTTGGCGTGGTGCTCCAGGGCGCTGATGACGATCTGCTCGCCAGGCGACAGGAGGTGCTGCAGGCCGTAGGCAAGCAGGTTGAGCGACTCGGTGCTGCCGCGGGTGAAGAGGATTTCATTGGCGCTAGCGGCATTCAGCCATTGTGTGGCTTTGCTCCGCGTGGTCTCGAAAGCACGTGTGGCGCGTTCGCCTGGCAGGTGCTGAGCGCGGTGCACGTTGGCTACGCCACCAGCCAGGTAGGCGAGCAGGGCGTCCAGCACCGCCTGCGGTTTTTGCGCGGTGGCGGCGCTGTCCAGATAGGTCTGGCCTTCGGCCTCGAGGGCGAGAATGCCGGGGAAGTCGGCGCGCCAGGGGGAGATCAGTGACATGAGGGCCTATCCCGTAGGGTGCGCCATGCGCACCGGGGCGCGCATGGGCTTGTGGTGCGCACGGCGCACCCTACGTGGGATCAGTTGTGGGCGTGCAGGGCTTCGTTCAGCTCAATAGCCGACTTGTGGGTCTTGCACTCCACGGCGCCGGTCAGCGAGTTGCGACGGAACAGCAGATCCGGCTGGCCAGCCAGCTCGCGTGCTTTGACCACCTTGACCAGGGCGTTGCCCTCGTCGAGCAGGTTCACCTTGGTACCAGCGGTGATGTACAGGCCGGCCTCGACGGTGTTGCGGTCACCCAGCGGGATACCGATACCGGCGTTGGCACCGATCAGGCAGCCTTCACCGACACTGATGATGATGTTGCCGCCACCGGACAGGGTGCCCATGGTCGAGCAGCCGCCGCCGAGATCCGAACCCTTGCCGACGAATACGCCGGCGGAGACGCGGCCTTCGATCATGCCCGGGCCTTCGGTGCCGCCGTTGAAGTTGACGAAACCCTCGTGCATCACGGTGGTGCCTTCACCGATGTAGGCGCCCAGACGCACGCGCGCGCTGTCGGCGATACGCACGCCAGCCGGTACCACGTAGTCGGTCATTTTCGGGAACTTGTCCACCGAGAACACTTCCAGCATGTTGCCCTTCAGGCGTGCTTCCAACTGACGCTCGGCCAGTTCGGCCAGGTCGACGGCACCTTGGCTGGTCCAGGCGACATTGGGCAGCAGGGGGAAGATACCAGCCAGGCTCAGGCCATGCGGCTTGACCAGGCGGTGCGACAGCAGGTGCAGTTTGAGATAGGCCTCGGGCGTGCTGCTCAGCGCGGCGTCTTCGGCCAGGAACGTGGCCACCAGCGGATTGTGGCTTTCAGCCAGACGGGTCAGCAGGGCCGCTTGGGCGGCGTCGATGCCTTTCAGCGCTTCGGCCAGCTCACCCGCTTGAGTGGTGGAGAAGGCGATGGCCTGGTTGCCGCCCTGGTAGCCGAGTTTCTCGGCAGCCTTGGCCACCAGCTCGCTGGCAGGGTTGAGCAGCGGCAGGGCGTAGAAGACTTCCAGCCAGGCGCCTTGGCGATTTTGGGTGCCGACACCGAAAGCAATGCTGAACAGAGAGGTGGTCATGAAATGGTTTCCTTGCAACGAAATCGGGGTGAGATTGATCAGGCCAATGCGGCTTGGTAGCTATCCGGCTTGAAGCCGACCAGGGTCTTGTCGCCCAGCTCGAGTACCGGGCGCTTGATCATCGACGGTTGGGCCAGCATCAGGTCGATGGCCTTGGCCTGGTCGAGATCGGCTTTCTGCGCGTCATCCAGTTTGCGGAAGGTGGTGCCGGCGCGGTTCAGGATGGTTTCCCAGCCGTGCTCGTTGCACCACTTCTCCAGGCTGGCGCGGTCGATGCCCGCGCTCTTGTAATCGTGGAAGGCGTACTCGACCTTGTGCTCGTCGAGCCAGGTGCGAGCCTTCTTCATGGTGTCGCAAGCTTTGATGCCGTAGAGGACGTAACTCATTGCACTTCCTATGTATCTGGCACCCCACTGGGCGGGTGCGGTCTGTCTTCGAAATTTGGCCGGCCATTATGCCATGTGTGCCCGATAGCGTCTCTGTTGGGCCAGCGTGTTACAGATAGCTCATGACGGCAAAGTCAGCCATGAACAGCCGCGACGCGCAGCAGTTCTGCGGCGCTTTTTCGGTTGTCGAAATCTCGGGTCGGGCTGCTGCATTACTTTGGTCATACTTTGAAACATGGCTCGCATCGTCGACGCGCGAGTCTCTAGAATGAGCCTATCTTCCTTGAGGCTGGCCCATGCAACTCCTCTACACCATCCTGATCATGTTGCTGGTGGTGAGCGGTACCCGTATCACCGCCCAGTTCATTCCACTTCCGTTGCCGCTGTTGCAGATACTGATCGGCGCCTTGCTGGCGATTCCCGTGCTGGGGCTGCATGTGCGTCTGGAGCCGGAGCTGTTCCTGCTGTTGTTCATCCCGCCGCTGTTGTTCGTCGATGGCTGGCGCATGCCCAAAGGGCAGTTCCGCCAGTTGCGCACGCCGATTCTGCTGTTGGCCTTCGCCCTGGTGTTCTTCACCATTCTGGGGGCCGGTTATTTCATTCACTGGTTGCTGCCGCAGGTGCCGCTGGCGGCCTGCTTCGCCTTGGCTGCCGTGCTGTCGCCCACCGACGCGGTGGCCGTGTCGGCGATCACTCACGGGCGCCTGCCCGCCACCCTGAACAACCTGCTGCAGGGCGAGGCGCTGATGAACGATGCCTCTGGCCTGGTGGCCTTCAAGTTCGCGGTGGCGGCGACGCTGACCGGGTTTTTCTCGATCAGTGACGCCAGCCTGCAGTTCGTCCTGGTGGCTGTCGGCGGGTTGCTGGTCGGCGTCGCGCTGAGCTATCTGCTGGGGCGCCTGCGCGCCTGGATGATCGGCCGCGGCTGGGAAGATCCGGCGCCGCATGTGCTGTTGCTTCTGCTGCTGCCATTCGCCGCCTATGTGGCTGCCGAGCACCTGGGGCTGTCCGGCATTCTGTCCGCAGTGGCGGCTGGCATGATGCAGAGCCGGCTGGATCTGCTGCCGCGGCAAACCACCACGCGAATGCTCAATCGCAGCGTGTGGACGCTGCTGGAATTCACCTTCAATGGCTTGATCTTCCTGCTGCTGGGGCTACAACTGCCGGACATCCTTGGCGCGGCGCTGGGCTCGCATGACGACTCCTGGTCTTTTGCGCTGTGGGCGTTGCTGTGCGTGGTGGCGATCTATGCCGTGATGATGTTGCTGCGCTTTGTCTGGGTGTATAGCTACTGGCGTGCGTCCGGTGCATTTCGGCGCTGGCGAGGGTTGCCGACACGGTTTGCCGGGCAGTCGCGGGTGGCGCTCAGTGCAGTGCTGACCCTGGGCGGTGTGCGTGGGGCTGTCACCTTGGCGGGCGTGATGTCGCTGCCGTTGCTGCTCAATAGTGGTGAGGCCTTCCCGGAGCGGGATCTGCTGATCCTGATCGCTGCCGGTGTGATTCTGCTGTCACTGCTGGTGGCCAGTGCCGCGTTGCCGCGAATCCTGCCGCTACTGCCGCAAGACAATGCGGCGTTGCATGAGCGTGAGCTGAACCGGCATCGCGCCAAGGTGCTGGAGTCGGCCATTCGCTATCTGGAGCGCGAGGACGAACGTGCGGCGGACGCCGATGGCGCCATCGCGTCGGTCGAGATCAAGGCCAAGTTGATGAGCGAATACCGTGACCTGTTATCACGTACCCGTGATACCGAAGAGTTGCGTGAGGATCAGCGCGAGATGGATCGCATGGAATACCGCATGCGCTTGCAGGCGCTGCGCACCCAGCGTCTGGAGCTGTACCGGATGCGCAAGGACAACGAGCTGGACGATGACCTGCTGAGCGAGATCCTGCGTGACCTGGATATCGCCGAGGCGCGCTTGCACAAGGGCTGAGCGCGCTATTCGGTCGATGATCCCGGATTGCATCCGGGCTACGGGCGGGTAAATGCGGGTCACGTAGGGTGCGCCGTGCGCACCGCTTCTTCAGGCCGATTCAGCTTGTGGTCGCGCGTACCGAATCGTCAGGTACTGCGAATGAAACGCGCGATCCGCTCGGCTGCTTCGATGCATTCGGCCAGCGGCGCAACCAGCGCCATGCGCACGCGACCGGCCCCCGGATTGACACCATTCACTTCGCGCGACAGGTACGAGCCGGGCACCACGGTCACATGCTCGCTGACGAACAGATCGCGGGTGAAGTGGGTGTCGTCACCCGGAGTGCGGGCCCACAGGTAGAAACCACCATCAGGGCGCTGCACGTCCATCACCGGGCCGAGAATGTCCAGCACGGCATCGAACTTCTCGCGGTACATGTCGCGGTTGGCGCGTACATGCGCCTCGTCGTTCCACGCGGCGACGCTGGCCAGCTGGGTTTGTACCGGCATGGCGCAGCCGTGGTAGGTGCGATACAGCAGGAAGTGCTTGAGAATGTCAGCATCGCCAGCCACGAAGCCGGAGCGCAGGCCTGGCAGGTTGGAGCGCTTGGACAGGCTGTGGAACACCACGCAGCGTTTGAAATCACTGCGGCCCAGCTCGGCGCAGGCACTCAACAGGCCGGGTGGTGGCGCGTCTTCGTCGAAGTACAGCTCGCTGTAGCATTCGTCGGCGGCGATGACGAAGTCATGCTTATCGGCCAGGGCGATCAGCTTCTTCAGGGTGTCGAGCGGAATCAGTGCGCCAGTGGGGTTGCCCGGTGAGCACAGGAACAGGATCTGGCAGCGTTGCCAGACCCCGCTCGGCACGGCGTCGAAATCCGGATTGAAGCCGTGAGCTTCCAGGCAGGGCAGGTAGTGCGGCTCGGCGCCGGCGAGAAACGCCGCACCTTCGTAGATCTGGTAGAACGGGTTGGGGCTGACCACCAGGCCCTGGGCATTGCGGTCGACCACGGCCTGGGTGAAGGCGAACAGCGCTTCACGGGTGCCGTTGACCGGCAGCACATGGCGCGCTGCATCCAGCCAGCCTTGCGGTACGCCGAAGCGGCGTTCGCACCAGGTGGCGATGCTCTGGCGCAGCTCTGGCAGGCCCAGCGTGGTGGGGTATACCGCCAGCTTGTCGAGGTTGTCGGTCAGCGCCTTGCCGACGAACTCCGGCGAGCGGTGCTTGGGCTCGCCAATGGACAGGGCGATGGGGCGCTTGTCCGCCGCAGGCTGCACGTTGCCGAGCAGTTCACGGAGTTTCTCGAAGGGATAGGGCTGGAGCTGGTCGAGAGCTGGATTCATCGGTACGTCCGGAAATCAGATGGAAAATTGCGTGGGTTGAGCGCTGGGCTCGGACAGGCGGCGGATGATGGTTTCCTGCAGGCGGGCGCAGAGCTCCGGATCCGACAGCGGCTGGTTATTGGCGTCGGTGACGAAGAACACGTCCTCGACGCGCTCGCCGAGAGTGGCGATCTTGGCGTTCTGCAGTGACAGATCGTATTCGAGGAAGATCCGCCCGATGCGTGCCAGCAGACCGGGGCGATCCGGAGCGGTCAACTCCAGCACGGTCACCGGGCGCTGCGCGTCGTTGTGGATGGTCACCTGCGGAGCGAAGGCGAAGTGCTTGAGCTGGCGTGGCACCCGGCGCTGGATGATGGTCGGGTAGTCGTCCGGGTTCTTCAGCGCTTCGATCAGGCCCGCGCGAATCTGCTGGATACGCGCCGGGTTGTCGCCGATCGAACCGCCGTCGGCATCCAGCACCACGTAGGTATCGAGGGTGAACTGGCTGCTCGAGGTAATGATCCGCGCATCGTGAATGTTCAGGTTGAGCTGACTCATCGCGGCTACGGTCACGGCGAAGAAGTCGTGCTGATCCGGCGCGTAGATGAAGATCTGCGTGCCACCCTCGAATTCGCGCTGGGTGGTTTCCTTCATCAACACCAGCGGGCCGCCATTGTTGGGGTGCTGGAGGATGGCGTCGGTATGCCAGGCCACGTCGCCAGCGGTGTGACGCAGGAAGTAGTCGTCACCGAGCTGGCTCCACAGTTGTTCTGCGTCGTCCGGGTCGATACCGCTGCGCACCAGGGTATCCAGCGCGGCGCTTTGTGTCTGGCGGATCTGCTCTTCGCGATCCAGCGGGTTTTCCAGGCCGCGGCGCAGGGCGCGTTTGGTCTCGGTGTAGAGCTGGCGCAGCAGGCTGGCGCGCCAGGAGTTCCACAGGCTGGGGTTGGTGGCGTTGATGTCGGCCACGGTCAGCACGTAGAGGTAGTCGAGGTGGGTCTGATCACCGACGAACTGGGCGAAGTCGTGGATTACCTGTGGGTCGGACAGATCCTTGCGCTGCGCAGTGGTGGACATCACCAGGTGGTTCTGCACCAGCCAGACGATCAAGGCACTGTCCCAGGCCGGCAGGTGATGGCGGCGGGCGAAGGCTTCGGCGTCCACCGCGCCCAGTTCCGAGTGGTCGCCGCCACGACCCTTGCCGATGTCGTGATAGAGGCCGGCGAGGTAGATCAGTTCGGACTTGGGCAGCTTGTCGATCAGTTTGCTGGCCAGCGGGAATTTCTCCGCCAGCTCTGGCCAGCGGAACTTGCGCAGGTGCTTGATCAGGTTGAGCGTGTGCGCATCGACGGTATAGATGTGGAACAGGTCGTGCTGCATCTGCCCGACGATATGGCCGAACTCCGGCAGGTAGCGACCGAGGATGCCGTAGCGGTTCATCCGCCGCAGGTTGCGGTGGATGCCTTCCTTGCACTTGAACAGCTCGATGAACAGGCTGGTGTTGCGGATGTCCTTGCGGAAGTCGTCGTCGATCAGGTCGCGGCTGTCGCGTAGCAGGCGAATGCTGTCGGCACGAACGCCCTTGATCTCCGGGTTCTGCGCCATCAGCACGAACACTTCGATGATGGCGAAGGGGGTGCGCTTGAAGACGTTCGGGTGGGTGACTTCGATATAGCCGTCACGCACCTGGAAGCGGCTGTTCAGCGGCGTCGCCGGGCCGCTTTCACCTGCGCGCAGGATGACTTCCTCGAAGTGCTGGTTGATCAGGTCGGACAGCTCGGAGATGCCCATGACCACGCGGTAGTACTTCTGCATGAAGTGCTCGATGCTGCGCTTGCCCTCACCGTCCTTGTAGCCGAACAGGGCGGCGATCTTCGCCTGGTGGTCGAACAGCAGGCGATCTTCGGCGCGACCGGCGAGCATGTGCAGGGCGTAGCGTACCTTCCACAGGAATTCCTGACTGGAGGAGAGCAGGGCGTACTCGCTTTCCAGCAGGAAGCCGTGGCCGACCAGAGCTTGCAGGTTGAGCGTGCCGAACTGGCGGCGCGCGACCCAGAGCACGGTCTGGATATCGCGCAGGCCGCCAGGCGAACCTTTGACGTTGGGTTCGAGGTTGTACTCGGTGTCGTTGTACTTGCCGTGGCGCGCCTTGCGCTCTTCGCGCTTGGCCAGATAGAAGTGTTTGCTCGGCCACATGGCGTCGGTGCTGGTCACCTGCTGCATGCGCTGGCGCAGGTGCTCGGGGCCGGCGATGGTACGGCTCTCCATCAGGTTGGTAATCACCGTCAGGTCGGCGCGCGCCTCTTCGGCGCATTCCTCTACCGAGCGCACGCTCTGCCCGACTTCCAGGCCGATGTCCCAGAGCAGGGTGAGGAAGCCTTCGATGGACTCGCGGAAGATCTCGTGGTCGGCGCTGTCGAGGAGGATCAGCAGGTCGATGTCGGAGTAGGGGTGCAGCTCGCCGCGCCCGTAGCCGCCAACGGCGAGCAGGGCGATGTCAGCGTCTTCGCTCCAGGTGAAGCGTTTCCAGGCTTCCTGCAGGATCTGGTCGACGAACCAGGCGCGGTCCTCGACCAGGCGGCGGATGTCGCGTCCGCTGCGAAAGCGCTCATCCAGGACCTCGTGCGCGCCACGAATGGCTTTCTTGAATGCGGCGATGGGGCTGGATTTGAGGGCCAGCTCGGCCTGGAACTGACCGGGGTCAAACAGTTCGGGGTCCATCTGCGGCATGCAGGTGCCTTCCTTATATAGAGGTCGTAGGGTGCGCGCTGTGCGCAGCGCTTCGGTTCATGGTGCGCATGGCGCACCCTGCGAGTCAGTGACCAGCCGAGGTGCGCGCGATGGTGTCATCACTGCGCAGGGTGAAAATCTCGTAACCATCGGCGGTGACCAGCACGGTGTGCTCCCACTGTGCCGAGAGCTTGCGATCCTTGGTGATGGCCGTCCAGCCGTCGCCGAGCAGGCGGGTTTCCGGGCGGCCCTGGTTGATCATCGGCTCGATGGTGAAGGTCATGCCTTCTTTGAGCTCCATGCCGGTGCCGGCCTTGCCGTAGTGCAGTACCTGCGGCTCTTCATGGAAGACTGCGCCGATACCGTGGCCGCAGTATTCACGCACGACCGAGAAACCATTCTTTTCCGCGTGCTTCTGGATCACTTCACCAATATCGCCCAGGCGAGCGCCCGGCTTGACCAGTTCGATGCCTTTATACATGCATTCCTGGGTGATCTTGGCCAGGCGTTCGGCCCACTCGGCGACCTTGCCGACCATGAACATCTTGCTGGTGTCGCCGTGGTAGCCGTCCTTGATCACAGTGACGTCGATGTTCAGCACGTCGCCGTCCTTGAGCGGCTTGTCGTTGGGAATGCCGTGGCAGACGACGTGGTTGATCGAGGTGCAGATCGACTTGGGGAAGCCCTTGTAGTTGAGCGGGGCGGGAATGGCCTTCTGCACGTTGACGATGTAGTCGTGGCAGATGCGATCCAGCTCGTCGGTGGTGACGCCCGGTTTGACGTGCTCACCGATCATCTCCAGCACTTCGGCGGCCAGGCGGCCAGCCACGCGCATTTTCTCGATTTCTTCGGGGGATTTGAGGGTGACGGTCATATCGGGCTCTCGGGTGCACACGGAAAAGGCGCTTATATTAACAGCTACGCGGCGCAAGCCCCACAGGCAGCGAAGGGCGAAGCAAGTGACATGCCGGTGATGAGGTGTTGTGGCGTGAGGTTTGTAGCTTGTCGCGGCTTTGTGTGGTATAAAACGCGCCGCTTTACGGGCGGTACGTCCGAAAGCTCAAACCCACACACGTATCGACACGGTTTCCTGGGTGCCTTTCGACAAGTTCGAGGGTTGGAAGCTGGGATACGTGGAGGCCTAACCCGACTTATCAAGGAACTATCATGTCCCAAGTCAACATGCGCGATATGCTGAAGGCCGGTGTGCACTTCGGCCACCAGACTCGTTACTGGAACCCGAAAATGGGCAAGTACATTTTCGGCGCGCGTAACAAGATTCACATCATCAACCTCGAAAAAACCCTGCCGATGTTCAACGAAGCTCAGGCTTTCGTTGAGAAGCTGGCTGCTGGCAAGAACAAGATCCTGTTCGTCGGCACCAAGCGTTCCGCTGGCAAGATCGTTCGCGAAGAAGCTGCTCGTTGCGGCTCGCCGTTCGTCGATCACCGCTGGTTGGGCGGCATGCTGACCAACTACAAAACCATCCGCGCCTCGATCAAGCGTCTGCGTGAGCTGGAAGTTCAGTCCCAGGACGGTACTTTCGCCAAGCTGACCAAGAAAGAAGCTCTGATGCGTTCGCGTGATCTGGAAAAACTGGATCGCAGCCTGGGCGGTATCAAGGACATGGGCGGCCTGCCGGACGCACTGTTCGTGATCGACGTTGACCACGAGCGCATCGCTATCACCGAAGCCAACAAACTGGGCATCCCGGTTATCGGCATCGTCGATACCAACAGCAGCCCGGAAGGCGTTGACTACATCATCCCGGGTAACGACGACGCCATCCGCGCCATCCAGCTGTACATGGGTGCCATGGCCGACGCCGTGATCCGTGGTCGCAGCAACGCTGGCGGCGCGACTGAAGAGTTCGTCGAAGAAGCCGCAGCTGCCGAGAGCGCCGAAGGCTAAGCGGTAACGCAAAGCATCTAGCGTTACGCGCTGTGCAAGAAGGGGGCTAAGCCCCCTTTTTGCCACTCACAGATTTGATCGCCCGCCATGCGGGTGAATGGTTGAAGACCTACCAAAGAGGATTTTCAAGATGGCAGAAGTTACTGCAGCCCTGGTTAAAGAACTGCGCGAGCGTACCGGCCAAGGCATGATGGAGTGCAAGAAGGCTCTGGTTGCCGCTGGTGGCGACATCGAGAAGGCCATTGATGACATGCGCGCTTCCGGCGCCATCAAGGCTGCCAAAAAGGCTGGCAACATCGCCGCCGAAGGCTCCATCGCCGTTCGTGTCGAAGGCGGCCGTGGCCTGATCATCGAAGTCAACTCGCAGACCGACTTCCTGGCTCTGCAGGACGACTTCAAAGGTTTCGTGAAAGAAAGCCTGGACGAAGCCTTCGAGCAGAACCTGACCGACGCCGCTCCGCTGATCGCTTCGCGCGAATCCGCTCGTGAGGCTCTGGTTGCCAAGTGCGGCGAGAACGTCAACATCCGTCGCCTGACTGCCGTTACCGGCGAAACCGTTGGTGCCTACCTGCACGGTCACCGCATTGGCGTTCTGGTTGTCCTGAAAGGCGGCAACGACGAACTGGCCAAGCACGTTGCCATGCACGTTGCTGCTTCCAACCCGGCCGTTGTATCGCCGGATCAGGTCTCCGAAGAGCTGGTTGCCAAGGAAAAAGAAATCTTCCTGCAACTGAACGCCGAGAAGATTGCTGGCAAGCCGGAAAACATCGTCGAGAACATGGTCAAAGGCCGTATCGCCAAGTTCCTGGCTGAAGCCAGCCTGGTTGAGCAAGCCTTCATCATGGATCCGGAAGTCAAGGTCGGTGACCTGGTCAAGAAAGCCGGCGCTGAAGTCGTTTCCTTCGTTCGTTACGAAGTGGGCGAGGGCATCGAGAAGGCCGAGACTGACTTCGCTGCCGAAGTTGCCGCTCAGGTTGCTGCCAGCAAGCAGTAATCGGTTGTTCGGTATGTGTCCCCAGAGAGGCTGCCCGTTTGCGCGGGCGGCCTCTTTGCCGAATAAGGGCTACTAATAAGTAGTGGTCGTATCCAACGAACGGCCGCTGGCACTGTCGAAGTGCCGGACAAACGCAGTGCCAAGGTGCTGCTACAGCATTCATACCGCCGCAGGAGAGACTTGCAATGGCTCAGCAGACGACTGGTCGCCAACCTCGCTATAAACGCATTCTGCTCAAACTTAGCGGCGAGGCCCTGATGGGCTCGGAAGATTTCGGCATCGATCCCAAGGTGCTCGATCGCATGGCGCTGGAAGTCGGTCAACTGGTCGGCATCGGCGTGCAGGTCGGCCTGGTGATCGGTGGCGGCAACCTGTTCCGCGGTGCGGCCCTGTCCGCCGCGGGCATGGATCGAGTGACCGGCGACCACATGGGCATGCTGGCAACGGTGATGAACGCCCTGGCCATGCGTGATGCGCTGGAGCGCTCGAACATCCCGGCCATCGTCATGTCGGCGATCTCCATGGTCGGCGTCACCGACCATTACGACCGCCGCAAGGCCATGCGCCACCTGAAGACCGGCGAGGTGGTGATTTTCGCTGCCGGTACCGGCAACCCGTTCTTCACCACCGACTCTGCAGCCTGCCTGCGTGCCATCGAGATCGATGCCGACGTGGTGCTGAAGGCGACCAAGGTCGATGGCGTGTACACTGCCGACCCGTTCAAGGATCCACATGCCGAGAAATTCGAGCGCCTGACCTATGACGAGGTGCTTGATCGCAAGCTGGGCGTGATGGATCTGACCGCCATCTGCCTGTGCCGTGATCACAACATGCCGCTGCGGGTCTTCAACATGAATAAGCCAGGCGCTCTGCTGAACGTTGTAGTGGGCGGCGCCGAAGGAACTCTGATCGAGGAGGATGCACAATGATCAACGACATCAAGAAAGACGCTCAGGAACGCATGAGCAAGTCCCTGGAAGCGCTGGGTCGTAACCTGGCCTCCATTCGAACCGGTCGTGCCCATCCGAGCATTCTCGATAGCATCAAGGTGCCGGCCTGGGGCAGTGACATGCCGCTGAACCAGGTTGCAGCGATCACCGTCGAGGACGCCCGTACCCTGAAGATCGTCGCGCATGACAAGAATCTCAGCGCCGCCATCGAGAAGGCGATTCTGACTTCCGACCTGGGCCTGAACCCAAGCAGCGCTGGCACTACCATCCGCGTGCCGATGCCGGCTCTGACCGAGGAAACTCGCAAGGGCTACACCAAGCAGGCACGTGGCGTGGCTGAAGATGCCAAGGTTGCCGTGCGCAACGTGCGTCGTGATGCCCTGGCCGACCTGAAAAAGCTGTCCAAGGCCAAGGAAATCAGCGAAGACGAAGAGCGTCGTGCTGCTGACGAGCTGCAGAAAATCACCGACAAATTCATCGGCGATGTGGATAAGGCCCTAGAGGTCAAGGAAGCGGATCTGATGGCCGTTTGACGGCTGAGCGCCCATACATGGACAAAAACAAACAGGGGGCAGTGCCGCGGCATGTCGCCATCATCATGGATGGCAACAACCGTTGGGCGAAGAAGCGCCTGTTGCCGGGTGTGGCTGGGCACAAGGCTGGGGTCGACGCGGTTCGTGCGGTGATCGAGGTCTGTGCTGAGTCGGGTGTCGAGGTGCTGACCCTGTTCGCGTTCTCCAGTGAGAACTGGCAGCGCCCGGCCGAAGAGGTTGGGGCGCTGATGGAACTGTTTCTGGGCGCGCTGCGCCGAGAGGCCAAGCGCCTGCGGGATAACGACATCAGCTTGCGCATCATCGGTGACCGTTCGCGGTTTCACCCTGAGTTGCAGGCGGCCATGCGTGAGGCCGAGTTGCTGACTGCGGGTGAGCGTCGTTTCACCCTGCAGGTGGCTGCCAACTACGGCGGCCAGTGGGATATCGCTCAGGCCGCGCAGCGCCTGGCGCGCGAGGTGCAAGCTGGGCATCTGCAGGTGGAGGACATCACGCCTGAACTGCTGCAGGGCTGTCTGGCGACTGGTGATCTGCCGCTTCCGGATCTGTGCATCCGCACCGGCGGTGAACATCGCATTAGCAATTTCCTGCTCTGGCAGTTGGCTTACAGCGAACTGTACTTCTCCGACCTCTACTGGCCGGATTTCAAGCACGAGGCCATGCGCAAAGCACTGGCCGATTTCGCCACCCGCCAGCGTCGCTTCGGTAAGACCAGCGAGCAGGTGGAGGCTGAGGCGCGCTCCTAATGCTCAAGCAACGAATAATTACAGCGCTGATACTGCTGCCCATCGCCCTTTGCGGTTTTTTCCTGCTCGACGGCCTCGCCTTCGCCTTGTTCATCGGTGCAGTGGTGACCTTGGGCGCCTGGGAGTGGGCGCGTTTGGCGGGTTTCGAGGCTCAGGCGCTGCGGGTGGGGTATGCGGCAGTGGTCGCGGCCTTGCTGGTGGTGATCTATCTGCTACCGGCCCTCGCGCCGGTGTTGCTGCTGTTGGCGGTGCTCTGGTGGTTGGCCGCGATCTGGCTGGTGCTCGGCTATCCCGATAGCAGTCGTTACTGGGGCGGCTTGCCCGGGCGTTTGCTGATCGGCCTGCTGATCCTGTTGCCCGCCTGGCAGGGATTGGTACTGCTCAAGCAATGGCCGCAGGCCAACGCTTTGATCATCGCCGTGATGGTGCTGGTGTGGGGCGCGGATATTGGTGCCTATTTCGCCGGCAAGACCTTCGGCAAGCGTAAGCTGGCGCCCAAGGTCAGCCCAGGCAAGAGCTGGGAAGGGCTCTATGGCGGCCTCGCTGCCAGCCTGCTGATCACGCTGCTGGTGGGTTTGCAGCAAGGCTGGTCTGTTTCCGGCCTGCTGCTGGCACTCGGTGGTGCGGCGCTGGTGGTGCTGATTTCGGTGGTTGGCGATCTGACCGAGAGCATGTTCAAGCGTCAGTCCGGTATCAAGGACAGCAGTAATCTGTTGCCGGGGCATGGTGGGGTGCTGGATCGCATCGACAGTCTGACGGCGGCGATTCCGCTGTTCGCGGCGCTGCTGTGGCTGGCTGGCTGGGGTTCGCTGTGAGCGCTCCGCAGCTCGTTACCGTGCTGGGGGCAACCGGCTCCATCGGTCTCAGCACGCTTGATGTGATCGCGCGTCATCCCGAGCGCTACAGCGTTTTTGCATTGAGCGGTTTTTCACGTCTGGCGGAGCTGGGCGCGCTCTGCCAGCAACATCGCCCGCGTTATGCGGTGGTGCCTGATGCCGGTTCGGCGCAGACGCTGCAAGCCAGCCTACGCGCCGCAGGTCTGACGACCGAAGTGCTGGTTGGCGAAGAAGGGCTGTGTGCCATCGCCGCTGCGGCAGAGGTCGATTGCGTGATGGCGGCGATCGTTGGCGCTGCCGGGCTGAGGCCGACTCTGGCTGCCGTGCAGGCTGGCAAGAAGGTGTTGCTGGCGAACAAGGAAGCGCTGGTCATGTCTGGTGCGCTGTTCATTCAGGCCGTCAAGCGTAGCGGTGCAGTTCTGCTGCCAATCGACAGCGAGCACAACGCTATTTTTCAGTGCCTGCCGGGCGATTACGCGCGCGGCCTGCAAGCGGTCGGTGTGCGGCGTGTGTTGTTGACGGCCTCCGGTGGGCCATTTCGCGAGACGCCATTGGCGGATCTTGAGCATGTCACGCCGGAACAGGCCTGCGCTCACCCGAACTGGTCGATGGGGCGCAAGATCTCCGTCGATTCGGCCAGCATGATGAACAAGGGCCTGGAGATGATCGAGGCCTGCTGGTTGTTCGACGCCCGTCCTGAGCAGATTGAGGTGGTGATCCATCGGCAGAGCGTGATTCATTCCCTGGTCGATTACGTCGATGGTTCGGTGCTGGCCCAGTTGGGCAACCCTGATATGCGCACGCCCATCGCTCATGCTCTGGCCTGGCCGCAACGTATCGATTCCGGGGTTGCGCCGCTGGACTTGTTTGCCGTCGGTCGCCTGGATTTCGAGCGTCCGGATGAGCAGCGCTTCCCTTGCCTGCGTCTGGCGCGCGAGGCTGCTCAGGCTGGTGGTAGTGCGCCGGCCATGCTCAATGCGGTCAATGAGGTAGCTGTCGAGGCCTTCCTGCAGCAGCGCATCCGTTTCAGCGATATCGCGCGTATGATTGAGTCCGTGTTGAACGCGCAGCCCGTGCAGGCAGTCGAAGCGCTCGACGTGGTGTTCGAGGTCGACCGCCAGGCGCGCGTATTGGCCGGTGAGTGGCTCGCCCGCTGCTGATGGGGTTTGTTCAAAGCCTTGCGAGCTAGAGGCATGCAATACCGATGGTGGCCCCCAAAAAACAGGCGAAGAACGGCCGGGGTCGCGACCGACTTTACGGGCTGTAAGTGAGTATTCTGAGCCTGTTCTTAACACGGCAGGCCCGACGCGCAGCTGGCTTTGAGCAGGCTCTAAGGGCTGGAGAGAGAAATGAGTGGGTTGTACATGCTGGTCGGCACCCTGATTGCTCTGGGTGTGTTGGTCACCTTTCATGAGTATGGGCACTTCTGGGTTGCCCGCCGTTGTGGGGTGAAAGTCCTGCGTTTCTCGGTCGGTTTCGGCACACCGCTGGTGCGTTGGCATGATCGGCATGGCACCGAATTCGTGATTGCCGCCATTCCGCTGGGCGGCTACGTCAAAATGCTCGATGAGCGCGAAGGCAATGTACCGCCGGAGTTGGTCGAGCAATCCTTCAATCGTAAAAGCGTGCGCCAGCGCATCGCCATCGTGGCCGCCGGCCCTCTGGCCAACTTCCTGTTGGCGTTACTGTTCTTCTGGTTCGTCGCCATGCTGGGCAGTCAGCAGGTGCGTCCTGTTATTGGTGCCGTGCAGCCGGACAGCATGGCGCAAGCAGCTGGCCTGCAGGCAGGGCAGGAGATCGTTGCGGTCAATGGTGAGGCCACCAGTGGCTGGGCTGCGGTCAATCTGCAGTTGATTCGCCGTCTTGGCGAGAGCGGCACGCTGAATCTGCGTGTGCTGGAACCTGGCTCCACGGTCGAGACGCCCAAGCAGGTGCAGTTGGATAACTGGCTGCGCGGTGTTGATGAGCCCGACCCGATTGGCTCGCTGGGTATCCGTCCTTGGCGCCCGGCCCTGGAACCGGTGCTGGCTGAGCTCGATCCGCAAGGGCCGGCGCAGGCCGCGGGTTTGCAGGCTGGGGATCGTTTGTTGGCGCTTGATGGGGAGTCACTGGCTGACTGGCAGGCTCTGGTCGACCGTGTACGCGCCTTGCCGGGCGAGGCGATCACCCTGCGTATCGATCGTGACGGGCAGGCGCGCGATGTCGCGCTGACCCTGGCTTCGCGTGGCGAGGGTGAGGCCCGCAGTGGCTATCTGGGGGCCGGTGTACAGGGCGTTGAATGGCCGCCCGAGATGTTGCGCGAAGTGCGTTACGGGCCGCTCGAAGGTATTGCCGAAGGGGCTCGGCAAACCTGGGCGATGAGCCTGTTGACCCTCGATTCGCTGAAGAAAATGCTGTTCGGGGAGCTCTCGGTAAAAAACTTGAGTGGGCCGATAACCATTGCTAAAGTGGCGGGCGCTTCGGCTGAGTCGGGGGTAGGGGATTTCCTGAAATTCCTTGCATATCTGAGTATTAGCCTGGGTGTTCTCAATCTGCTGCCCATTCCCGTACTGGATGGTGGGCATCTGCTGTTTTATCTGGTCGAGTGGGTGCGTGGTCGCCCCTTGTCTGAGCGGGTTCAGGGTTGGGGGATGCAGATTGGTATCAGTCTGGTCATCGGGGTCATGTTGCTGGCCCTGGTCAACGATCTCAGCCGTCTGTAAGCATTGCTGAATTACGTTCTTGAGATTTACAAGTGTCGCCTTACGCGGCAGTTTTTATCGTCAGTTGGAATAAGAAAGGACTTCATGAAACGTCTGCTGCTACCTGCGGTACTGTCCGCATTGATGATCGCCGAAGTTCACGCCGAGTCCTTCACCATCTCCGATATACGCGTCAACGGCCTGCAGCGGGTTTCCGCTGGCAGCGTGTTTGGTGCACTGCCGCTGAACGTCGGTGAGCGCATCGATGATCGTCAGCTGGTCGACGCGACTCGTTCCCTGTTCCGTACCGGTTTCTTCCAGGACATCCAGCTCGGTCGCGATGGCGATGTGCTGGTCATCACCGTGGTCGAGCGTCCTTCCATCTCCGGCATCGAGATCGAGGGCAACAAGGCCATCACCACCGAAGACCTGCTCAAGGGCCTGAACCAGTCCGGTCTGGCCGAAGGCGAGATCTTCCAGCGTGCGACCCTCGAAGGCGTGCGCAACGAGTTGCAACGTCAGTATGTGGCTCAGGGCCGCTACTCGGCCGAGATCGAAGCCGAGGTGATTCCGCAGCCGCGTAACCGCGTGGCGCTGAAAATCACCATCAACGAAGGCACCGTCGCCGCCATTTCCCACATCAACGTGGTCGGCAACACCGTCTTCTCCGATGAAGACCTGAGCGACCTGTTCGAGCTGAAGACCACCAACTGGTTGTCCTTCTTCAAGAACGACGATAAGTACGCCCGCGAGAAATTGTCCGGTGACCTCGAGCGCCTGCGTTCCTATTACCTGGATCGCGGCTACATCAACATGGATATCAGCTCCACTCAGGTATCCATCACCCCGGACAAGAAGCACGTCTACATCACCGTCAACGTCGAAGAAGGTGAGAAGTACAGCGTCCGTGAAGTGAAGCTGTCTGGTGACCTCAAAGTGCCGGAAGAAGATGTTCGCGCTCTGCTGCTGGTCAAGGAAGGTCAGGTCTTCTCGCGCAAGATCATGACCACTACCAGCGAGCTGATCACCCGCCGTCTGGGTAACGAGGGTTACACCTTCGCCAACGTCAACGGCGTGCCGGAAGCGCATGACGACGATAAGAGCGTGTCGATCACCTTCTTCGTCGACCCGGGCAAGCGTGCCTACGTCAACCGCATCAACTTCCGTGGCAACACCAAGTCCGAGGACGAAGTGCTGCGTCGTGAAATGCGCCAGATGGAAGGTGGCTGGGCGTCGACCTACTTGATCGACCAATCCAAGGTTCGCCTCGAGCGTCTGGGCTTCTTCAAGGAAGTCAACGTCGAAACTCCGCAAGTGCCGGGTACCGACGATCAGATCGACGTCAACTACAGCGTCGAAGAACAACCGTCCGGTTCCATCACCGCCAGCGTTGGTTTCGCGCAGAACGCTGGTCTGATCCTGGGCGGCTCGATCAGCCAGAACAACTTCCTGGGTACCGGTAACCGCGTCAGCATCGGTCTGACCCGCAGTGAATACCAGACCCGGTACAGCTTCGGCTTCGTTGACCCCTACTGGACGGTCGATGGCGTCAGCCTGGGCTACAACGCCTTCTATCGCACCACCGATTACGATGAGCTCGATGTCGATGTATCCAGCTACTCGGTGGACAGCCTGGGTGCTGGTATCAGCATCGGTTACCCGATCAGCGAGACTTCGCGTCTGACTTATGGTCTGACCGTGCAGCAGGACAGCATCGATACCGGTCGTTACACCGTTGATGAAATCTTCGATTTCATCGATGCCGAAGGCGACAACTACCTGAACTTCAAGGGTTCGATCGGTTGGTCCGAGTCGACTCTGAACCGTGGTGTGCTGGCCAACCGTGGTCATTCGCAAAGCCTGGTGCTGGAAACCACCCTGCCGGGTAGCGACCTGTCGTTCTACAAGCTCGACTACCGTGGCCAGATATTCACCCCGATCAGCGACAACTACACCCTGCGTTTCCACACCCAATTGGGTTACGGCGACAGCTACGGCTCCACTGCTGAGCTGCCGTTCTACGAGCACTACTACGCCGGTGGTTTCAACTCGGTACGTGGTTTCGAAGACAGCAGCCTGGGCCCACGTAGTACTCCGAGCACCGGTACCAAGCCAGGCACCCTGCGTGACCCGGATCAGGATCCGCTGCCGTTCGGTGGTAACGTGCTGGTGCAAGGCGGTGTCGAGATGCTTTTCCCGCTGCCATTCGTCAAGGATCAGCGCTCGTTGCGTACTGCTCTGTTCTGGGACGTGGGTAACGTATTCGACACCAACTGCAGCTCGACGCAGAAGCGCCTGAGCGACAGCTGTAACATCGACTTCAGCAGCATGGCCAGCTCCGTGGGTGTTGGTCTGACCTGGATCACCGCACTCGGCCCGTTGAGTTTCAGCCTGGCCATGCCGATCAAGAAGCCTAATGATGCCGATACCCAGGTATTCCAGTTCTCCCTGGGTCAAACTTTCTAAACCCGTACCACCGAAAGCCAACAGTTTTGTTGCAGGAGTGCATTGTGCGTAAGTTGACTCAACTGGTTCTGTTCACCGCCGCTCTGATCGCCACTCCGGCGTTCGCTGAAATGAAGGTGGCCGTGCTGAACTATCAGATGGCGCTGCTCGAGTCGGATGCAGCCAAGCGTTACGCCGTCGATGCCGAGAAGAAATTCGGCCCGCAGCTGAACAAGCTCAAGACTCTGGAAAGCGACGCCAAGCGCATCCAGGATCGCATGGTCAAAGATGGCGAGAAGATGCAGCAGGCCGAACGCGAGCGCCTCGAGCTCGAATTCAAGCAAAAGGCCCGTGATTTCCAGTTCCAGTCCAAGGAGCTCAATGAAGCCAAGGCCATCGCTGACCGCGAAATGCTGGCCAAGCTGAAGCCGAATCTGGACAAGGCGGTCGAAGAAGTCATCAAGAACGGTAACTTCGACCTGGTGCTCGAGCGCGGTGCAGTGATCGAGGTCAAACCTCAGTACGACATCACTCGCCAAGTCATCGAGCGCATGAATCAGATGCGTTAAGCATGACTGTGACAATTACCCTCGGCCAATTGGCTGAGCGCTTGGGCGCCACCTTGCGTGGCGCCCAAGGTAAGGTCATCACGGGCCTGGCCACCTTACAGGAGGCCAGGCCCGAACAGTTGAGCTTCCTGGCCAATGCCCAGTACCGCAAGTTTCTGGCCCAGACCCAGGCCGGTGCTGTGCTGCTGACCGCTGCAGATGCCGACGGTTACGCTGGCGATGCCTTGATCGTGGCCAATCCTTATCTGGCTTATGCTCAGCTTTCTCACCTGTTCGATCGCAAGCCCAAGGCCGCCGCTGGTATTCATGCCACTGCACAGGTCGCAGATGATGCTCAGGTCGATCCTAGCGCCAGCATTGGTGCCTACGCGGTCATCGAGAGCGGCGCCCGCATTGGTGCCGAGGTCAGCATTGGCGCGCATTGCGTGGTTGGTGCGCGCAGCGTGATTGGCGATGGCGGCTGGCTGGCTCCGCGCGTGACGCTGTATCACGACGTGCAGATCGGCAAACGTGTGGTGATTCAATCCGGTGCCGTGATCGGCGGTGAAGGTTTCGGCTTCGCCAACGAGAAGGGCGTCTGGCAGAAGATCGCGCAGATCGGTGGCGTGACCATCGGTGATGACGTCGAGATCGGCGCCAATACCACCGTGGATCGCGGTGCGTTGTCCGATACCCTGATCGGCAATGGCGTGAAGCTGGATAACCAGATCATGATCGCGCACAACGTGCAGATCGGTGACAACACCGCCATGGCAGGCTGCTGCGGCATTTCCGGTAGTACCAAGATCGGCAAGAACTGCATGATCGCCGGCGGTGTCGGCATGGTCGGCCATATCGAGGTGTGCGACAACGTGTTCGTCACCGGTATGACCATGGTGACGCGCTCTATCACCGAGCCGGGTGCCTATTCTTCCGGTACCGCCATGCAGCCGGCGGGCGAGTGGAAGAAGAGCGCTGCCCGTATTCGTCAGTTGGACGAGATGGCCAAACGTCTGCGTGAGCTGGAAAAACAGCTGGCCGCCGTGACCCAAGCGGCAAACGTCTCATCTGATGCCTGAGCACGGCGTTGCCGTGCTCTTTTCTTTTCTTACAGGCTTAACCGGACATGATGGACATCAACGAAATTCGTGAATATTTGCCGCACCGCTATCCGTTCCTGCTGGTGGATCGTGTGGTGGACCTGGACGTCGAAGGCAAGACTGTTCGCGCCTACAAGAATGTCAGCATCAACGAGCCGTTCTTCAACGGTCACTTTCCCGAGCATCCGATCATGCCGGGCGTGCTGATCATCGAGGCCATGGCTCAGGCCGCCGGTATCCTCGGTTTCAAGATGATGGGCGTGAAGCCGGCCGATGGCACCCTGTACTATTTCGTCGGCTCCGACAAGCTGCGTTTCCGCTCTCCCGTTACCCCCGGTGACCAGCTGGTGCTGGAGGCCAAGTACCTGAGCGACCGTCGCAGCATCTGGAAATTCGAGTGCCGCGCCACTGTCGATGGCAAGGAAGTCTGCTCCGCTGAAATCATCTGTGCGGAACGCAAGCTATGAGTTCGATTGACCCCCGCGCGATCATCGACCCCAGTGCCAGATTGGCCGACGACGTCGTCGTCGGCCCTTGGAGCATTGTCGGGCCCGATGTGGAAATCGGCGAGGGTACAGTCATCGGCCCGCACGTAGTGCTCAAAGGGCCGACAGTGATCGGCAAGCACAACCGCATCTACCAGTTTTCTTCGATTGGTGAAGACACGCCTGATCTGAAGTACAAGGGCGAACCGACTCGCCTGGTGATCGGTGATCACAACACCATCCGTGAAGGTGTGACCATTCACCGTGGTACCGTGCAGGATCGCAGCGAAACCACCCTTGGTGATCACAACCTGATCATGGCCTATGCCCACATCGGCCATGACAGCGTAATCGGCAACCACTGCATTCTGGTCAACAACACGGCGTTGGCCGGGCATGTCTGGGTCGATGACTGGGCGATTCTGTCTGGCTATACCCTGGTGCATCAGTTCTGCCATATCGGTGCGCACAGCTTCTCCGGCATGGGCACTGCCATTGGCAAGGACGTCCCCGCGTTTGTCACCGTCTTCGGCAACCCGGCCGAAGCGCGCAGCATGAACTTCGAAGGCATGCGCCGTCGCGGCTTTTCTGCCGAGGCCATCGCCGCGTTGCGCAAGGGTTACAAGCTGGTCTATCGCCAGGGGCTGACCGTCGAGCAGGCGCTGGCCGAATTGGCCGAATCTGCCGCCCAGTTCCCGGAAGTGGCGATCTTTCGCGATTCCATCCAGGCCTCTACGCGCGGCATTACCCGCTGATTCTCATGACTAGACCTCTTCGCGTCGCACTGGTCGCTGGTGAGGCGTCCGGTGATATTCTCGGTGCTGGCCTGATGCAGGCCCTCAAAGCGCGTCACCCGGATGCCGAGTTCATTGGCGTCGGTGGTGCACGCATGGAAGCCGAAGGCCTGAAATCCTATTTCCCGATGGAACGCCTGGCCGTCATGGGCCTGGTCGAGGTGCTTGGCCGTCTGTTCGAACTGCTTGGCCGTCGCCGTCAGCTCGCCCGTGACCTGATCGCCGCGCAGCCCGACGTGTTCATCGGCATCGATGCGCCTGATTTCAACCTGGGGCTGGAGCTCAAGCTGCGCCGCGCTGGGATCAAGACCGTGCACTACGTCAGCCCTTCGGTCTGGGCCTGGCGGCAGAAGCGGGTGCTGAAGATTCGTGAAGCCTGCGACCTGATGCTGACGTTGTTCCCCTTCGAGGCGCAGTTCTATGACGCGCATCAGGTGCCGGTGCGCTTCGTCGGCCATCCGCTCGCCGATGCCATTGCGCCACAGGCTGATCGTGCTGCTGCGCGCGAGGCGCTGGATCTGCCGCAGGATGAGCCCGTGGTGGCCTTGATGCCCGGCAGTCGTGGTGGTGAGGTCGCGCGTCTCGGTGAGCTGTTTCTCGATGCGGCGATTCGTTTGCGTGCACTTCGTCCTGGCATTCGTTTCCTGCTGCCTTGCGCTACGCCCGAGCGTCGGGAACAGCTGGAGCAGATGCTGGCCGGGCGCGATTTGCCCCTGACCCTGCTCAACGGCCGTTCCCACGAGGCGCTGGCAGCTTGCGATGCGGTGTTGATTGCCTCCGGTACCGCGACTCTGGAAGCGCTGCTGTACAAGCGCCCCATGGTGGTGGCTTATCGTGTGGCGCCGCTGACCTATCGCATCCTCAAGCGCCTGGTGAAAAGTCCCTATATCTCACTGCCCAATCTCCTGGCCGAGCGCCTGCTGGTGCCTGAGCTGATTCAGGATGCGGCGACTCCTGAGGCTCTGGCGCAGGCCGTGGCGCCGTTGATCGACGGTGGCCAGGTACAGACCGAAGGCTTCGACGTGATTCACCGCGCGTTGCGTCGCGACGCTTCGGTGTCGGCTGCCGATGCCGTGCTCAAATTGGCAGGGCGCGGCTGATGCAACTGGGGCTTGATTTCACGCTGGTCGAGGAGTTGGTTGCAGGCGTCGATGAGGTCGGCCGTGGCCCGCTTTGTGGCGCGGTGGTCACGGCGGCTGTGATCCTCGATCCGGCGCGGCCGATCATTGGTCTGAACGACTCGAAGAAGCTTTCCGAGGCGCGTCGCGAAGCGCTGTTCGACGAGATTCGCGAAAAAGCCCTGGCCTGGTGCATCGCTCGCGCCGAGGTCGAGGAGATCGACCGGTTGAATATCCTGCATGCCACCATGCTGGCCATGCAGCGTGCCGTCGAAGGGCTGAGCGTGACACCCAGACTGGCACTGATCGACGGCAATCGCTGCCCAAAACTGGCAGTGCCGAGCGCGCCGGTGGTCAAGGGCGATAGCCGGGTGCCGGCCATCGCCGCCGCTTCGATTCTGGCCAAGGTCAGTCGCGACCGCGAAATGGTCGAGATGGATCGCCTCTATCCTGGTTACGGCATCGCCGGCCACAAGGGCTACCCCACGCCCGTTCATCTCGAGGCCCTGCTGCGCCTGGGGCCGACGCCGATTCATCGACGTTCCTTCGCCCCGGTGCGCGCTTTGTTGGAAAACGTGTAGCTGCGTAGCCCGGATGCAATCCGGGATATGCCATCCCTGTTGAACCTCTGGCCCTCAGCCAGACCCTCTTAGGCTACAATCCGCGCTTTGTCGTTTTCACCTGCAAGGCCGCCCATGACTCAAGCGTTCGTCCACCTGCGTCTGCACACCGAATACTCCCTGGTCGATGGTTTGGTGCGGGTTAAACCGCTGATCAAGGCCGTCGCGGGGGCCGGCATGCCGGCGGTGGCGGTCACCGACATGAGCAACATGTGCTCGCTGGTGAAGTTCTACAAGACCGCCATGGGTGCCGGGGTCAAGCCGATCTGCGGCGCCGATATCTGGATGGCCAGCGCCGAGGAAGACGGCCCGCTGACGCGCCTGACCCTGCTGGCGATGAACGCCAAGGGCTACCGCAACCTCACCGAGCTGATCTCCCGTGGCTGGTCTGAAGGGCAGAGCAACGACTTGGTGATCATCCAGCGCGACTGGGTCAAGGATGCGGCGGAAGGTTTGATCGCGCTGTCCGGCGCTCGCGAGGGCGAGGTCGGTATGGCATTACTGGCCGGTGACGAAGCGCTGGCTGAAACGCGCCTGCGCGAATGGATGGCGGTTTTCCCGGATCGTTTCTATCTGGAAGTGCAGCGCACCAGCCGTGTCGGCGACGAGGAATACCTGCACGCCGCTGTGGCCCTGGCCGATCGCGTCGAGGCGCCGCTGGTGGCGACCAACGATGTGCGCTTCATCAAGCAGGACGACTTCGAGGCCCACGAGACCCGTGTCTGCATCGGTGAGGGGCGCACGTTGGACGATCCGCGCAGACCGCGGAATTACTCCGATCAGCAGTACCTGAAAAGCGCCGCCGAGATGTGGGAGCTGTTCTCCGACTTGCCCGAGGCATTGGAGAATACCGTCGAGATCGCCAAGCGCTGCAACATCGAGGTGCAGCTCGGCAAGTACTTCCTGCCCGACTTCCCCACGCCCAATGGCATGGGTATCGACGACTACCTGCGTCACGCTTCCTTCGAGGGGCTGGAAGAGCGTCTGGAAGTTTTGCTGCCCAAGGACACGCCGGATTACGAAGCGAAGAAGCAGGTCTACATCGACCGTCTCAACTTCGAACTCGACATCATCATCCAGATGGGTTTCCCCGGTTACTTCCTGATCGTTATGGACTTCATCCAGTGGGCCAAGAACAACGGCGTGCCGGTCGGCCCAGGCCGTGGTTCGGGTGCCGGTTCCCTGGTGGCCTACGTATTGAAGATCACCGACCTCGACCCGCTGGCCTATGACCTGCTGTTCGAACGCTTCCTCAACCCCGAACGGATCTCCATGCCCGACTTCGACGTCGACTTCTGCATGGATGGCCGCGACCGGGTGATCGACTACGTGGCCGAGAAGTACGGGCGCAACGCGGTGAGCCAGATCATCACCTTCGGCTCGATGGCGGCCAAGGCGGTGGTGCGCGACGTGGCGCGGGCGCAGGGCAAGTCCTATGGCCTGGCTGACCGACTGTCGAAGATGATCCCCTTCGAAGTGGGCATGACCCTGGAAAAGGCCTACGAGATGGAGGAGCCGCTGCGCGACTTCCTCAAGAACGACGAGGAAGCCCAGGAAATCTGGGACATGTCGCTCAAGCTCGAAGGCGTGGTGCGCGGTACCGGCAAGCACGCCGGGGGCGTGGTGATCGCGCCGACCAAACTCACCGACTTCTCGCCGATCGCCTGTGACGAGGAGGGCGGTGGCCTGGTGACCCAGTTTGACAAGGACGATGTCGAGCAGGCCGGCCTGGTCAAGTTCGACTTCCTCGGTCTGCGTACCCTGACCATCATCAAGTGGGCGTTGGAAACCATCCACCGTATCCAGAAGCGCGACGGTGCACCGGATGAGGAACTGGTCAACATCGACTTCATCCCGCTGGATGACAAGAAAACCTACGACATGCTGCAGAAGGCGGAGACCACCGCGGTCTTCCAGCTCGAATCGCGCGGCATGAAGGAGCTGATCAAGAAGCTCAAGCCCGACTGCCTGGAAGACATGATCGCACTGGTGGCGCTGTTCCGCCCCGGCCCGCTGCAGTCCGGCATGGTGGACGACTTCATCAACCGTAAGCACGGCCGTGCCGAGCTGTCCTACCCGCACCCGGATTATCAGTACGCTGGTCTGGAGCCGGTGCTCAAGCCCACCTACGGCATCATCCTGTATCAGGAACAGGTGATGCAGATCGCTCAGGTGATGGCGGGCTACACCCTCGGCGGCGCAGACATGCTGCGCCGCGCCATGGGTAAGAAGAAACCCGAGGAGATGGCCAAGCAGCGTGGGGGCTTCATTGAAGGCTGTGCCAACAACGGCATCGATGCCGACCTGGCAGGTAACATCTTCGACCTGGTGGAAAAATTCGCCGGCTATGGCTTCAACAAGTCGCACTCGGCCGCCTACGGCCTGGTTTCCTACCAGACTGCCTGGCTGAAAGCGCATTATCCGGCGCCGTTCATGGCCGCCGTACTGTCAGCGGATATGCACAACACCGACAAGGTGGTGATCCTGGTGGAAGAGTGCCGCAACATGAAGTTGCGCATCGAACCGCCAGATGTGAACGTCTCCGAGTTCAAGTTCAGCGTCAACGACGATGGCCGTATCGTCTACGGCCTCGGTGCGGTCAAGGGCGTGGGCGAGGGGCCGGTGGAGGCCATCGTCGAATGCCGCGCCGAAGGCGGGCCGTTCAAGGATCTGTTCGACTTCTGCAACCGCGTCGACCTCAAGCGCATCAACAAGCGTACCCTCGAAGCCTTGATTCGCAGCGGTGCGCTGGATCGCCTCGGCCCGTACTACCAGGATGAGCTCAAGGCTTATCAGGCCAGCGTGGACAAGAATCGCGCCGTGCTGCTGGCGTCGATGGAGGAGGCCGTGCAGTCCGCCGAGCAGACCGCGCGCAGTGCCGAGAGCGGCCATATGGACTTGTTCGGTGGGCTGTTCGCCGAGCCCGAGGCAGACGTCTACGCCAACCACCGCAAGGCGCGCGAACTGCCGATCAAGGAGCGTCTGAAAGGCGAGAAGGACACCCTGGGCATCTACCTGTCCGGCCACCCCATCGACGAGTATGAAGGTGAGATCCGTCGTTTCGCCCGCCAGCGCATCGTCGAACTGAAGCCGGCGCGCGACACTCAGACCATTGCCGGGATGATCGTCAACCTGCGGGTGATGAAGAACAAGAAGGGCGACAAGATGGGCTTCATCACCCTCGACGACCGCTCCGGGCGCATCGAGGCCTCGCTGTTCGCCGATGCCTTCGCCAGCAACCAGGCGCTGTTGCAGAACGATGCGCTGGTGGTGGTCGAGGGCGAGGTCAGCAACGACGACTTCTCCGGTGGCCTGCGCCTGCGCGCCAAGCGCGTGATGAGCCTGGAAGAGGCGCGTACCGGCCTTGCCGACAGCCTGCGGGTGAAGGTCGCCAGTGAGGCGCTCAAGGGCGATCGCCTGCGCTGGCTGGCTGAGTTGTGCAGCAAGCACAAGGGCGCTTGCCCGGTGACGCTGGACTACAGTGGCGAGGAGGCACGCGCCTTGCTTCAGTTTGGCGACGCCTGGCGGATCGACCCGGCCGACACTTTGATTCAGGCATTGCGTGACCAGTTCGGGCGCGACAACGTCTTTTTGCACTACCGCTGATGCAAGAGGGGCAATTGCCCCTTTGTGTTGGCATCGACACCAACGGGTGTCGACCCGCTGCGTCCTATCCCTTAAGGTAGGGCGCCTAATGGATACAAGCTCCCCGGCCACTTGGCCGTCGACGCAAGACGGATGACTATGAACCCGAATTTCCTCGATTTCGAACAGCCGATCGCCGACCTGCAAGCCAAGATCGAAGAGCTGCGCCTGGTTGGTAACGACAACTCGCTGAACATCGGCGACGAGATTGCCCGCCTGCAGGACAAGAGCAGTGCCCTGACCGAAAGCATCTTCGGTAACCTGAGCAGCTGGCAGATCGCCCAACTGGCTCGCCATCCGCGCCGTCCGTACACCCTGGATTACATCCAGCACATCTTCACCGAGTTCGACGAGCTGCATGGTGATCGTCATTTCTCCGACGACGCTGCCATCGTCGGCGGCGTTGCTCGTCTGGGCGACCAGCCGGTGATGATCATCGGTCATCAGAAGGGCCGTGAAGTGCGTGAGAAGGTGCGCCGCAACTTCGGTATGCCGCGCCCCGAGGGCTATCGCAAAGCCTGCCGCCTGATGGAAATGGCTGAGCGCTTCAAGATGCCGATCCTCACTTTCATCGACACCCCCGGCGCCTATCCGGGTATCGATGCCGAGGAGCGTGGCCAGAGTGAAGCCATCGCCTGGAACCTGCGCGTTATGGCACGCCTGAAAACCCCGATCATCGCCACCGTCATCGGTGAAGGTGGTTCTGGCGGCGCACTGGCCATCGGCGTCTGCGACCAACTGAACATGCTGCAGTACTCCACCTACTCGGTGATCTCGCCGGAAGGCTGCGCCTCGATTCTCTGGCGTACCGCCGAGAAGGCGCCGGATGCCGCCGAAGCCATGGGCATCACCGCCGAGCGCCTGAAGGATCTGGGTATCGTCGATCAGGTGATCGGCGAGCCGCTGGGTGGTGCTCACCGCGATCCGGCAGCCGCCTCCGAGTCGATCCGTCAAGAACTGACCAAGCAACTGGCCAGCCTGCAGAAGCACGACACCGACGCGCTGCTCAAGCGTCGATACGAGCGCCTGATGAGTTATGGCATCGCCTGAGTTCTTTCTGCGTACATCTCAACGGGCCTTCGGGCCCGTTGTTGTTTAAGCTTGAACGATGACTGCTCTCGATCTTCGCTTGCGCCAAGCCTTGCAGCCCTGGCGAGCGGCTCCTGTCTGGCGCATCGCCTTCTCTGGTGGCCTGGACTCCAGCGTATTGCTACATCTGCTCGCCGATTGGGCTCGGCATGAGCAATTGCCGCCGCTTTCTGCGGTTCATGTCCATCATGGCCTGCAATCGGCAGCCGATGCTTGGCCTGGGCATTGCGCACGCGTCTGTGAACAGTTGGGCATTGCTCTAGAGGTCGTCAGGGTTCAGGTCGCATCAGGTGCCAGCCTTGAACAGGCTGCGCGGCGTGCGCGCTATGAGGCTTTCAGCGAACGGCTTAAGCTGGGCGAGGTGTTGCTCAGCGCTCAGCATCGTGACGATCAAGCCGAGACCCTGCTGTTTCGTTTGTTGCGTGGGGCGGGTGTGCGTGGACTGGCAGCCATGCCGGCAAGCCGCTCGTTGGGGCCGGGCAACCTGGTTCGGCCACTACTCGACTGCTCCAGGGGCGACTTACAGGCCTATGCGCAGATCCACGGCCTCTGCTGGATCGAGGATCCGAGCAATGCCGATGAGCGCTTCAGTCGCAATTTCCTGCGGCGACAAGTGATGCCATTACTGGCGCAGCGCTGGCCGCAAGTGTCGAGCAGTCTGGTGCGCTGCGCAGATCATCTGTCTGAGGCGCAGCAGCTGCTGAATGAATTGGCCGAGATCGATCTTGCCGCTGCCCGTGGCGGCTCAGCGTTTGCCTGGCTGCCGTTGCCATCGCTGCAACTACCGGCTGTAACTGCGTTGAGTGAGGCGCGCCAGCGCAATTTGTTGCGCCACTGGTTGGCCCCATTGACGCGTATGCCCGATAGCGATCATTGGGCGGGTTGGTGTGACCTGCGTGATGCGGGTGGGGATGCATCACCGATCTGGCGACTGGCCGATGGTGAGCTGCACCGTGCCGATGGTCGGCTCTGGTGGCTTGGCGGTGAGTGGCTGCAGCCGTTAGAGCCGCTCGATCTTCCCTGTGGCTCGTTTTCCGAGCCTATCGAGCTGCCCGGTAACGGTTGTGTGCATTTACGGGGCGAACTGCCGCCAGGTCGCTGGCACTTGCGCTATCGCCAGGGCGGTGAGTCGTTGCAGGTGCCCGAGCGTGGCAGGCGCGATCTCAAGCGCCTGCTCAATGAAATGCGCGTACCGGCATTTGTGCGCCCACGCCTGCCGCTGCTGTTCGATGGCGATGAGCTGATGGCGGTGGCGAACCTGACGCAGTCGCCAGGAATCGAGGCTTGCGGGGCGCGCCTGCACTGGTCGCCGCCTATCGGCGCGCAAGGTTTGAGCTGGTAAGGCCTTTCGGGTAGACTACGCTCCCGTCTTACTACAGCTTTTGCCGACTCCCTCAGGGAGCTTGGCGAGCTTGCCATTGTTCGTACTGATGGCGCTCCTTCGCTTTCCCCGGCGGCACTGACCGCTTAAACGCAGACTTCTAGGGTTTTTCATGACGCGCTACATCTTCGTCACGGGTGGTGTTGTTTCTTCATTGGGGAAAGGCATCGCCTCGGCTTCACTGGCGGCCATCCTGGAGGCGCGGGGCCTGAAGGTCACCATGCTCAAGCTGGATCCCTACATCAACGTCGATCCGGGCACCATGAGCCCGTTCCAGCACGGTGAGGTGTTCGTCACGCACGACGGCGCCGAGACCGACCTCGATCTGGGTCACTACGAGCGGTTCATCCGCACCACGATGAGCAAGAGCAACAACTTCACCACTGGTCGTGTCTACGAAGACGTGCTGCGCAAAGAGCGCCGTGGTGATTACCTGGGGGCGACCATCCAGGTCATTCCGCACATCACCGACGAGATCAAGCGTCGCATCATCAAGGGCGCCGGCGATGCCGACGTGGCCCTGGTGGAAATCGGCGGCACCGTGGGCGACATCGAGTCGCAGCCGTTCCTCGAAGCCATTCGCCAGCTGCGCGTGGAAGTGGGCGCCAAGCGCGCCATGCTGATGCACCTGACCCTGGTGCCGTACATCGCCACTGCTGGCGAGACCAAGACCAAGCCGACCCAGCATTCGGTCAAGGAACTGCGTTCCATCGGCCTGCAGCCTGACGTGCTGGTATGCCGCTCCGATCATCCGATCGATGTGTCCTCGCGTCGCAAGATCGCCCTGTTCACCAACGTTGAAGAGCGTGCGGTGATCAGCCTGGAAGACGTCGACACCATCTACAAGATCCCTGGCGTGCTGCATGCCCAGGGGCTGGACGATTTCGTCGTCGAGCGTTTCGGCCTGGAGTGCGGCAGCGCCGATCTGTCCGAGTGGGATCGTGTGGTCGATGCCAAGCTCAACCCGGAAAAAGAAGTCACCATTGCCATGGTCGGCAAGTACATGGAGCTGCTGGACGCGTACAAGTCGCTGATCGAAGCGATGAGCCACGCCGGCATCCAGAACCGTACCAAGGTCAACCTGCGCTATATCGACTCCGAAGACATCGAGAATCAGGGCACTGCGCTGCTCGAAGGTGTCGATGCCATCCTGGTGCCGGGCGGCTTCGGTCTGCGTGGCGTGGAAGGCAAGATCAAGACCGTGCAGTACGCTCGCGAGAACAAGATTCCTTACCTCGGTATCTGCCTCGGCATGCAGGTCGCGGTGATCGAGTACGCCCGTAACGTCGTGGGCTGGACCGACGCCAATTCCTCCGAATTCGACATGGCCAGCACGCATCCGGTGGTCGGTCTGATCACCGAGTGGCAGGACGCGACCGGCGCCACCGAGCAGCGCAGCGAAAGCTCCGACCTCGGCGGCACCATGCGCCTGGGTGCTCAGGACTGCCAGCTGCAGGCCGGCTCTCTGGTACATGACTGCTATGGCAAGGACGTGATCGTCGAGCGTCACCGTCATCGCTACGAAGTGAACAACAACCTGCTGCCGAAGTTGACCGAGGCTGGCCTCAAGGTCACCGGTCGTTCCGGCGACGGCGCGCTGGTCGAAGTGGTCGAGGCACCGGATCATCCGTGGTTCGTCGCTTGCCAGTTCCACCCGGAATTCACTTCCACGCCGCGTGACGGTCACCCGCTGTTCAGCGGTTTCGTCAACGCCGCTCTGGCGCAGAAAGCGAAGAAGGCTTAACGCATGGCACAGAAGATCATCAAGGTTCGCGGCATCGAGATCGCCAATGACAAGCCGTTCGTGCTGTTCGGTGGCATCAACGTGCTCGAGTCGCGCGACCTGGCCATGCAGGCTTGCGAGGAATACGTGCGGGTGACCGAGAAGCTCGGCATTCCTTACGTGTTCAAGGCCAGCTTCGACAAGGCCAATCGCTCTTCCATCACCTCCTTCCGCGGCCCGGGCCTGGAAGAGGGCATGAAGATCTTCGAGGAAGTGAAGAAGACCTTCGGCGTGCCGGTGATCACCGACGTTCACGAGCCGCATCAGGCCGCTGCCGTGGCCGAGGTGTGCGACATCATCCAGTTGCCGGCTTTCCTTTCGCGGCAGACCGACCTGGTGGTGGCCATGGCCAAGACCGGTGCAGTGATCAACATCAAGAAAGCGCAGTTCCTCGCCCCGCAGGAAATGAAACATATCCTGGCCAAGTGCGAAGAGGCCGGTAACGATCAACTGATCCTCTGCGAGCGTGGTTCCTCCTTCGGTTACAACAACCTGGTGGTGGACATGCTCGGCTTCGGCATCATGAAGCAGTTCGAGTATCCGGTGTTCTTCGACGTGACCCACGCCCTGCAGATGCCGGGTGGTCGTGCCGACTCTGCTGGCGGCCGCCGCGCCCAGGTTACCGACCTGGCCAAGGCTGGTATGAGCCAGGGTCTGGCAGGCCTGTTCCTCGAAGCGCATCCGGATCCGGAAAACGCCAAGTGCGACGGCCCCTGTGCCTTGCGCCTGAACAAGCTGGAGCCGTTCCTCACCCAGCTCAAGCAACTGGATGACCTGATCAAGAGTTTTCCGCCAATCGAGACTGCCTGAGCCGGTCGTAATCCGGTAAAGTGCCGCCCCAGAAATTCCCCCTGACCCGTGAGTCAGAGTGTGCCGCCGGACTGCCCAACGGGCAGCGGCGGTCTCGCGCAGCCTGCTGCTGCCGTCTTATCGTCAACCTTTGGAGTGTTAACAAGAATGGCAAAGATCGTCGACATCAAGGGTCGTGAGGTTCTCGACTCCCGCGGCAACCCCACCGTGGAAGCGGATGTAATTCTGGAAGGCGGTATTGTTGGCAGTGCGTGTGCTCCGTCCGGCGCTTCCACTGGTTCGCGCGAAGCGCTGGAGCTGCGTGATGGCGACAAGAGCCGTTACCTGGGCAAGGGCGTGCTGAAAGCCGTGGCCAACATCAATGGCCCGATCCGTGATCTGCTGCTGGGCAAGGATGCTATCGACCAGAAAGCTCTGGATCACGCGATGATCAAGCTCGACGGTACCGAGAACAAGGCGACTCTGGGCGCCAATGCCATCCTCGCCGTGTCCCTGGCTGCCGCCAAGGCTGCTGCCCAGGCCAAGGGCGTGCCGCTGTACGCGCACATCGCCGATCTGAACGGTACCCCGGGCGTCTATTCCATGCCGGTACCGATGATGAACATCATCAACGGCGGCGAGCACGCCGACAACAACGTCGACATCCAGGAGTTCATGGTGCAGCCGGTTGGCGCCAAGAACTTTGCCGATGCCCTGCGCATGGGCGCCGAGATCTTCCATCACCTCAAAGCCGTGCTTAAGGCCCGTGGTCTGAACACTGCCGTTGGTGACGAAGGTGGTTTCGCGCCGAACCTGGCCTCCAACGAAGATGCTCTGGCCGCCATCGCCGAAGCCGTGGCCAACGCTGGCTACACGTTGGGTGACGACGTTACCCTGGCCCTGGACTGCGCTTCCAGTGAGTTCTTCAAAGATGGCAAGTACGACCTGGAGGGCGAGGGCAAGGTATTCAGTGCCGAAGGTTTCGCCGACTACCTGGCCGGTCTGACCGAGCGTTACCCGATCATCTCCATCGAAGACGGCATGGACGAGTCCGACTGGGCCGGCTGGAAAGTCCTGACCGACAAGATCGGTGCCAAGGTACAGCTGGTTGGCGATGACCTGTTCGTCACCAACACCAAGATCCTCAAGCGCGGCATCGACGAGAAGATCGGCAACTCGATCCTGATCAAGTTCAACCAGATCGGCTCGCTGACCGAGACCCTGGAAGCCATCCAGATGGCCAAGGCTGCTGGCTTCACCGCCGTGATCTCGCACCGCAGTGGCGAAACCGAAGACAGCACCATTGCCGACCTAGCCGTTGGTACTGCCGCAGGTCAGATCAAAACCGGCTCGCTGTGCCGTTCCGACCGCGTTTCCAAGTACAACCAACTGCTGCGCATCGAAGAGCAACTGGGTGGCAAGGCCCCGTACAAAGGCCGCGCCGAGTTCCGCGGCTGATTTTCGCGTGACGGAAAAGGGCGACGCGAGTCGCCCTTTTTTGTAGGCGAGGGCTGCTGCGAATCCGCAGTGCGTTTTATCGGTCTCTTGGAACCTTTGCACGGATGCAGGTACAGAAAATCCATGTCACTCATCAGACGGCTTCTTTTCAAGCATGATCGCAGCCCCTACCATGCCGATGACTCAATCTGCGAGCCGCTCCATGCGTAGTCCGTATTGGCTGTTTATCGTGCTGATCCTGTTGCTGGTCGGTCTGCAGTATCGCCTGTGGGTTGGCGAAGGCAGTCTTGCCCAGGTAAGCCGCCTGCAGCAGCAGATCGCCGAGCAGCAAGGCGAGAATGAGCGACTGCTGGAGCGTAACCGAATCCTCGAGGCCGAGGTGATGGAGCTCAAGCGCGGTATGGAGACCGTGGAAGAGCGCGCGCGTCAGGAGCTGGGCATGCTCAAAGAGGGCGAAACCCTCTACCTGCTGACCGAATGACCACGAAATTCTGGCTGGTGATTCCAGCTGCCGGTGTCGGCGCACGCATGGCTGCCGATCGACCCAAGCAGTACCTGCAAATTGCCGGTCGCAGCATCCTCGAACACACCCTGCATTGTTTTCTCGATCACCCCGGTTTGCTTGGTGCCGTGGTCTGCGTAGCTGTAGACGATCCGTTCTGGCCACATCTGCCCGTAGCCAGCGACTCGTGTATTCGTCGAGCTGCTGGTGGTCGCGAGCGGGCCGACTCGGTACTGGCAGGGCTGCAAGCGCTACTCACTGACGGTGCTGACGGCAACGACTGGGTACTGGTGCACGATGCCGCGCGTCCCAATCTCGCCAGAGAAGATCTGGATGGCCTGCTGGACAGTCTGGCCGATGATCCGGTGGGTGGCCTGCTAGCCGTACCGGCGCGCGATACGCTCAAGCGTGCCGCAAGCGATGGTCGGGTGGCTGAAACGGTGGATCGCAGCGTGATCTGGCAGGCCTACACACCGCAGATGTTCCGCCTGGGCGCCTTGCGTGAGGCGTTGGCGCAGGCGTTGCAGGAGGGCGCGGCAGTGACGGATGAAGCCTCGGCCATGGAGTGGGCAGGGCTGGCGCCGCGTTTGGTCGAAGGCCGGGCGGACAACCTCAAGGTCACCCGCCCGGAAGATCTGCATTATCTACAACGTATTTGGCGCGAAGGTCGCTGAGCGATCCGCGGCATCAGTGCGTCCAGCGTTTGGCATCTTTGCCCAGGTTGCGATCCAGCACGCTGGTCAGCTTGTTCATGGCGCCATCAAGGGCTTGGTGCAGTTCGCAGGCATCATAGGACACCGTTAACGGGTCGCGACCTTTCATGCGTGCCTCGACCTTGCAGCGTTTGTCCTGCGGCCCATTCTTGAGCGCGTTCTCGTCGGAGAGATGGATCTCGATCCGGGTGAGGTGATCCTCGTAGCGCTGCAGCTTGTCTCGAACGCGACTGCGGATATCGTCCTTCAGGGCCATCGAGGAGGCGACGTGCTTACCACTGTTGACCAGAACCTGCATAACCATGTCCTCATGCTGATGAGTTCGTGAGCGCCATCTGACGGGGCTCATTGGTTGTGACGCGGTCGCTTCGCTCAAGTTTCGCTTCGGCTTGTGACATTCCATGACCGTTCAGGTGGGCGACAAGGTTGTTGCAGAACATCAGGGCAGATCGCGGTATTCGACGCGCTGGCTCAGACCCTGGCGTAGCGAATCGATCAACTGGCGAACCTTGGGTGATAGATGGCGTTGCTGTGGATAAATCGCCCATACCGCCGTATGTGGCGGGCGATGTTGTTCCAGCAGGGAAACCAGGCGCCCGCTACGCAGGTGTTCGAGTACGTAGTAGTCGGGCAACTGACATAAGCCAAAACCGCGCAACGCCGCATCGAGCACGGCCTGTCCGCTGTTGCAGCGCCAGTTACCCTGGATGCGCACCTGGGTTTCCCGCCCGCTCTCGGCGAAGCTCCAGGTTTCGCTGCTGCCGATCAGGCAGTTGTGGCGTGCCAGCTCCGAGAGCGAGTGCGGGCGACCATAGCGCTGTAAATATTCGGGGGCGGCACACAGATACATTTCGCGGGGTGCCAGGCGCGCGGCCATCAGGCGCGAGTCCTGTAGACGTCCCAGGCGGATGGCCAGATCCAGGCCTTCGTGCAACAGATCGAGTTGGCGATTGGACAGTTCGATCTCGACGCGCAGTTGGGGGTGCAGCGCGATGAAGTCATTGACCAGCGGCACGATGAAGCGCTCGCCATACGCCACGGCGCAGGTCATGCGCAGCAGCCCCTTGGGTTCCGCGCCGAGATCGCCAACCGCCCGCAAGGCTTCTTCGCGGGCATCCTGCAAGCGCTGACAGTGCTGCAGGAAAAGCTGGCCGGCTTCGGTCAGGGCCACGCGGCGGGTGCTGCGGTAGAACAGGCGGCTTTGTAGTCGATCCTCCAGGCGCGCCACCTGGCGGCTGACCTGTGAGGTGGACAGGCCCAGGCGTTCGGCGGCAGCGCTGAATTGCCCACACTCGGCGACGGCGACGAATTCGTCCAGACCTTCCCAGCGGTTCATGTGCGCTCCTTCCTGCGGAAAATAGGGAAAACGTCCCGGATTGCTTTCGGGCCGTTCTTGACCGATGCGGAATATTATCCCTGTATGGCAATAATGTTTTGCTCTTCTGGTGATTATCTCGTTTTGGCTCTGAACTAGACTGCCGGCCATTGTCCACGACTCCCCTGGAGAGCTGTCATGATCAAGTCCCGCGCTGCCGTTGCCTTCGCCCCGAACGAGCCCCTGAAGATCGTTGAAGTGGACGTCGAGCCGCCCAAGGCCGGTGAAGTGCTGGTACGCATCGTCGCCACCGGCGTGTGCCACACCGATGCCTACACCCTGTCCGGGGCTGACTCCGAAGGTGTGTTCCCGTCGATCCTGGGCCATGAAGGCGGTGGCATCGTCGAGGCCGTGGGTGAGGGCGTCACGTCTCTGCAGGTCGGCGACCACGTGATCCCGCTGTACACCGCCGAATGCCGCGAGTGCAAATTCTGCCTGTCCGGCAAGACCAACCTGTGCCAGAAAGTGCGTGCCACCCAGGGCAAAGGCCTGATGCCGGATGGCACCACGCGCTTCAGCTACAACGGTCAGCCGATCTACCACTACATGGGCTGCTCGACTTTCTCCGAGTACACCGTGCTGCCAGAAATATCCCTGGCCAAGATTCCGAAAGAGGCTCCGTTGGAGAAGGTCTGCCTGCTCGGTTGTGGCGTGACCACCGGTATCGGCGCCGTGCTCAACACCGCCAAAGTGGAGGAGGGTGCCACCGTGGCGATCTTCGGCCTGGGCGGCATCGGTCTGGCGGCGATCATCGGCGCCAAGATGGCCAGGGCCTCGCGCATCATCGCCATCGACATCAACCCAGCCAAGTTCGATGTGGCCCGTGAGCTGGGCGCGACCGATTTCGTCAATCCGAAGGATTACGACAAGCCGATCCAGGACGTCATCGTCGAACTCACCGATGGCGGCGTGGACTACAGCTTCGAGTGCGTCGGCAACGTGCAACTGATGCGCGCTGCGCTGGAGTGCGCCCACAAAGGCTGGGGTGAGAGCGTGATCATCGGTGTAGCCGGTGCCGGTCAGGAAATCAGCACCCGTCCGTTCCAGCTGGTGACCGGACGCGTCTGGCGCGGCAGTGCCTTCGGTGGCGTGAAAGGTCGTACCGAGCTGCCCAGCTACGTCGAGAAGTCGCAGAGCGGTGAAATCCCGCTGGACACCTTCATCACCCACACCATGGGCCTGGACGAGATCAACGAAGCCTTCCATCTGATGCACGAAGGCAAGAGCATCCGTACCGTCATCCATTACTGATAGCTGCAAGCGACACGCTTCAGGCGACGGGGGGCCCAGCGCCACTCGACGCCTGCGGTTGTTTCGTAGGGTGCGCCATGCGCACCGCTAATCCCCTGGTGCGCGTGGCGCACCCTACGGAGTGGTCATGAGCCTCGAAATCGTTTCCAGCAACAAGAGCTTTGGTGGCTGGCACAAGCGCTACAAGCACCGTTCCTCCAGCCTCAACTGCGACATGGTGTTCGCCGTTTATCTGCCGCCGCAGGCGGAGCAGGGCGCCAAGCTGCCGGTGCTGTACTGGCTGAGCGGCCTGACCTGCACCGACGAGAACTTCATGCAGAAAGCCGGTGCCCAGCGCATGGCGGCTGAGCTGGGGCTGATCATCGTCGCGCCGGATACCAGTCCGCGTGGCGAAGGTGTCGCCGACGACGCCAATGGCGCCTATGACTTCGGCCTCGGTGCGGGTTTCTACCTCAATGCCACCCAGGAGCCATTCGCGCGGCATTACCGCATGTATGACTATGTGGTGCAGGAGTTGCCGGCACTGATCGAGGCCAACTTCCCTGTTTCGGACAAGCGCGGCATCGCCGGCCATTCCATGGGTGGCCATGGCGCGTTGATCTGTGCGCTGAAGAACCCAGGGCGTTATCAGTCGGTGTCGGCGTTCTCGCCGATCAGCAACCCGATGAACTGCCCATGGGGTGAGAAGGCGTTTTCGCTGTACCTGGGCGAGGAGCGCTCGCGCTGGCGCGAGTGGGATGCCAGCGTGCTGGTTGCCGAGGCGAGCGAAAAGTTGCCGATCCTGGTCGATCAGGGCGATCGTGATGATTTCCTCGAGGGCCAGCTCAAACCGCAGACTTTGCAGGCGGCGGCCAAGGCGGCCGGTCATCCGCTGACGCTGCGCATGCAGCCTGGCTATGACCACAGCTATTACTTCATCGCCAGCTTCATCGACGATCACCTGCGCCATCACGCCGAGGCGTTGGCGTAGGAGATGTTGCGCGTATCAGGGCAAACACTGCCCCTTGGTGCGTGCGGCACACCCTACGGTAGTCTGTGCATGTAGAATCACGCCCTGACTTTTTCAGGGCGTTGTTCTCTATGCGTATCGGTCATGGTTATGACGTACACCGCTTCGGCGAAGGCGATTTCATCACCCTCGGCGGCGTGCGGATTCCTCATAAATTCGGTCTCGTCGCTCATTCCGACGGTGACGTGCTGCTGCATGCCCTGAGCGATGCCCTGCTGGGCGCCGTGGCGCTGGGCGACATCGGCAAGCACTTCCCCGATACCGACCCGAACTTCAAGGGTGCTGACAGCCGTGCGCTGCTGCGTCATGTGCTGGGGCTGGTACGCGACAAGGGCTATGCGGTGGGGAACGTCGACGCCACCATCATCGCCCAGGCACCAAAGATGGCGCCGCATATCCAGAGCATGCGCGAGCGTATCGCCGAGGATCTTGGCGTGGTGCTGGATCAGGTCAACGTCAAGGCCACCACCACCGAGAAGCTTGGGTTCACCGGGCGTGAGGAAGGCATTGCGGTGCACGCTGTCGCCCTGTTGGTCAAGGCATGAACGAGCTGCAGTTGCTTGGGCCGCGCGCCCATGGCGAAGCCTGTGGGCGCGCCGTGCTCAAGGCCACGGCCGAGGACTTCCAGGTCGACGAAGTGCTGGATATCCCGCTCACCGGCCAGGGTGAGCACCTGTGGTTGTGGGTGGAAAAACGTGGCCTGAACACCGAGGAGGCGGCGCGGCGTATCGCCCGCGCCGCCGGTCTGCCGCTCAAGGTTGTCAGCTACGCCGGCCTCAAGGATCGTCAGGCGCTGACCCGGCAGTGGTTCAGCCTGCATCTGCCGGGCAAGGCCGATCCCGATCTGGCGGCTGCTCAGAGTGATGATCTGACGATCCTGCGCAGTCAGCGGCACAACCGCAAACTGCAACGCGGCGCTCATGTGGCCAATGGTTTCACCCTGCGCCTGACGGCCCTGGAAGCGGATCGCGATGCGCTGGAGCAGCGTCTGCAGCGCGTTGCCAAGCAGGGTGTGCCGAACTACTTCGGTCTGCAGCGCTTCGGTTTTGACGGTGGCAATGTCGAACAGGCGCGCGACTTCGCCTCCCGGCAAGAGCTGCCGGTGCAGCGCAACCTGCGCTCGCGCCTGCTGTCCTCGGCGCGCAGCTATCTGTTCAACCGGGTGTTGGCCAAGCGTGTCGCTGCCGGTACCTGGAACCAGGCGCAGGTCGGTGATCTGCTGGCTTTCACCGCCAGTCGCAGTTTCTTCATGGCGGGTGAGGCCGAGTGCGTTGATTCTCGCTTGGCCATTCTCGATCTGCATCCCACCGGCCCGCTCTGGGGCGAAGGCACTTCGCCGACGGCGGGTAGCGTGCAGAGCCTGGAGCAGGGGATAGCCGAGACTGAACAGAATTTGCCCAATTGGCTGGCCAAGGCGGGCATGGCGCACGAACGGCGCATTCTGCGCCTCCCCATCCAGAGCCTTACGTGGCATTATCCGGAACCCGATATTCTGCAACTTGCATTCGTCCTGCCGGCCGGGTGTTTCGCCACCGTTGTGGTGCGCGAACTCGTCGATCTGGTGCCAGCAGGGCAGACGGATACTCCATGCGAATTCTGATTTCCAACGACGACGGGGTGAATGCCCCCGGGATCGCCGCGTTGCACCAGGCGCTGGCCGACTATGCCGAGTGCGTGGTGATTGCTCCAGTTGAAGACAGGAGTGGCGCCAGCAGCGCGCTGACCCTGGATCGTCCGCTGCACCCGGTGGCCTTGGCCAACGGCTATATCAGTCTCAATGGCACGCCAACCGACTGCGTGCACCTGGGGCTCAACGGTCTGCTCGAGCAGGTGCCGGAGATGGTCGTGTCCGGCATCAACCTGGGCGCCAACCTGGGTGATGACGTGCTCTATTCCGGCACCGTCGCCGCGGCGCTGGAGGGGCGTTTCCTGGCCAAGCCCGCGTTCGCCTTTTCGCTGCTGTCGCGCCTTCCCGACAACCTGCCGACTGCGGCTTATTTCGCCCGCAAGTTGGTCGAGGCGCACGAGCGTCTCGAATTGCCGCCGCGCACCGTGCTCAACGTCAACGTGCCGAATCTGCCGTTGGAGCACATCCGTGGTGTGCAACTGACCCGTTTGGGGCATCGCGCCCGCGCTGCGGCGCCGGTCAAGGTGGTCAACCCGCGTGGTAAGGAGGGGTACTGGATTGCTGCGGCTGGCGATGTCGAGGACGGCAGCCAGGGCACCGATTTCCATGCCGTGATGCAGGGGTATGTATCGATCACGCCGCTACGGCTCGATCGCACGTTCAATGAAGCCCTCGAAACGATGGATGGCTGGTTGGAGGGCATCTTCTGATGCGCGGACAGGACGATCTACAACGCCACGGGATTGGTATGACCTCGCAACGCACCCGCGAGCGTTTGATTCAGCGCCTTTATGAAGAAGGCCTGTCGAATGCCCGGGTTCTCGAAGTGATCCGGCGGACGCCGCGGCATCTGTTCGTCGACGAGGCGCTGGCGCACCGCGCATACGAAGACACTGCACTGCCCATCGGGCACAACCAGACCATCTCGCAGCCCTACATGGTTGGGCGCATGACCGAATTGCTGCTAGCCGCCGGCCCGCTCGACAAGGTGCTGGAGATCGGCACCGGTTCCGGTTACCAGACCGCCGTGCTGGCGCAACTGGTGGAGCGGGTGTTCTCGGTGGAGCGCATTCAGGTGCTGCAGGAGCGCGCCAAGGAACGCCTGGCCGAACTCAAGTTGCGCAATGTGGTCTTCCGCTGGGGCGACGGCTGGGAGGGCTGGAATGCACTCGGGCCGTACAACGGCATCATCGTCACGGCGGCGGCGGCTGACGTGCCACAGGCACTGCTCGATCAGCTGGCTCCGGGCGGTCGCATGGTGATTCCAGTCGGTACTGGCGATGTGCAGCAATTATTGCTGATCGTGCGCGAAGAGAATGGCTTCTCTCGCCACGTGCTCGATGCGGTGCGCTTCGTGCCGCTGCTCAATGGCCCATTGTTGTGAGGTTTTACCAGGGACGATGAAACATAACCTGATGTTGTATTGCAAAGGTCTGGCCATGGGCGCCGTGGATGTGGTGCCGGGCTTTTCGGGGGGCACGGTCGCGCTGATCACAGGTATCTACCACCGGCTTCTCGCGGCCTTTTCAGCAATTCCCAATGCGCTGCTGCTGTTCTTTCGCGGTCGTATCGTTGAGTCCTGGCAGCGCTGCGATGCGACGTTCCTGTTGGTTCTGGTGCTTGGCATCCTGACCAGCATCTTCACTCTGGCCAAGGTCATCAGCCATCTGATGGTGGCGCACCCGGTTCTGCTCTGGTCGTTCTTTTTTGGCCTGGTGGTGGTTTCGGTCTATCTGGTTGGCCGCGAGGTCGCGGTCTGGAGTGCTGATCGTGTGGTCGCTGCCGTGCTTGGTCTGGTGCTGGCACTGTTCATTACCCTGGCAGCGCCGCTGCAACTGGCGGCCGACCCTCTGATTCTGTTCATCGCCGGGGCCATTGCCATCAGCGCGATGCTGCTGCCTGGCATTTCCGGCAGTTTCATTCTGGTACTGCTGGGCCTGTATCCGGTTGTGTTGGGCGCGGTGAAGAATTTCGACCTTCCAGTACTGGCGGTCTTCAGTGCCGGCTGTCTGCTGGGGCTGTTGGCCTTCTCCCGTCTGCTGACCTGGCTGCTGGCCAGGTTGCGCGATCTGACCATGGCATTTCTGGCCGGGTTGATGCTGGGCTCGCTGGTCAAGGTCTGGCCCTGGAAGCAGACGCTGACCTGGCAGACCAATCGCCACGGCGAGTCCTACCCGCTGCTGCAGGAGAATCTGCTGCCTCATCGTTTCTTCGAGATCACGGGGGAGGCACACCAGCTGGGGCTGGCCATTTTCCTGGCCGTCAGCGCCATAGGGCTGGTGTTGTTGCTGGAATGGATGGCACGTAGACGCGCCACGCTGGTCGAACAGCCGGTATCCTGAAATGGCCATGGAACTGAAAAGGAGCGTTGGGTGATTCGTACGGCTAGGCAGGCATCGAGCCATCTGCATGCTGTAGCGCCTGCGCTGCTGTTGGCGCTGGGCATGCTGCTGGTCGGCTGTGCCAGCTCGCCGCCAGGTGGGGTGCAGGTGGTCGACCGTGGGCAGAACCGGGGTAATGCTCCCGTGATGCAGCGTCAGCCGGTGCGCAGTGGTCAGTACGTGGTGCAGCGCGGCGATACCCTGTATTCGATTGCCTTTCGCTTCGGATGGGACTGGAAGGCTCTGGCTGCCCATAACGGCCTGCGTGAGCCTTACCTGATTCGTGTCGGGCAGACCATTCGCTTCGACAATAACCGTACGACGTCTTCTCAGCCGGTTGCGGTAGCCTCGCCGCGCGTGACTACTCCGGTCATCACTCAGCCGGTTCCGAGCCGTCCTCCGGTAGCCTCTGGCCCGACTGCACAGCCATCCACCCAGCCTGCCAGGCCCCCTGTGGCCACGACGCCAGCGACGACACCGGTCACCCCGGTGACGCGCTCCTCCAGCGGTTGGGCCTGGCCTGCGCAAGGCACGGTAATCAGTCGGTTTTCCTCAAACGGTAGTTTGAATAAAGGCATTGATATCGCCGGGGAATTAGGACAGCCTGTTTTAGCTGCGTCTGATGGGTCAGTGGTGTACGCCGGGAGTGGTTTGCGGGGCTACGGCGAATTGATCATCATCAAGCACAGCGACACCTACGTAAGTGCCTACGGACATAACCGTAGGCTGTTGGTACGGGAGGGGCAGCAGGTCAAGGCCGGGCAAACCATTGCTGAAATGGGGTCTACAGGTGCGGATCGAGTGAAATTGCATTTCGAGATTCGCCGCCAAGGAAAACCTGTCGATCCACTGCAATACCTGCCACGTCGTTGATCCGCCGCCAGCCCGTCCATCCGTAGGAGGGACGGGCTCAGGTATGGCCAGGATGGTTCCGCCAGAGTCTGTTGTCGAACTCAGCTAGGGACAACAACAATGGCTCTCATCAAAAAAGAAGCGCCGGAGTTTGACGTCGACGATGAGCTGCTCCTCATGGAGCCAGGCATCGTTTTGGGCGAGGATCAGAGTGATGAGGTGGAAACACCCGTTGCGCGTACCAAGGCCAAGCACGCCACCCCCTCCAAGCAACACAAGTACATCGACTACACCCGGGCGCTGGACGCCACTCAGCTTTACCTCAACGAAATCGGCTTTTCTCCCCTGCTTACTCCCGAAGAGGAAGTGCACTTCGCGCGGCTGGCGCAGAAGGGCGACCCTGCCGGGCGCAAGCGCATGATCGAAAGCAACCTGCGCCTGGTGGTGAAGATTGCTCGACGCTACGTCAATCGTGGTCTTTCTCTGCTCGATCTGATCGAGGAGGGCAACCTGGGCCTGATTCGCGCCGTGGAGAAATTCGATCCGGAGCGGGGGTTCCGGTTTTCGACTTATGCGACCTGGTGGATTCGCCAGACCATCGAACGCGCCATCATGAACCAGACTCGCACCATTCGTCTGCCGATTCATGTGGTCAAAGAGCTGAACGTATACCTGCGTGCGGCTCGCGAGCTGACCCAGAAGCTCGATCATGAGCCTTCCGCGGAAGAGATTGCCAACCTGCTGGAAAAACCGGTGGGCGAGGTCAAGCGCATGCTCGGTCTCAACGAGCGAGTGTCCTCGGTGGATGTCTCTCTCGGCCCGGACTCGGACAAGACGTTGCTCGATACGCTGACCGATGACCGACCGACAGACCCCTGCGAGTTGTTGCAGGATGACGATCTGTCGCAGAGCATCGACCAGTGGTTGTCGGATCTGACCGACAAGCAGCGCGAAGTCGTCGTGCGCCGCTTTGGTTTACGTGGTCACGAGAGCTGCACTCTGGAAGAGGTGGGGCAGGAGATCGGCTTGACGCGTGAGCGGGTGCGGCAGATTCAGGTCGAAGCACTCAAGCGTCTGCGTGAGATTCTCGAGAAGAACGGCCTTTCCAGTGATGCGCTGTTTCAGTAGCGCGCAGTCTTGATCATGAACCCGGCTTCGGCCGGGTTTTTTCTGTGCGGCCATGTAAGTCATCACTTACAGCTGCTGTCAGTGTTCGTGCCGCGCGAGTGACGGTATCTCTTGATTATTTAATGCGTCTTTTCTCAAGTATTTGTTTTTAAAGTATTTTTACCTTATTGATCAAAGTGCTTGAACGTATTTATGGTCATTCAGTCGGGTTGTCCTGGCTGCTGTAGAGGCTACTATCACCCACGTGCTCAGGGACAAGCACAGATCATCAGGACGTGATCAGGAACATCGCAAGAGGCGATTCATCAGGACGATGAGTTGGGAAACAAAGGGACTAGGGAATAAAAGTGGGCGGCGCGAGCCGCCCCTTTTTTGCCTGCAATTCAGGGTGACCGCCCGCTGATCCGTGCGCAAAGCTTGCCCCTGGAAAGTAAAAGACCCGCACTTGGCGGGTCTTCGTGTTTCTGGGCGAGCTCAGCGCTCCAGGTGTTGCAGCTTGTCCTTCACGCCATCCCACTCTTCGGCGTCCGGCAGAGCATCTTTCCTTTCGGTGATGTTTGGCCAGACTTCTGCCAGTTCGGCGTTCAGCTCGATGAACTCCTGCATGCCGTCAGGCACTTCGTCTTCGGAGAAAATTGCCTGGGCTGGGCATTCTGGCTCGCACAGGGCGCAGTCGATGCACTCGTCCGGATGGATGACCAGAAAGTTCGGGCCTTCGTAGAAGCAATCGACCGGGCAGACCTCCACACAGTCGGTGTATTTGCACTTGATGCAGTTGTCGGTGACGACGAAGGTCATGTCTGATTCTCTCCTCGGGCGGCAGTCTGGGCCCTTTCTGCGAAGGGCTGCCAGGCGCTTTGTCAGTAGCCGCGGCTCAGGCTGTAAACCGGGGCGGTCGTAAAATTGCGCGCGATTCTAGCAGTTTGCGCGCGGCAGCGTTAGATCCGCGTCTTCCATGCATATAACAGCTCAAGGGCTTTGCGCGGCGTCAGATCATCGGGGTTGATCTTGCCCAGCTCTTCCACGAGTGGATGCGGCACGCTGGCGAACAGGTCGCTCTGCATCGGTGCCGAGCTGTTGCCTGGAGTCTGCGAGGGCAAGTCATGCGGCAGGCTGGTGGTTTCCAGGCGTGCCAGATGCTCGCGAGCGCGGCTGATTACCGTGCCAGGCACGCCTGCCAGTTGTGCCACGGCCAGACCATAGCTCTGGCTTGCCGGCCCGGGTTGGACATGATGAAGGAAGACGATGCGTTCGTTGTGTTCGGTCGCTGAAAGATGCACGTTGGCCACTACAGGCTCGCTTTCCGGCAATACGGTCAGCTCGAAGTAATGGGTGGCGAACAGGGTGAATGCACGCAGGCGGGCCAGGTGTTCGGCTGCCGACCACGCTAGCGACAGACCATCGAAGGTGCTGGTGCCGCGACCGACTTCATCCATCAGCACCAGGCTGCGCTCGCTGGCGTTGTGCAGGATATTGGCGGTTTCGCTCATCTCGACCATGAAGGTCGAGCGTCCGCCTGCCAGGTCGTCCGAAGAGCCGATACGGGTGAATATACGGTCGACCAGAGATAGTTCGCAGGCTGCTGCCGGTACGAAGCTGCCGATATGGGCCAGCAGGACGATCAGTGCGGTCTGGCGCATGTAGGTGGATTTACCACCCATGTTCGGGCCGGTGATGATCAGCATGCGGCGACTGTCGTCGAGATCCAGGTCGTTGGCTACGAATGGCGTGGTCAATACCTGCTCGACTACCGGGTGACGGCCTTGGTCGATGCGCATGCATGGCTCGTCGACGAAGCGCGGGCGGTTCAGGTCGAGGTTCAGCGCGCGCTCGGCCAGGTTGCTCAGCACGTCCAGTTCGGCCAGGGCGGCAGCGCTGTCCTGCAATGGCGCCAGGTGACCAATCAGGCGCTCCAGCAATTCGTCGTAGAGCATCTTCTCGCGGGCCAGGGCACGGCTCTTGGCGGAAAGCGCCTTGTCTTCGAACTCCTTCAGCTCAGGGGTGATGAAACGCTCGGCACCTTTGAGCGTCTGCCTGCGGATGTAGTCGGCCGGTGCCGATTCGGCCTGTTTGCTCGGCAGTTCGATGAAGTAGCCGTGTACGCGGTTGTAGCCGACCTTGAGATTGGCCAGGCCGGTACGCGTTTTTTCGCGGGCTTCGAGATCCATGAGGAACTGGCCGGCGTTCTCGCTCATCGCCTGCAGTTCATCGAGTTCGGCGTCGTAGCCGGTCTTGAGGACTCCGCCGTCGCGGATCACCGCAGGTGGATTGTCAATGATCGCCCGGGACAGCAGCTCGGCCAGTTCGGGGTAGGTGGCAATGCTTGCGGCCAACTGTTGCAGGTGCGGTGTGTCCAGCGAACTCATTGCCTGCTGCAGTTCGGGGAGGGCGGCCAGGGCGTCACGTAGCCGTGCCAGGTCACGCGGGCGCGCATTGCGCAGGCCGATGCGGGCGAGAATGCGCTCGAGATCGCCAATCTCCTTGAGTTGCGGTTGCAGGGTTTCGAAGCGGTAACCGTCGAGCAGGCGAGCGATGGCGTCCTGGCGTGCCTCAAGCACGCTACGGTCGCGTAGCGGGCGGTTCAGCCAGCGCCCCAGCAGGCGACTTGCCATGGCGGTCTGGCAGCGATCCATCACCGATTGCAGGGTGTTGTCGCGGCCACCTGCAAGGTTGATGTCCAGCTCCAGGTTACGGCGGCTGGCGCCATCGAGGATCACCGTATCATCTAGGCGTTCATGGCGCAGGCTGCGCAGGTGAGGCAGAGCAGTGCGCTGGGTTTCCTTGGCATAACCGAGCAGGCAGCCGGCGGCGCCGATTGCCAGGGTAAGGTTCTCGCAGCCGAAGCCTTTCAGATCCTGGGTGCTGAATTGCTGGCACAGGCTCTTGAACGCGCTGTCGCGGTCGAAATCCCATGGCGCGCGACGGCGCGAGCCTTTGCGTTTTTCGGCTGGCAAGCCCTGGGGCCAGTCGTCGGGGATCAGCAGCTCGGCGGGGCTCAGCCGTTCCAGTTCGGCCAGCAGGTTTTCCCAGCCCTTGATCTCCTGCACGCTGAAGCGACCGCTGGTGATATCCAGCACAGCCAGGCCGAACAGGCGTTCATCGCCAAGTACGGCGGCTAGCAGGTTGTCGCGGTGCTCATCGAGCAAGGCTTCATCGCTGATGGTGCCGGGGGTAATGATGCGCACCACCTGACGCTCGACCGGCCCTTTGCTGGTGGCCGGGTCGCCGATCTGTTCGCAGATCACCACCGATTCGCCGAGCTTGACCAGCTTGGCCAGGTAGCCTTCGAGCGAATGGAAAGGAATGCCACACATGGGGATCGATTGGCCTGCCGACTGGCCGCGTGCGGTCAGGGTGATATCGAGCAGCTTGGCTGCCTTCTTCGCGTCTTCGTAGAAAATCTCGTAGAAGTCACCCATGCGATAGAACATCAACTGATCCGGGTGCTGGTTCTTCAGCTTCCAGTACTGCTGCATCATCGGAGTGTGCTGAGAGAAATCGGAAATAGCTTTATTCATCAGTAGCTTAGAGATTAGTACAAATTTTTGTGGGGCAGGATTGGGGCAATTCAGTTGGTGCTTTGCATGCCTGACCAGATGTGCTGCAGCTCGTTTGGGGACTCGTCGTCCATCCATTTGGCGTACACCTGAACCAGCATGGTGAAGTCCTTGTGACCCATCTGCTTGGCGATGAACGCGAGGTTACCACGGGCGACCAGGCACCAGCAGGCATAGGTGTGCCGAGTTTGGTACGGACGGCGCGGGCGGATCTTCGCGCGGCGCTGGATGTTCGCCCACTTGCAGTTCCATGAGGACGGGATGAACCATGGATTGACGTGCTTCTTGCGCGCCTGCACGACGGGCGAGAGCAGCGGGGTCACTGTCTCTTGCATAGACTCATGCCTGCTCAACTGCACGTCGATGGTCTGCGGCTCGATGCCGTGCTCGATGGCCAGCAGCTCGCGGCAGGCTTCCAGTGCTGGCGGGAACAGCAGCACCGTGCGGCGCTTGCCGGTCTTTGGCAGCTTGAAGGTGCCCTGGCTGGTGATGGCACGGTTGATGTGGATCTGCCCCTTCGCCAGGTCGATGTCCTCCCTGGCCAGCGCACCCAGTTCGCCGGGGCGTATGCCGGTGTACACGGCCAGGGTCACTGCTGCCCGATCCATGGGGTGAAGGCATCCCTTGTTTAGCAGCTCGGCCAGCTCGGCTTTGGTGAGTGGGTCGGGGTCGCGGTCGGTCATCTCGAAACGGGTGCAGGCACTTGCCAGCCCCGGCCGGCAATAGCCGTTTGCTTCGCACCAGCCCAGGAACCCGGCGAGGACGGCCAGGTAGTGGTTCACCGTCGAGGTGGTGCGGGTAGTGATCAGCGTGACGCGCAGGTTCTGGATGTCCTCGGGCATCAGTACGCTGGCCAGTCGGTCTTTGCCCAGTAACTCGATGCAGATGTCGAGTGCCAGGACATAGCGGCGTTCGGTTTCCTCGGTGATGTCGACGGCCTTGAGCGGCTTGTAACGGGCCAGCAACAGGTGCAGGCGCTCGTCGCGGTTGCTGCTGTAGTTGCCGGCCTGGCGGGACTCGGGGAAGTGCTGGGCATAGTCGAAGGTGCCGGTCTTGATGGCATGAAGCACTGCCGCCCGGAGCTGGGAGGCGTGCTTGATGTTGGCCTTGGTGACCGGTAAACCGAGGGTTTCGCGGCAGCGGCGGCGCTTCCACATGAACACGATGCGGATGCTGTTGCCGTGGATCTCGACCCCGGTGTGCTTCGCCAGCTCGGCCTCTAGGCCGCTTCCTGGGGTGACTGCTCTACCCACTTATCTACCTCCTCGATGTTGATGAAAATCCGCCCGTCACGCGCCTTGCGCCACATGCGGCCTTGCGACCACATGCCACTCTTAACCTTGTGCTCGATGGCGTTGACGGTGTAACCGAGCAATTCGGCGGCTTTGGGGATGAGTACCCAGCGAGGTGTGCTCATGCTGCCTCCTCTATCTTCACTGGCTGCCAGTCGCTATCGCATAGGCCGTAGGCGCTGCTGCAGGCGGTGGAGTCGGCTTCGCCGTCGATGGCCATGAGGTCGTACTGGATGCCGCCGCGTGTTGTTTTCGACCACTCCACGGCCTCGCGAATATTCGCCAGTGCAACGATCTGCTCCGAGCTCATGTGCTTGATTGATCCTTTCTGGTGCTTGGCGTTGGCCCCTGCGAAGAAGGTTGCTGCGCCGCGCTTGCTGGCCAGTCGGGTGAGGTGTTCCCACTGCTCAATGCGGTCGATGTGCTCGGGGAAGCGGGCCGCGATCTCGCGCAGCTCGCCTTTGCGGCAGTTGATGCAGGGCATGCAGCCGACGCGCCCCATGCCGAGGCTGTAGAGCGGGTTCGGTTTAATGCCCATGTAGCGGTGCGCCTCGAACACGCCGGCTACGTCCCAGTTCAGCAGGGGGCGGTAGTTGTAGAGATTGCCGCCGACGTGTTCGGCCTCGGGCAGATAGCGCCGTGCCTCGGACTCGTCGCGCCTGACGCCTTGCCAGCTGAGAATCATGTTCTGGCCATCCATTAGTGGCAGCATCACCTGTTCGATGATGACGTCGCGCTTGAGCGCCTCGGTGCAGAACTGCGCTTTGCGGCTTGGGAAGCGGCCGCGCCACAGGCATAGGTCAAGGAATGGGATTCCTGTTGGCTGCAGCACCTGCAGCGCTGCTTCTACGACGGTTTCTGCTATGCCCTGGGCGCGCCACTTGGTGGCGATGAACTCGCGCTTGCGGGCGATCTGGCGGGAGAAGTCCGCGCTGCGGCGTTCAATGGTTACGCCCGTGGCTTGCTCAAGATAGTCGATGTACTCCAGCGTCAGCTCGTGCTCGTTGCCGGTGTCCGCGAACACGGCGCGCAGGTTGGGCGCACCCTGGGCGATGGCCAGCAGCAGGAGGGCGGTGGAGTCCTTGCCGCCCGAGACGCTGACGATGTTGTGCTGTTCGCCCAGCAGGATCTCGGTCGGGTGGAATGGCCAACGGATCGCTGTGGCCAGGTCGATTTGGGTTAGGACGGTCATGCTGCACCCCGCTGGACATGGTGGCAGGGTGCCGGCAAGCTCGGTGTCGCTAGGGCATTGAGGAGTGTATGGACGTGTCCATTCCTAAAAAAATGGTGGAGCGGTCCTTGTGGGCGCTCTGGGTATTGCTTGTCGGTGGTGCGTTTCTCTGGATGCTGGTCGGGTCGGTTGCTTACTGGTCTCTGCATGGATGGCTGCCGGACAAGGCCGCCGATTGGGTGCAAGCAATTGGTAGTGTGGTCGCAATACTGGCGGTCATAGGTGTCAGTTACTGGGAGCGGCGTAATGTCCAGCTCGATAAGTCCCGCAGCGATTACCAGTACCTTATGCGCGCGTTCAACGCCTCGGTTAGGCTTCAAGGCGCATGCCGCGTGGTGGGGGCATGCATCCAGGCCGGCCCCGAAGGCACAGCCTTGGAGATATACCAGCGACGCCTCAAGGATCTCTACGAGGGCGTCTGCGAACACAGCTACTCCACATTTGTGGATCTGCAGTTCGCCGAGGCCTGGGCAGCTCACAAGCGCTGCGTTGCATTGCTCATTGAGGAGCTGGATCTCTACCTTGCCGGTAGTTCTGAGGCAATACTCGATGGCTGCGAGCACTTGGTTACAGCTGCCGATGATTACGTAGACCAGCTTAAGACTGCATTGCAGCGGCATAGTCGGCTCGTAGGTGAGGGTGCTTGGTCGCATTAGCTTGTAGTGCGTATACCCCTCGACAAGCTGCGCGTGCAGGCGGTTTTGAGGGCGGAGCGATGGGCTCAACTCGCGGGCGCGGCGCACGCCTGTCGTGGGGTGTGCAGCTGCTGCGCAGCTGGCGGGCAGGGGATGGGATGTTGTCGCGCCTTCGGCGCGGCGGTTTATAACGCCCCCGCGCGAGTCCTGCAGGCGGCCGGCCGGCACCGTGCAAGGCAGGTTCAGCGGGTGGCGGCCGCCGCCGTGCTGTCGCACGGCAGTGGCTACGGTGGTGGCGGGGGCTTGGGTCATTGGTCGCCCCCTTGCTGTGGCTGCTTGAGCCCTTCGGGCGAGCCGGACTGTAGGCGCTCGATTGCCTGGCGCGCGGCTTGCTCCGGTGTTGCGCCTTTTCCTGTCGCGATGGGTTCCGGCTCTTCGCCGAACAGTTCTGCGTGCCACGGCCCCTCGTATTCAGGCGTCAGCGCAATGCGGTACTGCTGCAGGATCTGGCTGAGGTTCTGGCCATCCAGCATCGGCAGCCAGCCCAGTGGCGTGCCCTGGCCATCGGTGAACTTGTCGTGTGTCCAGTTCCAGCCTGCGAACTGCCAGCGATCTATCTGGTCGTTCTGGAAGTTGTTCTGGCCGATTGTTGCGAAGGGTTCGTCGCCATCGTCAATGGCGTTCTCATCGAAGCTCACGAGCAAGCGGATAAGCCGCCCGTCTTTGGGCGCTGAGTGCATGGAAAGCCACGGTGCTGGCAAGGTTTGGACGTTCACGCCTTCACCTCCTGCGCGATGCTCATGAGTCCTGCAGGCGAGGCAGTTGAGGTGCCGTGGATCAGTTCGCGCTCGGCCTGGGCAAACACCTTGGTGCGGTGGGTGGTGGCCAGCAGCTCCATCAGCTGATGGTGGTAGACCTGGCGGGCGTGAGTGGGCGTCCATTCGGGGATGGCCTTGGCCAGGGGCTCGACGCCTTCGAGGCATTCCCAGGGCTCGGGGTGCAGGGGCATGAGCTGCTGCCGCTCGGTGGCCAGGGCGATCATGTCCGCCTCGTGCACGCAGTCAGGCAGCGCCGGGTCAAGGTCGAAGCGTTCGCAGATGGCCAGCCATAGGCGGCGCTCTATCTGCTTGTAAGTGTCGATCAGGATCGACAGCCCGCCGAACTCAGGGTCGCTGAAAATTCGCTGCTGCTTGGCGAACTCCCAGGCGCTGACAGGGCTGTGGCTGTGCTGGTTGAGTACCGCCCTCCAGGCGGCGTTGCGGCGCTTGGCGGCCTCGATCATCAGCAGCTTGATGGGGCGGGCAATGTCGGCTATGTAGGCCTCGGCCGCGTCGTGCAGCAGGGCGGCCAGCTTGTGTTCCTGCGGCACGATGTCGGCGACGATCAGGGAATGCTGGGCGACCGAGTAGTGGTGGCGGGTCTGGCCATTGAAGCGGCAGACGTGGGCCAGGCCGTGGCAGATGTCGTCAATGCGGATCTGCTTGGCCTGGGGCTTGAGGATGTCCACCTGGGTGGCGCTTTGGGTGAGTATCCAAGTCATGTCAGGCGGCCTCTTTCTTAAGGTCGACCAGCAGCACCGCGTTGCGGGTGTCGGTGCGCAGCTTCCAGAGCGTTTCGGCGCCGAGTTGGGCGCGGATCTGGTTCTGCAGCTCGGTGTGTTCGCGCTCCAGTTGGGCCAGCTTGGCGGTGGCTCGGTCGTAGTCGTGTTGCAGCTTGCCGGCCGCCTCGGGCGTGAGGCGCAGCAGGGGGAAGTTACGGCGCATCATGCTGCGTCCTCCATGTCCCGTGCTGCTTCCTGGGCTTCTTCGTGCTCGTTCTCCAGCTTCTCCAGTTCTGTCTGGTAATGGCGAATGACCTCTCGCCAGTTGGCGTTGCGGTGCGGCTGGAACATCACCGGCAACTCGACACACCACTCGCCGTCGGACTCTTTCAGGTTGGCAATGGTGGCCAGGAAGTCGATCAACTCGCTGTCCGGGTGGGGCTTGGTGTTGGCTGCGGCGATCTTGAGGCGGTCGGCCATGCCCAGCACCTGGGCCATGAGGTGGCGGGTGGTGCGGGCGTGGTCGGGGGAGTTCAGGCTGTCGAAGGTGCTGGCGGCGAGCATCAGTTTGTCGGTGACTGCCAGCAGAACAGCCTGATCCGCAGGCGTCAGTGGGGCGGCGGCGCCGAGGCGCTGGAGTAGGTCGCGCTCAAGGTGCTGCATGCTCTCGCGCAGGCTGGCGGTGTCGCGTGTGCGGATGTCGAGCTGGTCGCGGGCTTCGGCCAGGTCGGCGCGGATGCCGGCGACGATCTTCTTCCAGTAGTGCTTCCCGGTGGTGCGGCCTTGTTCGTATCCGGCTGCTTTGCCGGTGCGCAGGCCGATGCAGTAGAAGATGAAGCCGGCGAGCGCGGCAACGGTGAGCATGGCGAACAGGCCATAGATTTGCGGGGTGGTCATGGTGGTGCTCCTCGTGTTTGCCGGTCGCTGGTGGTGGCAGCGGGTGCGGCGTCAGGTGGTTTTTGGGTGGATCAGTCGTCGTCGGGGTCGGGTGGATCTGCCAGGCCGGCCATCAGCTTGGCGGCGTAGGCACTGTGGCCTTCCTCCCGTAGGACGTCGTAACGGTGCCAGTCTTCGCAAAGGGCGACGTGTTCCTGACAAAGCCCGATTTCTTCGTGGTCGTACTCGCCGAGTTCTGCGCGGCATTCGCGGCAATAGCGGTACATGTCAGCCGGCCTTCGCTTGCTTGTGGGCAGCCTGCAGGCTGGCGTAGGTCTTGAATCCGTGGTTGCGTGCGATGGCCTCCAGCGCCTGCATGTGGGTGAGTTCGGTGGCCTTGCGGAGCTGCTTGGCCTGCTTTTTGATGCGGTCGAGGCTGGGTAGCGGGTTGGCTTGCATGGCTTAGTCCTCTTGCTCTTTGCCCAGCACCTTGGCTAGGGCGTCGTCGGCTTGGCCGGCGCGTTGGTCGATGTGGGCGGCCAGGTGGTGGATCTCGATGTAGCGCATGGCCTTGTTGCTGTCCTGCAGGGTCGTGACCGGTAGGGGGATGGCTGCGGTGCCGACTTGATTGCGGAAGCGCTCGATGTTGAGGTTGCGGAACAGCTCGGCGCGCACGGCCTCCAGTGGGATCAGGACGGTGCCGAACATGCGAAAGAGCATGTCCAGCGTGGTCGGCCTGGGGGCTGGCAGCAGGCGCAGTGGCTGCTGTTGGTCGTTGGGTGGGCTCATGCCTTGCGGGCCTCACGAGGGCGGCGCGGCAGCAGGCGCAGCGGGTCTTTGTTGGGGTGGCGGGGCTTTGGCTTGGCCGGGCCGACGTTGATGCCGAAGGCCGCGATTGCCTGATTCAGCCTGGCCAGCACGCCCTGGGCGGTGGAGCCGTAGCCGGTGAAGCGGATCTCGTCGGCCTTGCCGATGGCTTCGATGGAGGCGAACAGCTCGATGCCTTGCACATCCGGGCCGATGCGCAGTGCGGAGCGGTGGGTGAAGCCGGTGCCCAGGGCTTCGGTGAGGCGGGCGACGGCGCCTGCGAGCTGCATGTGCTGCAGCTGCAGGTCGGTGGCCTGGCCAAGGCGCAGGCCGGCCGCACTGGCGGCCAGGTGCAGGGCGCTGCTGATGACTTCGCTGTTGCGCTGTGCCTCGGGCATGCGCAGCAGCTCGATCAGGGTGTCGTCGAGTAGCTTGATGTCTTTCATTGTTTGCTCCGGGCTGGGTGTTCCCAGGCTATGCGGCCCATGGTGCGAACGAGTTCGCGCAGGTGCTCGGGCACTTGGTTGGCGATTGCCGCTTTGCGGTCGGCGAGGGTCGGCAGCTTGGAGATCACGGTCACCCACTGGCGGGCAGAGGTCGGGGTGATCTGCCGCCCGTCCGGGGTGGTGTATTTCAGCTCAGGCAACATCGCGCGGATCTGCCTGGGGTTCGGGCATCTGGCGCTCGATGCCGAGTTTGTCGGCGAGCCAGGGGATGCCTGCGTCGGTTACGCGGGTGCTGCGCGGGTACTGCATGCCTAGCCTGGGGTGCGGGTAGCGAAACTCGCGCGTGACCAGATAGAGCTTGGTCATTTCGGGGTTGGCGGGCAGGTTGAATTTGTCCAGCAGGCCTTTCTCGCGCATGCGCTTCATCAGCTCGCGATGCTTGAGGCCGAGGCTCTCGGCGGTGTCTTTGAGTGAGTGGCTCATGTGACCTCCTACGCTGCGGCCGCGCGCTGGGGCGTGGCGATGATGTGCAGATGCTCGATGCTGATCAGCAGGCGCTTGAGGCATTCGCGCTGGTCGCCGCGCACGGTGAAGCACTTGGTGCGCGGGCGAGCGGTGCCAATGCTGGCGATGACGGTCACGCCATCGGCCGGGCGGGTGCGGTGCACGGCGACGTTGATGGGGTGTTCGTGGCCGGTTTCGAGGCTGGTGAAGCCGCCGTGGCGCACCATGTGCTTGAGCCGGCCCAGCTGGGTATCGTTCAGCAGGGCGTCGGGCTCGGGCAGCAGGGGCTGGCGGGTGACACGGGGCGGCGCCAGCTCGCCACCGTCCACGCGACCATTGGCGATGGCGTCGATGAAGTCAGCTACCTGCAGGTGCTTCTCGGGGTGTACGGTTTGCACGTCGAGGGTGTGCACCTGGTCGCCCATTTCGATGCGCACGGCGGTGGTGGGCTGGCCGCGTTCGATCTTGATGCGGAACATCACCTGATCGCGGCTGTAGGGCATGCGAGACACGGTGTGATTGAAGGTGCCGGACATGTTCAGCTGGGCCTGCAGGCGCAGCAGGTTGTCTTCGGGGAGGGCGAAGTTCATGCGGCCACCTCCTGCGTGGGAGTGGCAGGCATATCGAGGTAGCCCTGCAGCCAGGTAAGCGTTCTAGTTAGCGCGCTTAGGCAAGCCTGTTGCTTCTGATGCTCGGAATGCCAGTAACCGGTTCGACGGTCGACTTCGTGGCTCGTGTCCTGATAGTTGGTGTCAGCCGAACAAACGCGAACACAGAACGCGCAGACGTGGCCTTGGAGGTCTACAAAGGCGTGCCATTTACCTTGCTGATTGATGATCAACACGGTGCTGACGATCTGCAGCAGCAGTTCTTCGATGGTGGGTTTCATGCCGCATGCCCTCCATCGTTCGGATCGAAGGGCGGCTGATCGGCCACGGTGTAGCGGCGGTCGGCGGCTTCCTTGGGCAGGAAATCGACGTGGCCGGTCGTGAACAGGTACTTGGGTTTTACGCGGGAGAACTGGCAGCCGGCCGACTGGGCGGCACGGCGTAGTTCAAAAAGGCGCTCGTGCCCGCAGGACGGGAGAGCGTGGACAGATGCAGACATGGTTTACCTCGGCTCTGTGGTGGAGAGACGAGGCAAATAAAACGCATCGTTGTTGGTATGTCAACAACGATTTGTTGTATTTTGAGATTTGGCGTGTATCGCTAGAGGGCACCTCCGTGCCAGACAACGCGACCGACGATGCAAAGCTGTTCGAGGTCTGAATCTGAAACGGGCTGATCGGGGTAGGAGCGCTTATCTTCGTTGTCGCTTCGGATGATCCAGCCGCCTGTCAGGGACTGTATCAGGCGCTTGATGATCAGTTCGCCGTCTGGCTTGCGTAGCGCGTAGATGCGTCCATCGCGCGCCTGGGTCTGGCTTTCGTCGAGCAGCACGACGTCGCCATCGCAGACTGTCGGTTCCATGCTGTGTCCTTGCACGTAGATCACGTGCAGGTTTCGCTCTCTCAGGCTCATTCGCGACAGCCATGCGCGCTTGAATACCAGGCCGCCCTTTACCTCAATGTGATCATTAAGTTGGCCATTGCCTGCCGCGCCATGCGCTGTGTACTGGGGCACTAACGCGTACTCGGTGGCATCGGGTACGTGGCCGTAGGTTGCGGGCGTTTCTGCGGCTTGGGTTGGTGTGCCCTCAATCAGCTCCATAAGAGATACGTCGAGTGCAGTAGCCAGAGTGCGAAGGTCTGCCAGGTTTGGTTCGCGCAGCCCTTTCTCGTAGTTGCTGACGCGCGCCTGCCCTCTTTCCCAATTGCATTCGTTGCCGAGCTGCGTTTGGGAAAGGCCTTTTGCCTTGCGAAGGCGGGCGATTCGTGTGCCTAGATTTTCCATACAGGGAAAATATCACGCTCCGTTTAATTCAATGACGACTAAACGTGTTGCAAAAACAACGAATCGTTGTTAGGTTTCTTGCCGTACCAACTGGAGGCCGCAAGATGAACCGCATTTCCGAGATCCGCCGAGCTGCTGGAATCTCGCAGCTCGCCCTGGTCGATCAGCTCCGCTGGTCGCAGGGGCGCGTCAGCAACTATGAGTCGGGTCGTCGAGTGCCAGGCCTCACTGAGTGTCGTGCCATTGTGCGTGCGCTCAATGTGCTGGGTGCTGACTGCTCGCTTGATGACGTATTCCCGCCTGAGGCTGAACAGGTTCCGGCTGCTGCATAGAAAAAAGGCGCCGTTAGGCGCCCTGTTTCCCGGTCGCCGTTTGCGCGGTGACCGCCAGAGCCCTAGGGCTCTGTGTTGCCTGCCTCTCCACCACAGATCAGCAGGCTAGCGTGACCACCTGACTAAGGGGAGCCACGGCGTGACTATAGCAACACGTCATGCCGTGGTCACTGGCAGCCTTGCTCCATGGCTGCCACACCCAAGGCGCGCACCACCACTGCGCGCCGCGCCTGGGCCGGGATGCCTGGGGTTGTTCGTTCGCTGCCACCACCAGCGGGCGAGCTGTAAGGGCAGGGCTTGTGCGGAGCACAGGCCTTGCTCGGGGTGCGGTCGGTTCGCCGGCTGCATGCGACCACCTGACTATGGGGGCCGTGCCTTCGGGCATGGCTCCGGGAGTTTCTGCCATGCCTTACCGTTCACGCTGGAGCAGTATCGAGCGCGCCAAGCGTACGATCCTGCTGCCTACCCAAGCCTGTCGCCATGCTGTTGATGAGTATCCTGGCGGTGCCACTGGCATCGCCGGGGCTCACGGCTCCATGAGCCCTTCTACCCTCAACCATAAGCTGAGCCTGACCGGCTCGAACCCGAAGCATCGGCTGAACATCGATGAGCTGGGGCTGATCATGGAGCTGACCCGTGATCCGCGCATCGTCGATGCGCTGTTGCACCCGATTGGCTTCGTTGGCATCGATGTCAGCGACCTGCGCGAGGGCGAAACGGCCGAGGCGCTGCTGGAAAGCCTCGGCTCGATGCTGAGCCGTGAGGGTGAGTTGATCACCCACCTGACCAAGTCCCTTGCTGACAATCATGTGAACTGCGACGAGCTGGACGAGTTCGAGCTGCTGACCGAGCGCCTGGCTCAGGCGGTTTTCAAGCTGCTTTTCGTGGTGCGCCAGAAGCATCGGGAGGGCCGGGCTAATGGCTGACAACGCAGATCGCGCGGCGGATGAATACGCCGTGCACGAACAGGCCCGCGCCGCTTCCCGCGTGAACGCGGCGCCTGTGCATCGGCTGGGTTGTGAAGAGTGCGATGCGCCGATCCCGCTGGAGCGTCGTCAGGCGCTGGTGGGGCATGACTGCCTGCTGTGCATCGACTGCCAGCAGCTGCTGGAGCGGAAAGGGGGTGTGTGGTGAAGGTCTCGAATCCTGTTGTAAGACTTCACCTTGTGCGCGAGCCGGCCCATGGTGGCTTGCGTATCCGTCAATGGGACACCCTGGACGACATTGGCCCAGGTGTCCACGAGCTGTACGCCGGCCCGGCCGAGCTGGAGGGAGTCACCGAAGCGCTGGCCGAGGGACATGGCTTCTGGCGCAGCTGCTCCGGCTGCCATGAGACCGAGGACGGCCACCCTGTTGGCAGCTACGCCTATAGCAGCGTGCTGCAGTGCTCGCTCGGCAGCGGGTGCAGCGAGTGTGGCGGCTTGGGGGCGACCTGGGACAACACCGACTATGACCGGATCGCGCAGGAGGACGGGCTGAACGATGCGGTTGAGGAAATTGCTAAGTGCTCAGCCTGTGCCTGTGGCCGCACCGATCCCCACGCCCAAACGCTTGCCTGCATAAAGGCGGCCGGTGACGCGATGCGTAACAGCGGCTCGATCCGCTCCATGCTTCAGTCTCTGGATGCGCCAGGCGCTGTCTTTGGTGGGCAGGACGCGAAGGGAGGCCGCGCCAATGACTGACCGTCACGAACTACTCGACGACGTGCTGGCCCAGCTGCAGGACGCTGGGCTTGATCCTGATCTGCCGTTGATCCTCGACGTGCGCACGCGCTGTCGTGCGGGAAACGACAAGGGTCGGACGAAAACCGGCTTCTATGTGATCTATGAACACACGAACGAGGGGCGCACCTATTACGCGGGCGCCTTCGGCTCGTGGCGTGAGGGTGAGAAGGGCGACTTCCATAAGCTGAAGCCTGTGGGCGGCCGGATGACGGATGAGGATCGCAAGGTCATCAGGGCGCGGGTGGAGGCGGCAAAGGTCAAGGAAGAGGCGAAGCGGGCTGCTCGCGCAGCGAGTGCTCGACGCCGGGCCGCGCGGGCCTGGCAGAAGCTGCCGGAGCGAGGGCGCTGCGGGTATCTGGAGCGTAAGGGCGTGCCGGCAGTGGGCTTGAAGTTCGGCCGCAAGGGCGATACGGCGCTGGTGCCGATGGTGAATGTGCATGGCCAGGTCGTTGGCCTGCAGGCGCTGTTCGGCCAGCCGGATGAGGATGGATTGAGCAAGCGGTTTTGGCCGTTCGGTGTTGACCCCGTGGGGGCGTTTCACCTGCTCGGGCCGCACCCTGAGCCGGGTGAGCCGCTGTTGATCTGTGAAGGGTATGCCACGGCGGCGAGCGTGCACCTGGCCACTGGTCTGTGCGCCTGCGCAGCCTTTACAGCAGGGAATTTGATGCCGGTAGCCGAGGGGTTGCGCGAGATCTTCCCTGGTCGGCAGTTCCTGTTCTGTGCGGATGACGATTGGCAGACGAAGACGGCCAAGGGCGAGCCATGGAACCCTGGCATCGAGAAGGCCGAGCACGCGGCGCAGGTTGTCGGCGGGCGTGTGGTGTTCCCGGTGTTCAGTGTTGAGCGGGACGAGAAGTGGACGGACTTCAATGACCTGCAGCTGGCCGAGGGGCTGGATGCTGTGCGGCGCCAGGTGCTGGCGTCGGTTCGGCCGCCTGTTGATGCCGAGTGGAAGGTCGCGCTGCATCGCAATGGCAAGGGCGCGCTGTTGCCGGTGGTGGCCAATGTGGTGTTGATCCTTGAGAACGATGAGCGCTGGGACGGCGTGATTGGTGAGGATCTGTTCGCGGGGCGGACGGTGAAGCGCCGGGCGACGCCTTATGGCGGCCGTTCTGGCGAGTGGACTGACCTCGATGACACGCGCACGTCGATCTGGCTGGCCGAGCAATATGGCTTGATGGTGAAGTCTCTGGCGGTGCTGGAGGCGGTGGCGGTGATCGCGCATCAGAACCCGTTCCACCCGGTGCGGGATTACCTGCAGGGGCTGAAGTGGGATGGCACGCCGCGCTTGCGGTCGTGGGTGAAGGATTACCTGGGCGGCGTTGCGCTGGCCGGGGACGATGACTATCCGGGCGTCATGGGGATGCGCTATCTGATTTCGGCGGTGGCGCGGGTGATGGTGCCGGGGGCGAAGGCTGACTGTGTGATCATCCTTGAGGGTGAGCAGGGGCTGAACAAGTCGTCGGCGTTGCGTGTGTTGGGCGGCGAGTGGTTCATGGATACGCCGATCCCGCTGGGGGAGAAAGAGGCGTACCAGGCGATTCAGGGGATGTGGATCATCGAGCTGGCCGAGCTGGATGCGTTCAACAAGGTTGAGAGCACCAAGGCGAAGTCGTTCTTCGGGGCTGAGGTGGACATTTTCCGGCCGAGCTACGGGCGGCGGAACATTCGGTTGCCGCGTCAGTGTGTGTTCGCCGGCTCGACGAACCAGGACGAGTACCTGCGCGACCCGACTGGGAACCGGCGTTACTGGCCGGTGCTGTGCATGAAGGTGAACCTGGCCGGCCTGCGCGAGGTGCGCGACCAGCTGTGGGCCGAGGCGCTGCAGCTGTATGAGGCTGGTGAGCCTTGGTGGCCGCAGGATGATGAAAAGGCGATGTTCGAGTCTGAACAGGACGTGCGCTTTCAGGGTGACGCTTGGGAGCCGAAAATCGTTGCGTATCTGCAGGGCAATCCTTGCAAGAGCGTGGGCAGCGATGAGTTGCTGGATAAGGCGTTGAACCTTGAGCCGGGCCATTGGGGGCGGCCTGAGCAGACGCGGCTTGGCCAGATCATGCATCGGTTGAAGTGGCGGCGCAGGCGCATGGCGCCGGAGGGCCGAGGCGGCGTGCGGCCGTACAGGTATGAGCGGCCGGAGAGCTGGAAGGAACCTGGCCAGATCCCGATGGAGCCGGGGGAGTCGTTCGCATGATCAGATATATCGACGAGGCGCTGCAGCTGTGGGCGGCTGAGTTGCATCCGCCTGATGATGCAACGCCGATGATTTGCGGTGGTGGCGGTAGCGTGCTGGCGGCTCTGATAGACTCGCGCGGCGAGTTGATCCGGGGTACGCGCGGCAGCAAGGTGCTGCTGGAGCAGTCAGCCGAGATCGAGCTGCTGGTGAACAAGTATCTGCCGGATAAGGAACGACAGGTGGTGATCGAGCACTACACGAACCATGACAGCCTGGACAGCCAGAAGTGGGCGGCGTGCGGGTGTAGTCGGCCGCAGTATTACCGACGATTGCACCAGGCACATGAGAGCCTGGAGCGAGGGTTGATCAACCGGAAGCGCGCCGCATGAGGCGCGCTTTTCTTTTGTGCCCCACCTGGCCTACCGGGTTTTGCCGGTGGGGCACGCTTGAGGCCGCGTGTTTGCTGGTTGCGTCCAACCTCCCCACCTTTCCCATTGGCGCCCGTGTGCAGGTACGACGCGTGTATACACGCGCACGCGTGCTCGCGCGCTCTCACGATCTACTTATCTCTTTACAGAGGTGGGGAGGTGGGGAACAGTCAGTGGGGATGCGGGGTTTAGCGTTGCCTCACCTTGAAACGCGGTGGGGCATGTGGGGTTGGCGCCTGCGGCGCGGTAGCCGAGGGTTGTTATATTGCCGGCGCATTGCGGGCGCTTTGTCGGCGCATTGCTGGTGCATTGCTGTGGTGGCAGCGTTTCGCTATTGCTGCCATGAGAATCAGGGGGTATAAATCAGCCACCTTCGAAGAAGTCCGCTACAGGGCTTCACTGCAAACCCGGCCACCGCGCCGGGTTTTTTGTTTATGGCGCTCCGGTGGTCGTAGCGCCTTGCCCAGGGACGGGCTACCTATTCGAGCCTCGGCATGTGCCGGGGCTTTTTTGTTTCCGCCAACTGGAGAGCGGTATGTCGACTGAACAGCAGATCCAGCAGGGCTTGGCCGAGTTGCCGACGTGGCTGCTCATTCTGGTTGCCCTTGCTGGGTTGGTTGGCGAGATGGGCCGTGCTGACCTGCCGGGCATTGCCATGGCCGAGATCATCAAGCGCGTGATGATGCGCTTCGGCAGCTCGGCGCTGTGTGGCATGGCTGCGCTGCTGGCGGGCATGTACTACTGGAACAACGTCTATCTGGCTGGTGCCGTTGCCATCGGCGTCGGCTTGGTTGGCGCGGATATCGTCGTTGGCATCTACGCCCGCTACATCGCTAAGCGGGCTGGAGTGGATGTGCCGCCTGCCCGTGAGGGTGAGCGCTGATGCCGTCCGCACCGAGTGCGGTCTGCTCGGCGCCTGGTTGCCTGCGTCTTGCGATGCCGGGGAAGACTCGATGCGAGCAGCATCAGGCTGAGGCCGATGAGGCGCGGGCTGAGTACCGCTCACGGCAGAACAAGGACTACAACGCACGTCGCCCGAAGTCGGACAGCTTCTACTGGACGAACCGTTGGAAGCGTAAGAGCGAGGAGTACCGTAAGGCTCACCCGTTGTGCGTTGAGTGCGAGCGGATCGGTCTGGTGGTTGAGGCGACGATGGTCGACCACATCATTCCCTATCGGCTGCGACCGGATCTCGGGTTGGTGGACAGCAACCTGCGCGCGCTCTGCTGGCAGTGTCACAACCGCATCGGTGCGAAGGTTCGAGAGAAGGATTGCGGGGTGGCCGTGCGGGTGGAACCGGCGATGCCGTTCCGGCTGTCGAGCCCGGCGCCCCGGCAGGGGTAGGGGGGTGTAAATCCTTCCCGCCGCCGTTTGCCCGAACGACGTATGGAGCGCTGTGTACCCGCGCTCCGGAAATTTTTATAGGGGGGGGGTTAAACCATCCCAGGGTATTAGGACGATGACGAACCCACCGATGACTGTTGCACCGGCTGGCAGTGAAGACGCCCAGGCGTCGGCCGGCACTGTGGTCGAGTCGCCTGACTGCCCGATCCAGTTTTCACCCGAAGAGCAGCAGGTTTGGGACTACATCTGCGACCAGCTGCGCAAGGCCGGCTTGCTGCACATGACGGCCGGTCTCGCGATCTCCGTGATCGTGAAGAAGTACCGCCGCTGGCTCACGGCCATTGAGGATCTCGACCGGGTGATCGATGAGAACCACGGCTCGATCATGGTCAAGACGCCGAACGGCTACGAGCAGCCGCACCAGGCCGTCCACTACGTCGACAAGCAAGAGAAGGAATTGCTGCGATGGCTTCCGTCCTGCTGTCTGACAATCCCGGCCTTTGCGAAGGTCAAGGCGTTGGAAAAAGGCGCCGAGCAAGGCGATCTTTTCCTGGACGAGATCCGAAGCTTTATGCAGGGGCGTCCAAGCTAATCCCGAAAGAGTTGCACCCGTGGGACGCCTACGGCGTTGCGGTGCTGCGTGGCGAGATCGTGGTGGGTCGGCTGACCTTTCTGGCGGTCAAGCGGCATTACGTGGATCTGCGCAAGGGCGCCAAGCGTGGGCTGTGGTTCGACCCGGCTCGCGCGGCGTACATGATCGACTTCTTCCCGAAGTTCCTGCGGCATATCCGTGGCGAGCTGACTGGGCAGAAGATCCAGCTGGAGGGCTGGCAACAGTTCTGGCGAGCCGTCCAATTCGGCTGGCGTCGCGAGGATGGCACCCGCCGTTTCCGGCAGTGGTACGAGGAAGTAGCGCGCAAGAACGGCAAGAGCACCACGCTCAGCGGCATCGGCATCCACCTGGCTGCCTTCGACGCTGAGCCGGGCGCGAAGGTCTACACCGCCGCGACCAAGCTGGCGCAGGCCAAGATCGTGCATGCCGACGCCGAGCTGATGGTGGAGTTCTCGCCGGGGCTCAAGAAGCTGTTCACCAGTCATCGCGACCGACTGTTTGTGAAGGGCACGGCCAACGAATACATCCCGCTTGGCGCTGACGCGCAGACGCTGGACGGCCTCGACCCGCATGGCGCCATCGTCGACGAGCTGCACGCGCATAAGACGCGCGATCTGTGGGACGTCCTCGTGTCTGCCATGGGCTCGCGCCGCGAGCCGATGCTGACGGCGATCACCACGGCCGGATTCAACCAGCACGGCATTTGCTACGAACAGCGGCAGATGCTGGCGGACATCCTCGAAGGTCGAGCCGCCAACGACAGCGTGGGCGGCGTGATCTACACCCTGGACGAGGGCGACGACTGGACGGACGAGCGGGTTTGGATCAAAGCCAACCCGAACCTGGGGGTATCGGTGCGGCTCGGCTACCTGCGCGATCAGGTGGCCAACGCGAAGATGGTCATCGCCCAGCAGGTCAACGTGCTGACCAAGCACTTCAACGTCTGGTGCCAGCAGGATGACCGGTGGCTTGATCTGGTCAAGGTGTGGGACCCGTGCGCGGCGCCGTTCGACGTTGAGGCGCTGGAAGGCCGGGTTTGCTACGGCGGCCTTGACCTCTCGACCGAAACCGACCTCACGGCCTTCGTGCTGGTGTTCGAGCCAACGCCCGAAGACCCGCACGTCTACGTTGTGCCGTTCTTCTTCGTGCCGGTTGAGAACATCGAGCACCGCGCCAAAGTCGACCGCGTGCCTTACCCCAAGTGGGTGCAGGAAGGCTTTCTGGAGGCCACGCCAGGCAACGTCGTCGATTACGAGCGCGTGCGCGCGGTGATCAACGAATGCGCCGCCAAGTACGACTTGCGCGAGATTGGCTATGACCCATGGAACGCTTCGCACTTGGTGACGCAGCTTACCGGTGACGGACGCTCGATGGTCAAGCTAGGGCAGAACCTCGGCAACCTGAGCGCGCCGACCAAGCGAGTCGAGGGCCTGCTGCTGAGCGAGCTGCTTCGGCATGGCGGGCACCCGGTGCTGCGCTGGTGCGCCGGTAACGTGGCGCTGCTGCGCGATAGCAACGGCAACTACCGCCCCCACAAAGGCAAGAGCCGCGAACGGATCGACGGCATCGCGGCGTTGATCAATGCCATCAACCGGCTGATGGGTGCGACCGCTGAGATCCTTGAAGGGGTCAACGCGGCCTATGCAAACCGAGGCATCAGGACAACCTAATGAAATGGCTCAAAAGCTGGAGTCCGCCCTGGCGGAAAGGCGCCGCCGCGGCCGCGCCAGTTGGGTCGCGCGAGCTGCTGGAGATGATCGCGGCCGGTGCTGTCGCGGTGTCTGGGGTGAGCGTCAACGCCTCCTCGGCACTGCGCTACGCCCCGTTCTTCGCCTGCCTCAAGGTGCTGGCCGAGGACGTGGGCAAGCTGCCGATCAAGCTCTACAAGGAACGCGAAACACGCGGCGCCGACGTGGCACGGCAGCACCCGGTGCACAGGCTGATCAGTCGTCGCCCGAACGACTTCATGACGGCCTCTGAGTTCTGGGAAATGTGCACCGCGCACCTTGTGTTGCGCGGCAACTTCTACGCCTGGAAGAACATCGTCAACGGCGTGGTTGTCGAGCTGCTGCCGCTGAGCCCGCTCACCACCAAGCCCAAGCTACGCGAGGACTGGAGCCTGGTCTACGACGTGACCTTCGCCAATGGCAAACGGGACATCCTGTCAGCTGATGAAGTGTTCCACGTTCGCTCGCTCAGCCTGGATGGGGTGCGCGGCTTGGGTGCGCTGGAGTACGCCCGTGAATGCCTCGGCGCTGGGATCGCCGCAGAGCGGCACGGCGCCAAGCTGTTCGTGAACGGTGCCAACCCTGGCGGCGTGTTGCAGACCGACGGCACGCTTACAGACGAAGTCTTCGCCCGTGTACGCGATAGCTGGAACGAGAAGCACCAAGGCCTCGATAACTCACACAAGGTGGCCATTCTCGAAGGCGGCCTGAAGTGGGCGACGGTAACCATGACCAACGCCGACGCGCAGTGGCTGGAGAACCGCAAGCACACCGATAACCAGCTGTGCGGGATGCTCCGGGTGCCGCCGCACAAGGTGGCCATCCTCGACCGTTCCACGAACAACAACATCGAGCACCAATCGCTCGACTACGTGAACGACGGTTTGATGCCCTATCTGAACCGTATCGAGGATCGCATTCGTGTCTCGCTGCTCAACGAGCGCGACGAGGAAAGCCACTTTGCCAAGTTCAACGTGGCTGCGCTGCTGCGCGGTGACATGAAGGCGCGCAGCCAGTTCTACAAGGACATGGTTGGCATCGGTGCGTTTAGCCCCAACGACGTGCTGGAGCTGGAAGATCGCAACCCTCGCGAGGGCGGCGATATCTACCTGACCCCATCGAACATGATCATCAACGGACGGCCGACAGATGAGAACGAAAAACGCGCTTAGCAATAAGCACCTGTCCACCGCCTTCAAGGTCAAGCAGGTGGGCGACGACGGCACCTTCTCCGGTTATGGGTCGGTGTTCGACATCCCTGACAGTTATTCCGACGTGGTGCACCCCGGTGCGTTTCTGGAATCGCTGAAAACCTGGGGGCGGAAAGGGGCATTCCCCGCGATGCTCTGGCAGCACAAATTCGACGAACCCTTGGGCGTGTATACGCGCATGGAGGAAGACGATCACGGCCTGTATCTGGAGGGCCGGCTGCTCATCGACGATGACCCTCTGGCGCGCCGCGCCTATGCCCACTTGAAGGCAGGCAGCATCACGGGGCTGTCCATCGGCTACAGCATCCCGGCCGGTGGCGGCACCTGGGACAACGGTGCTGGGGTGTACCACCTCAACCAGATCGACCTGTGGGAAGTGTCCCTGGTGACCTTCCCCGCGAACGACGCGGCCCGCGTGGATACGGTGAAAACCTCTCTGCAGGGGCCGCGTCAATTCGAGAAGTTCCTGCGTGACGCCGGCCTGTCTCGAACCGAAGCCAAGGCCTTGATGGCTGACGGCTATAAGGGCATCGCCCAGCGTGACGCTGGAGTGGGTGGCCTTCTCGATGACCTCAACAAACTTACCGAAATGCTGAGAGGCTGACCCATGCAAAAATCCATCATTGCCGCTTCGGTGGCCGAAAACGCGGGCCGCTCGCTGCCGAGCCTGCGCACCCTGCACCGCCGTAACGAGGGCGGTGATTCCTTCGCTGAGCTGCGCCAGGGTATCAAGCAGCTCGGCGAGGCGTTCCAGCAGTTCAAGGCTACCAACGACGAGCAGCTGGAAAAGCTCAAGAAAGGCCAGGGCGACCCGTTGCTGGAAACCAAGCTGGCTGAGCTGAATACCAAGCTCAGCGAGCTGGAAGCCTTCAAGAAGAACACCGAAGAGAACCTGAAGAAAAAGAATCGTCCCGGTCGTGATACCGGTGCGGACGATGAAGCTGTCACCGAGCACAAGTCGGCCTTTGACGGCTACCTGCGCAAGGGGCGCGAGGATGGCCTGCGTGATCTGGAGCAGAAGGCGCTGAACCTGGGCACGGGGGAAGATGGTGGCTTTGGTGTGCCCGAGGAGCTGGATCGTAATATCGTCGAGCTGGAGCGCGATCTGAGCATCATGCGCAGCCTGGCCAACGTGATTTCGGTCGGCTCTGAAGAGTACAAACGCCTGGTGAACATCGGTGGCTCTGGCTCGGGTTGGGTCGGTGAGACCGACGAGCGCACGGAAACCAACACGCCGAAGCTGGCTCAGATCGCGCCGTTCTTCGGCGAGATCTACGCGAACCCGGCGATCACGCAAAAGGCGCTGGACGATATCTTCTTCGATGTCGAGGCCTGGCTGGCTCAGGAGCTGTCGTGGGACTTCGACGAGAAGGAGGGCGACGCCTATGTGGTCGGCAATGGCAGCAATAAGCCGAAAGGCTTCCTGGCCTATCCGAACTCGGCGGTGACCGATAAGGCCGGCTCTCGTCCGTTCGGCACCCTGCAGTTCGTTACCTCTGGTGCCGCTGCAGCCCTGAACAACCCGGATCGCCTGATCGACCTCGTGCACAGCCTCAAGCGTGGCTATCGCAAGAACGCAGTCTGGCTCGGCAACGGCCTCACCCTGGCTGCCCTGCGCAAGCTCAAGGACAGTGAAGGCAACTACCTGTGGCGTCCGGGCCTGGAGGCTGGCGAGCCGGGCATTCTGCTGGGCTACCGCTACGAGGAAGACGAGGCGCTGCCGGATATCGCGGCCGACTCGATTCCGCTGGCGTTCGGTGACTTCAAGCGTGGTTACACCATCGCCGACGTGCGTGGCACCCGCGTGTTGCGTGACCCGTTCACCAACAAGCCCTTTGTCCACTTCTACACCACCAAGCGTGTTGGTGGCGGTGTGATGGACAGCAAGGCCATCAAGCTGCTCAAGATCGCCGCCTAAGCGGTGTCATTCACCACAGAGGCCCGCCCCGCGCGGGCCTCTGTCGTTATGGGGTGCTGATCATGCCGATGATCAAACTAACCGAGCTGTTCAAGTTCTCGCCTGACGGTATGGCCGTCGTCGAGTACCCGGCTGGCGAACATGAGCTGGACGGCCGCGCGCTGGAGATCGCGCAAGAGCTGGGGATTGTTGGGGCGGTTGCCGCTGACCCGTTGAAGATGAATAAGGATGATCTCAAGGCCTGGCTGACGGCCAAGGGCATCACGTTTGACGCTGCCGCCAACAAGGATGCGCTGTTGGCCTTGGTGCCGAAATGATCGACCTGGCCATGGTCAAGACGCACCTGCGGGTGCGTCACGATCACGACGACGGCTATATCCAAGTGCTGATCGACGCCGCCGCGCAGTCGTTCAACGATCAGACTAACCGCACGCTGATCGCCCCGGATGGTGCATTGCCAGATCCAGTGGGCAACGCCTTGAAGCCGACCAAGGCGATACAGCAGGGCATCCTGTTGCTTGTCGGCCATTGGTACGTCAATCGCGAGGATGTCGTGATCGGCACGATTGCCACCGCGCTGCCCAAGGCGACTGAGTTCCTTTGGCGGCCCTATCGCTGGGTGAACGTGGGATGAGAACGGGCCGACTCGACACGCCCGCCGACTTGCTGGATCTCGGCGCGGATCTGCAGGCACAGCTGATTGATTGGCTGTGGGTGGGCATTACAGCGAAGGATGCCGGCGACGTGCCTGTTGCTGCTGGCCTGCGCAACCCTGGACGCGTCGAGGTGCGTGCTTGGTGGGATGACCGCCTGCGCAATGGTCGCTACCTGCGTGCAGGGCAGCGGCTGTTGCACATCGACAGCGTGCGAGACGTGCGCGGCCACCAGGCCGAGCAGGTGCTGACCTGTACCGAGCTGATCGGCACACCCGCCACCTACACAGCAACGCCAGGCGCCACGGCGCTGCCTTGCCGCGTGTTCCTGGCCTATGGCGTGGCGCGTCCTGGCCAGTTCTCTGGCGCGGTTGAGTTCGTGACCGAGCTGGAGGCAGCGGTGGTCGAAGTGGGCCGGCCGCAGCCTGGTGCTGTGTTCGAGGTCGAGGGCGTGGCCTGGCGCGTTGCTGGCCTGGTCGAGACCGAGGATGACCGCGTAGTGCGGCGCATGTGGGTGAAGAAGGTATGAACCGTATCGACGTGAGCCTGCCGCCTTTCGAGGGCGCCGCCGCTGCCTTTGGCATCGACGAGAAGCGCTTCGCCCGTATCGAGATCAACTCGACCAACCGGGCGGCGCGCTGGGTCAAGCGGGTGCTGCTGGTGGAGCCATTCTCCAAGGCGACTGGCGTGCGGCGCGTGATCTTCAATGACCGCATTCGCCTCGACCTGGCCACCACCAACCGGCCCGAGGCGAGCATCGTGCCGTCGTCGGCCAGCATTCCCGCGCGCTGCTATCGGCACCGCGCCGATCCTGTCAGTGGCTCCAAGGTCAACGCGCGCGTGCTGGTGGACTGGTGGCGCGGCGAGAAGGTCGCGGCCGGCTTCATCAACCCATCGAGCGCCCGGAAACTGCCGCTGGCAACCCGTAGCGTGCGCGAGCGCAAGGTGCACGCCAAGACCAAGCTGCCGCATATCAAGGAATACCGCTACGAGTACCGCGTGCCCGAGGACGCGAACGGCCCTTCGGCCGCCGCGCTGTTCCGCGTTGCCGTGGATGACAACACCCGTGCACAGGCCGCCGAGCGCCTGGCGCTGGAATACAACATCGACCTTGATAAGGAACTGTTCTGATGCAACTGATCGCCACGCGAGTGACTGACTTCCTGGCCGGTCAGCTGCGGCAGATCGACGCCGCCAACGGCTACCCGCTGACGTTGGCTGGTGTGCACGTTGGCCAGTTTTATGAGGATCTGGCGGCGGGCGATCCGCTGCCGTTGGGCACGCTGGTGGCTGCGTCCACGAGCGATGCTGTCACACCGAATGGCGTGGTGTCCTCCAGTCTTCGCGGGCGCGCCTATCAAGTCGAGGTGGTCGTTAACTTCGACCAGCATCCCGGCGTCGAGCGGCATGTGCTGCTCGATCAGATCGAGTGGAGCATCGGCCGCGCTGTGCGCGAGCGCCCCCCGCCTGAGCTACGCGGGGTGCTGCAGAGCGTTGCCCTGGGCGACGTGCAATTCAACTACCCGGCGCCTTCGCATTCGCTCGCCATCGTGCAGGCGCAGGTCAATGCCGTTTTCGTCGAGCAATACCAACCCTAGGAGGGTGATATGTCCACCACCAAAGCAACCAAGGCCTTCACCTTCCGCGAGGGAGGCAAGGTCAAGCTGTACAAGAAGGGTGATGAACTGACAGGCGCTGCTCTGGCGCATGCCCAGGCCAATGACTTCGCGCCGAAGCCTGAGCCGGAAAAGCCCAGGGCCGAAGCCAAGCCGGCCGCTGAACCGAAGTAACCCGCCAACCTCCCGCTTTACCTGGCCACCTGCGCCGCCCCCTGACATCGAGGTAAACCCATGATCACCGTTCAAGACGCCAGCCTTATCGGCTATGGCGATATCTTCTCGCGCGCCTATCAAACGCAGAAGGCGCTGTTGCCCTGGGGTAACACCAGCGAACTGCAGATCGCTCACACCGAGGATCAGCAGACCCTGCCCAACTACATTACCGGCGCCGGCAATCGCAACACGTCGTCCCGCGTGACGGGTGTTACCGCCAGCTTCACCCTGTACGACGTGAACGCCCGCAACCTGGCCCTGGTTGGCCGTGGCACGGTGCGTGGCGTCGCTGCTGGTGTGGTCGCCGCGCCCGAGCCGTATGTGTGCGAAGGCCTGGCAGGTGAGCTGATCCCGTTCAATGAGCTGCCCGACTTGTCGGCGTCGGTCGAGATCCTGCCGGCCGGTGGCGGCACCGCCTATAGCCCAGGCTCGGATTACCTGCTGACGCCTTATGGCATCCAGCTCACCAGCGGCACCACGATCACCAGCGCGGGCTTCACGGCCAGTTACACCAAGCTCAAGGCCAACGTGGTGGAGATGTTGACCACCGCGCAGGTGGAGCTGGAAATGTACTTCGCCGGCCTCAACGCCGCGCAGGGTGGTTCGCCGACTCCGGCCCGCCTGCGCCGCTTCAAGCCTGGCTTGGTGCAGCAGATCCAGCTCAGCGGCACCCAGTACGCGGCCTATCAAGTCTCGGGCGAGCTGCTGGCGGATATGCTTGTGGTCAACGTGGATGGCGACGATACGCCCTTGTCGCAGTTCTACAGCTTGGGCATGAAGGCTGCGGCCTGAAGAGACTTGCAGGTCTGGGGTTCCACAGCTAGGATGGGGGCGCGCCTGCAGGCGCGCCCCCATCCTAGCCGTGAAATCACATTTTTTTTGCACACTCAGTAGTTGAAAGTGTGCTTAAGTGTGGTTAATCATTGCGTCAAAGACGCGTAGTGTTTCGCCCGGCTGGTTAATCCCTTCCGGGCTTTTGTGCCGAGTAGGAGAATGCTCAATGAAATCTTGGATGCTTGACGGTGATGTTCTGGAGGCTGTGCTGGTAACGCACGTCCGTCAGATGAGCCCGGAGCAGTATCTGGAATTTACCGAGTCTCACTCTGATGAGGTCAAAAACGTGCGTTTCGTGCCGCCGAGAATAGGTTCGGAAGGCTTCGGTGTGTTTGAGGTTGAAACGCGAACGCCGCAGTATGAGGTCTGCTTGCCTTGAGTGACGAACCAGAAATCATTCCGGCTGATGACGCTGACCGTTCTGATGGGTTGAAGGATGTAACGCCGACAGGGGATAAGCCCGAGCTGAAAGCAATCACGGCTGCATTAAAGCAGATGGTGGAGGTGACTCAGCAGGAGCACGATCTTAAGCGTGGTGATCAAGAAGTTGAGCGCGAGAAGATCGCTTCGAATGAGCGCCTTGGTTTGGCGGCTATCGAAGCCCAGCGGGAGTTTCATAAGGAGCACTTTGGCCGTTACAACGATCACCTGATCCATCGTTACTGGTTCATTGGCGCTATTGTGCTGATGATTCTGGTTTTCTCTGGCTTCGCCATCTGGGCGGACGCCAAGGATTTGGTCATGGATATGGCCAAATTGATCATTGGTGTTTCAATTGGCGCATTTGGTGGTTTCTTCTACGGAAAGAGTCAGGGGAAGCAAGAGCCGAAGCAGAAGTAAAGACTGATCGCTGTCCCGAAAGCCTCGCCAACGCGAGGCTTTTTGTTGTCCGGTGCAAACGATTGCACCGGGTCGCGATGGTTTTCTCTGTGCTAGATTCCAGCTCACACTGACCCTGTGGGAGGGAGCCCGATGCAATGTCCAAAATGTCACTATGAGCCGACGATGGCTGAGATGCAGCAAAGCCCTGACTGCTGCCCTAGCTGCGGCGTTTACTATTCCAAGGTTGCTGCCCAGCCAGCTATGGCCGCAGCTGCGATCCCGGCCCCAGCTCTCAAGGTTACCTTCGCGCAGTGGGCCAATTCCAACCCAGCAGTCAAGTGGATCGCCGCGCTAGTCGTGGGGCTGATCGTCGGCTATTTCGCCGGTCGTGAGCACGTCAAGTACGAGATCCGCAGCGCCATGGCTGAGTCCCTTGCTGGGCTCGGGTCTCTTTTTGGGGGCGACTCCAAGCCTGCCGCTGATGCGAACAAGCCGAAGCCTCCGGCTTCGGCGCCGAAAGCCGCGCCGAAAGATGCCCCTATAACGGCTCAGCTCGTCCGCAAGGGGTTCGTTGAGGGTGAGTATGGCCAAAGCCAGATCACAACCGATTTTGTTTTCACCAACCGAAGCCCTGCTGATATCCGGGCCTTTGATGGCGTTATTCTCGTTACCGATCTGCTAGGCAACGAGATTATCCGCATTAACATGGCCGTGAATGAGCTAGTCGCCAAGGGGGCGCCGTTGGTGTGGTCGGGTGGTATCGACTACAACCAGTTCCTTGATCGACACCAGCGCTTCAGAAATGAGCCGCAGGAGAATCTCAAGATCTCGTTTGAGGTCAAAAAGGTTCTCTATGCTGATGGCAGGCTGGAGCAGTTCTAGCCGGCCCCTGATCTACAGAAACCCGCTTCGGCGGGTTTTTTATTGCCTGGAGAAAAGTGATGTCCGTTCGTGATCGCCTGATCCAGCTCACCCTGCGCGCCCGTAACTTCCTGAGCGGCGATGTAGCGCCGGCCACCGAGTCGATGCGCGAGCTGACCGAGGAAGGGCGCCGGCTCAAGGCGAGCATGGATGATGTGGGCCGCGCCCGTGGCCTGGCTCGCACCCTGCGCGACAACCAGCAGGCCACCGAAGGCTTGGCGCGCAGCCAGGCCGACGCCCGCGCGACTCTGGATGACCTGACCCGCGAGATCGGCGACAACGCCACGGCCACGGCTGGCCAGCGTATCGCCTTGCGTGAGGCGCGGCAGACGCTGGAGGAGGCCGAGCGCGCCTACAAGCGCAACCAGCAGGCTATCAAGAACACCACCAGCGAGCTGAAAAAGCTGGGGGTGGATACTGACAACGTGGTGGCCGAAGAGAAGCGGCTGACCGGCGAGCTGGACGATGGCAAGCGGGCGCTGGCCGCCAACCGCGAGGCGATCCGCGAAAAGCGCGTCGAGGAAAAGAAGGCCGCCGACACGGCCAAGGAACACGCTGACCGCATCGACGCCGCCAAGGGGGCGATGGCCAGCGGTGTGCGCCAGGTGGTGGCATTCGCGGCTGCTTACGTCTCGCTCAATGCTGCCATGGGGCTTGTTAGGTCAGGGCTCAACTTGGTGCGTGATGGCATTCGAGCCATTGCGATGGAGGGCTCCGACAAGCAGCAGGCTCTGGCCCAGCTGGAGGCCACGCTGGCGTCCACGGGGCGGCAAGCCGAGTTCACCACGCAGCAGCTGCTGGACATGGCCGATGCCATGGAAGCCAGCTCGATGCTCACTGCCGAGCAGGTTCAGTCGGCTCAGGCGCGTTTGCTGTCATATACGGACGTGGCAGCGAACGAGTTCCCGCGTGCCCTGCAGATCGCGATTGATCAGCAGCAGCGGCTTGGCATCAGTGCCGAGGCATCGGCTGAGATCGTTGGCCGTGCGCTGCAGTCGCCGTCCAAGGCCATGGCCGCGCTTAGTCGGCAGGGCTTCACCCTGGAGGCTGGCCAGCAACGCCTACTCAAGCAGTTGGAAGCGACCGGCCGGATGGCCGAAGCGCAGTCCATCATCATGGACATGCTCACCGAAGCCTACGGTGGTGCAGCAGCTGCAGCGCGCTTGAATACGGCGGCTGGCCTCTGGAAGGGGATCACGGATCGTATCGGCGACTTCACTAGCCGTGTCGCCAACTCGGGCGCGTTTGACTATATCCAGCGCAAGCTTGTGGAGGTGAGCGACGGTCTGGACGCCATGGCCAACGACGGCCGACTTGATCGCCTCGCGCAGAGCCTGTCGGATGCGTTCGTGTCCGGCTCTGAGGCGCTGTCGCAGTATGTCGAGAAGCTGGCCACGGTCGATTTCGAAGGGCTCGCCGCGCGTGCTGCCCGAGCTGCCGAGCAGATTGGCCCGGCTATCGAGAGCACGGTGCAGGCGGCGCGCGTTGTCGCTGCCACGTTGACCACGGTGTGGAACGGCTTCGCCGGCACCGTGAACGCGGCCGGCGCTGCCCTGGTGCTGGCAGTACAGCAGACAGTTGGCCGGCTGGGGCTTGCGATTGGCCAGATTGCCGAGATGTTCGGCAACAGCGATCTGCGCGCCAAGGCCGATGGTCTGTACAACTTCCTCGGCGAGCTGAGCCAGGGTTATGCCGAGCAGGCCAAGACCGACTATCAGCAGATCGTCGACGCCTGGGACACGACCACCGAGCACGTCAAGGCCAAGGCGAAAGAGCAGACTGAGACCATCAGCCTTGAGAGCGTCAGCCAGGCCGACTTCGTGCGCCAGGCTGTCACCTCGATGCAGGGCGCCCTGGATCAGATCAGTGCGGCCAAGACGGTCGCGCAACTGCGCCAGGTCGGCGATGAGATGTATGCCGCGTATAAGCGTGGCGACATCAGCCAGCAGGAATACTCGGCCAGCTCGGTCGAGTTGAATCGCCGCTTGGCCGCCCTGGGTGGCGCTGCCAAGAGCATGGCCGGTGACGTTGGCATTGCGGCTGAAAGCCTCAAGTCCCTGGCCGACGTCCAACGCGCCATCAGCGATGCCAAGACGGATCGCGATATCGCCGCCATCCGCACGGCGTTGCAGGCGCTATACAGCACCGGCCAGGTGACGGCGGCTCAGTACAACGCCGAACTGACCAAACTCAACGCCCGTCAAAAGGAGCTGACCCAAGCCCTGCAGGGCAGCAAGAAAGCCCAGGACGATAAGAACAAGTCCGACCAGCAGGCCATCGTCACCTCTGAGCAACTGCGCCGCGAAAGCGGCAAGCGTATGGAGGCCGAGCGCAAGGCGGGCGGCGCCGCGATGGAGCAGCGCCGCAAGGAGTCCAGCGATGCCAAGCAAGATATGGGGGCGCTGGAGGGCTTCTTTACAGGGGTCATCACTCGTGCTCGCGAGGGCGCGGCCGGCTTGAGTCGGGCCGCGCTGGAGGCGTTCGACGCACTGCGGGGCATCAGCACTGCGGCGCCGGCCATCGACACCAGCAGTCTGGAGGACACCCGGCGCAGTTTGGAGCAGGTAGGCAAGGCGATTGCCGACGTGCAGGCTGGCCTGTCACGCCCGCTGAGCGGCCTTGGTCGTTGGGCGCTCGAAACCCAGCGCGATAGCCTGAAAACTCAGGAAGCGTTCCTGGCTCAGAAGGCCTCGCTGCAATCGCTCATGCACAGCTATGAGCGCGGCGCCATCAGTGCACAGCGTTTCGTCAAGGCCGCTCAGGGCATGAAGTCTACGCTGGGCCTGCTCGATGATTCCGACCTGAGTGGGCTGGAGTCAGCAATCGACGCCGCGACCCAGCGCATGAAGCAGATGGGCGACTCGACCCGCAGCACGCTGGAGAGCCTGCAGGACGAGCTGGATGGGTTGCAAGGCCGGCAAGACGACATCGAGCGGCGCCGCTTCGCTGCCCGCCAGCGCGAGCTGCAGGCGCAGCTGGCCGAGGCGCAGGCGGGCGGCGATACCCAAGCGGTGGCCAATGCCGCGCGTGCCCTTGGCCTGCTGCGGCAGATCGAGAGCGAAAGCGCACAGCAGCGTCAGGCCGAGGAACAGAAGAAACGCATGGAAGCCCAGCAGGCGACGCAGCCCGCTGCCACTCAGCAGCCGGCGCCGGCACCCAGCAAGGTCATCCGGCTGGAGGTGCCGGGGCGTGGGGCAGTGAATGTTGGCGTCTCGTCTGATGCTGACGAAGCCAAGCTGTTGACCGTGCTGGAGCAAGCCGGTTTGAGGAGCGTGTAATGCAGCTGACTCTGGATAGCCTCGACCTTGCTGCCGATCCGAAGCTTGGCGGCGAGCAGATGGAGTGGGTGGACGAATGGGACTGGAACGCCATCGAGCAAGAGCAGGAGCGCTCGCTGACCGGGGCGCTGATCGTGCAGGAGGGCGTCAAGCTTTACGGTCGCCCGATCACCTTGGCGAGCAATGGCGGTGCCTGGTTCCCTCTGGCCACCGTTCGAGCGCTGGAGGCGATGGCCGGCGCGCCGGGTGCTGTACACCTGCTCACGTTGCCGACCGGCGATCAGCACTACGTGACGTGGAACCGCGTCGCCGGCCCTGTTGTGCAGGCGGTTCCGGTGCACCGCACCGTCGCGCCGGGGCCTGACTGGCTCTATCAGCTCACCCTGCGCCTGATCACCGTGGCGCCGCCACCTTCACCCGACCCAGAACCTGCACCCTGACAGCAGCCCCGCCCATGCGGGGCTTTTTTATGCCCGGAGAAAAGTGACGTGGCGATCAACAAAGACGATGTGAAGCTGCTGAAAAGCCAGCGCCTGACCGACGAGAGTGACGGCGGCGGCCGTGCCACTGGCGTTGCCGTGGTGTCTGGCGAAGTCAACAACGTGTTCCCCGACATCAGCCGGCTCGACCGCACCACCGGGCGCATCAGCCTGCGCAAGCTGTTCGCGGGCGTGATGACCACCAACGATGACCGCTACCTGGGTGCGCACGGCATCGTCACTCAGCGCCCGGCAGATCCGCGCGTCAGCGTGCTGCTGTTCAACACTGGCAGCCAGACCGACGTTCGCGCGAATGCCCGCAACGCCATCGAGAGCTACGTGACCCCGGCGTCGCCAGCCACCTTCGAATTGCTGGGCACACAGCTGCAGGGGCAGCGCGCCATCGCTGGTGTGCAGCGCGAGGAACAACGCATCCCCGAAATCGGCGAGGTGTTCCAGCTCACCACCGCCACCACGTCGCAATACGTGCGGGTGACGGATGTCAGCAGCCGGATGGAAACCTTCACGTGGGAATACACCGCCGGCAACTTCGTGAACTTCGACCGCCGCCGTCTGGATCTGTCGATCAGTGCTCCGCTGCTGTCGTCTTTCCCCGGTGGCCAGGTCACGCCGGCCGGCACCACGTCGAACTCGCTCGACCAGTTGCCGAAGGCGCGCGTGCTGTCGACTCAGGTTGCCGACGCTGCCCGTTACTTCGGTATCAGCCCGCTGGCCGAGGCTGTTGCACAGGGCGCGCTGAGCCTGCGTGTGCAGTCCGTTTACAGCCAGCTCGTGCCGAGCACCACGAAAGAGAGCGCCCTGGTTGATCTGCTGGCCGGCTATCAGCGACAGCTGTATCTGCCCGCCGGCCCGGCCCGGACTATCTCGCTGAGTGTTGCTGCGAGCAGCACGGTCGGGGAGTCGCGCACGTTCCTCGGCACCGGCTGTGCACCCGGGACGCTGACGCTCACTGCCAACGGCGGCGTGTTCGGCGATGACCGTAAGGGCGGCGTGCGCTACGTGTCCGGCAGCAACTGGATCACTGCTGGCACCGTCGATTATCAGACCGGCGAAATCACTCTGACTCGATCCGGCACGAGCTGGACGGGCACCGCGTCGGCGACCTACCAGCCTGGCGCTGCCGCAACCGGTGACACCGTGACTGGTGAGGTGGAAGTGACGCTGGGCAATCGCGGCTATGTGTACACGCTGAACCTGAGCGACGCGATTCCGCGCCCAGGCACACTGTCGGTGTCGTTCATGGCACTGGGTCGCTGGTACGAGCTGCGCGACCTGGGCGACGGCCTGCTGACCGGCCCGGGGGCTGGCACAATCTCGTTCGCAACCGGCTCGGTGTCGTTGACCCTGAGCGCATTGCCGGACGTGGGCAGCTCGCTGGTGTTCAGCTATATCAGCTCGGCCGACAACGCGATCACCCAACGCACGGGCGGCAGCATCGTGCCGAAACTGGAGGTTCGATTCACTCTGCCGCACACCGGCATCATGCCGGGCTCGGTGGCGATCAGTTATACCGCCGGTACGGCGCGCACGTTGAGCGATGACGGTCACGGCAACCTGTCAGGCACGGGTGGCACCGGCACGATTTCGTATGCCTCGGGCGAGGGCGTGTTGCTGCTGGCGGCAACGCCCAGCGCCGGCATCAGCTACAGCTATGAGCAAGGTTCGGTCACTGATACGCCGCTCAGCGTCAGCAGCGACGGCAGCGGCATGGCCTCGTTCACCATTCCGGGCGCCCCGCTCAAGCCGGGCAGCGTGCGGATCGACTGGCTGACCACCCAACGGCAGGCCGCCCCGGCGATCAACTGGGACGTGATCGAGAGTGGCAACGCGCTGCCCGTCTACGATGGCCAGCGCGATGTCGCGCGCTCGGCCAGCGACAACGGCAGCGGCGGCTGGCAGGGCGGCATCAGTGGCAGCATCAACTACACGACCGGTGCCTGCACGCTGCAGGTTGCGCGGCTGTACAACTACACCGAGTACACCTACAGCAATCGCAGCAAACGCAATTTCGACAGCGGCCGGCAGACCGAGCCGGTACTGGTGACTACCAACGTCGAGCTACGCGAGCAGTTCGGCGGCACGTTGTCGGCGAAGGCTCAGGCGGCTGGTGTGATCAGCACAGAGCGCACCTACAGCCAGGCCCAGCCGCCGATCACGTTCGAGCTGTTGCCGGGCGTAGCCGAGGCCATCGTGCCGGGCTCGCTGCTGTTCAGCTGGAACGGCGCGATCTACACCGACCGCTCGGGCATCCTGTTCCGCGACATCGCCACCAGCACCAACGGCGGCGTAGCGGTCGGGACGGTGAACTATGCCAACGGCTCGGCTGTGCTCAACAGCTACGGCGGCAATGCCTCGGGGGCAGTGAGCATACTGGCATGCCTGACAGCGGCGACCGGCTTCAGCGTGACGGCGGCGACCTTCCGCACGCCTGGTGCGCCGCTGCGTGCGGCCAGCACCCAGGTAACGGCGGTGCGCACGGACACAGCTGAGATCATCACGGCCTCGGCGAACCTCAACGGCGAGTTCACTCACCCGATCATTCGCGGCACTGTCGATATCGCCACGGGCATCGTCAGGCTGGTGTTCACGACTGACCCGGATGACGACACGGGCGCGAGCGACGTGCCGGTGATCCCGCTGCTGACGCGCTATAACGCGGTCGTGCAAACCCAGCTGCCGCTGGATGCCGGGCTGCTGGGTCTCGACCCGGTGCGCCTGCCGGCAGATGGCCGCGTGCCGATCTACCGACCCGGCGACGTGCTTGTGATTCACCACACCGCCGAGACCAACGTGCCCAGCCCGAGCGCTGGCGGCACCGTGACGCTCGACCGTGGCGAGCAAGCCGAGATCCTGGTGGTGGATGCGAACGGCGTAGAGCTACGCGCGTCCTCGTACAGCGTCGACCGCGAGGCCGGCGCCGTGACCTGGGCGAACCCGCTGGTGCTGCAGAACGAGGCGGGCGAACCGCTGACGCTGCCGCTGGTGATTCTTGATCGCGTCGAGCACATGACCATGTGCACCGAAGTGCAGATCACGGGCGAACTGGCATTCAGCGCGCCGCTGCCGTGGGATCTGCCGGCCGGGGAGGCCTACGTCTCCAGCGCCGTGACTTGGGGCGACCTGCAGGCTCGTGTGCATACGTGGTTCACGCAGCAAACGTGGAGCACGGGTGCGCCGAACTGGACGGATCTGCCCGTCGGCAACACGACGACAGCGCAATACAACAGCCTGGCTTATCCGCCGATCATCACCAACCGTGGTGCTGTCGATGGGCGCTGGGCGTTGGTGTTCACCAGCTCGACCGCGTTTCAGGTCGTCGAGCAGCAGCTGGGCGTGATCGCCACCGGCAACATCACGACGGACTGCTCACCGGTCAACCCACTGACGGGCGAGCCGTTCTTTCTGATTCGCTGGCAGGGCTGGGGTAGTGGCTGGGCTGCGGGGAACGCCGTGCGCTTCAACACGGACTCGGCGCTCGGGCCGCTGTGGTGCATCCGCACCGTGATCAGCGGGCAGGGCACCGTTGACGATGATCAGTTTGAACTGCAAGTGAGGGGGGATGCGGACTGATGGCCAGGTTTTATCAGAGCACCGACGCCGGCGCTCCTGTGCTGGATATTCCGGCATCAGCGGGGGCCGTCGATATTCGCCGGTTTGGCTGCCTCAAGCAGATTCTGATAGCCGTGCTCGTGAATGGGTACGGCTCTGGCGGAAGTGCGAAGCCAGCAGCGGGCTGGGCATTGATCCAGGAGGGTGATCGAACGATCACCCTGCGCAATGCCTCGGGTAGCTACGTGACGTTCTCGTCCTTCTACTTGTTCATGTCCCCAACCAACTTCTCGGGAGACCAGTTTTACCGGATATACCTGCACAACACCTACACGGGGATTGTGAATGGTGTGCCGCAAGGGGAGGGGGTGGTAACTGGCACTGCGGCGGGCAACTCAGTGCCGCATTACTGTGGTTCTACCTATCAGTTTCAGTACGCAAATACGGCGCTATGGACGTTGCTCGCGGATGACCGAAGTTTCTGGTTTATGCACCACTGCAACCCTTATGGAAACTTTACTAATACCAACGTCCTCGACCAGAGTCTTGCCGTTGGGACTTGGAACAATTGCTTTTATGTCGGCGATGATTCTCAGGGAAGTTTCATTGCGGTGGGTGGCCAACTCACCAGCGCAGTAAACGCTATTACGGCGCCCTACTTTGATCATCAGGCTATAACTACCCTGCGGAATCCTCACACGGGGTTGTTGATTGACACGGGGGGTGCCCCAGCTACCACGCAGGTGGTAAGTCTTTTCTCTATTTCTCCCTCAACTGGTGCCACCGTCTTTTACAAAGACGTAATGAACATGTGTCCTATCGAATGGGCATGTGCCAGCAAGTATGCGGGCAACTTGCGCGGCGGCTTTCTCGATGTAATGTCTGGACACTCCAGAGGGGACATTATTTACCGTGCGCTGATTCAAGATGTAAGTCCTGTGCGGGCCACTCATATCATGACTCCGTCACTAATGGCGGACGGGTACTCGTACTTAGTTCCCATGTCACAAACTAACCAGGGCCGCCGCTGCGTCATATCGGATAACCCTGCTCTCTGGTAACTAACAATGCCAATAACAACTAGCGTTGTTCCTGCGGCGGCACAGCTGCAGCCTGAGATTGGGCGTCGTTCGGTGCGCTTCCGGTTGCTTCGCGACGGCCAGGTCACGGCATCTGTGAAGCGTGTTCGCGTCGTCCGCGGTTGGGATACCGGCAGCCAGCTGGATATTGGCGAGCCGACGGTCGATGGCGAATTCACTCGCGAGGTCAGCATTCCCATCCAGCTGCTGGTCGACCGGGGCGAGTGGGCGGTGGTGGCCATCGACGATGCAACGCCGCGCCTTGCGATCACGCAATATCTCGACCTGTCGCTGGGTGGGGTGTTCACGCTGAACATCACCAGCGGCAGCGGGGGCGACGTGACAGACCCGGCATTGGTTGACGCCAGCGTGCGAGTCGACCGTCTGCCGGCCGTGCGTGAGGTTGTTGTGATCGAGCGACCGGCTACTGGCGAGTGGCGCATCGCCGGGCGCGGCCAGACCGATGCGGACGGCCTGGCCAGCATCGACCTTGCCGTGACCGGCGGGCGCGTGTTCGCCGTGGCTGTCGATGACTACGGCGTTGCGTTCTCGCCGGGCCTTGTCGTCGCGGTCGGCCAGCGCATCCGTCCGAGCGTGTTCGCGGGTGTGCTGTACGAGATCACCGAAGCCGGCACGCTGCCGCCGACCGAGCCCGATTGGTGGCCAATCACAGTTGAGGACTCGCGCGAGCTGGGCACCGGCCGGGCGGTCGCCCGTCGTTACTACCGCCCGCTTGCGCACGGGCCTTTCCCGGTGGAGCTGGTCGATGATTAACGCAAGGGTAGGGGGGCGCTGGTCTCGCGCTGTGCCCGCTGATCGCGCGCCTGATAGCGTGCCGTGGAACGCCCTGCTGGCAAGCGACCTGCAGGCCCGGGCAGGTTGGGGGCAGGCCATCGCGCAGCAGATCCGCTCGCGGGCAGAGTGGGGCGCTGTGCCGGCGCTCGATGCTGCATGCTTGCATGGCTGGGGTGCAGCGGCTCCAGCAACTGCCGCGCCCTGGGGCATGCCCTGGGGGTGGGTGCCGGTCTGTGATATGGGCCTGCGCGGTAGCTGGGGCAATCGGCTACGGCCGCTCGATGTGCGCCTCCGGCTGATCTACAACCCGAAGCCAGCGGCAAAGGATGCGTTTGTGCGTGGGCGGGCCAGGCGCTCGAACGAGCACGGCCCGCGCTTCGATGCTGCTGCAGCGGTTGAGGCCAGTCTGTACGTGCCCGGCAGCTCAGCGCTGTCGTTCTCGTTCAGTGGCCAGCGCTACACGCCGCCGTCGTCGCCGCTGGTGTTCTTCGACTTCCGCTATGAGCCTGAGCGCCCGCCGATCCAGCCGACCGACACGGGCGGCCAGGCGCTGCGCTGGGAGTCCGCGCGCCGACTCAACCAACGGGCATGGCTGCCGTGGGGCAAGGCGCGGGTGCTCGACGGGCGACTGACTGAGCTGCCGTATGTCGACTATCCCGGTCCGGTCAAACCGCTGCCGGAGCCGCCGCCAGATCCGACCATTCTGGATACCTACATGATTGCGAATACCGTCAACCTCGTGGCGTTGCCGAGCCGCACGCCTATCGAGGCGAAGAACATCAAGATAGGGCTCGACGCCGATTCGTTCAGCTGGTCGTTCAGTGCGGACATTTTCACTCGCGCCGCCCTGGAGCTGGTGCAGCCAGATGCCGGAGGTGCCGGCGAGCTGGAGCTGGATATCAACGGGTGGAAGTGGGTCGTGCTGGTCGAGCGCTATAGCCGAAAGCTGCAGTTTCCGACCGAGGCCTACACCATCACCGGGGCAACCCGTGGCCAGCTGCTGGCGGCGCCCTATGCGCCGTTGCGCAGTGCGCTGAACTCGGCGCCGATCAATGCCGCGCAGGCGGCAGAAGGCGAACTGCAGTTCACCGGGTTTACGCTCGACTGGCAGGCAACTGACTGGACTTTCCCGGCCGGCTCGCTGAGCTACCAGAGCCAGACGGCTATTCAGGTCATCGCCCGGCTGGCCGAGACGGTGGGCGCCGTTGTGCTGCCGTCTCGCGATAGCGATCACATCGACATCGTGCCGCGCTACCCGGCGCCGCCGTGGGAGTGGGGCCAGGTAGACGCGCCCATCGAGCGCATCATCCCGCCCGCGATGATGACCGACCTGGGCGGCGAGTGGACGCCGCAGCCGGCGTGGAATGCCTGCTACACCTCGGGCACCTCGGTCGGCTGCTCGATGCTCGTGCGTCGCGCCGGCACTGCCGGCGACAACCCAACGCCCGACGTGTTCGACGACTGGCTGACTGACCAACCTGCCAACCAGGCGCGCGGCACGCACGAGCTGAGCAAGGGCGGCAACATCGAGATTGTCAGCGTGACCATTCCGCTGTTCCCGTTCAGCGATGACCACGGCGTCGGACTGATCCTGCCGGCGCACCTGTACCGGGTGCCCGAGGAGGCTGGCCCTTGGGTCGGCCTGTGCCTGGGCGTGGACATCAGCGCCGAAGGCACCGGAGCTGTGCGCGTGCGTCAACAGATCAAACTGGAGCGGCACCACTGATGGCAACGATCAATCCCTGGAAGCGCTTCATCGGCCTGCTGCCTGGTGGCGTGCGCACCGTGGCCACCGTGCGCAGCATCAACACGTCGGCCGGCACGAGCGAGGCGGAATTGCGCACTGGCACGCGCGTCACCGTTCGCGGTGTCGACGTGCCGGTGAACAGCAAGGCCTACATTGCGGACGGTGTGATCACTGGCCCTGCGCCGGATCTGCCGCATTTCGACGTAGACGTATAACCGGGCGTGAGGAGGCGGGCTCTGCCCCAGGCTGCCGCAGTTCTTGTCGGACGACTCCGATCTGTTCGGGGGCCTCGATATCGAGCCAGGCCCTGGGCTGCTCGCCGCGTATTCCCTGGACGCTGTGAATGCGGATGGCAATGCCAGCGCTTAGCGCTGCTGCCAGTTCCTCTGGATCGGTGCCGGGTTTTACGTACAGCTCGACCACTTCATCAACCTTGCGCGCAACGACAAGTCCCATAACGCCTCCCTGCTGGGTTTGTGAACTAGCAGGGTAGACCATACCCAACCAGCCCGCTCAGTGCGGGCTTTTTTGTGCCTGGAGAAAATATGACTCTATCTGAAATCCGTGATCAGGCGATCACGCCTGCGCTTGCGCTGCTGCCGCCTGCCATGGGCAGCAAGGCTGCTGTTGTCTCGCTGTTGGCCAACGGCCTGCAGGAATCCCGCTTCACTCACCGTCGCCAGATCGGCGGGCCTGCTCGTGGCTTCTGGCAGTTCGAGAAGGGTGGTGGCGTGCGTGGTGTGCTGCGCCACACCGCCACTGCGGGGCATGCCCGAGTGCTCTGCGAGGCGCGCGGGGTGCCGGCAACCGAGGATGCGGTATATGCCGCCCTGGAGCATGACGATGTGCTTGCGGCTGGCTTCGCCCGACTGTTGCTGTGGTCAGATCCTCGGCCGCTACCGGCGCTCGGTGAGGTGGCTGCTGCATGGGATTTGTACATACGCACCTGGCGCCCCGGTAAACCACATCGACGCACCTGGGCTGCGCTGTATGCGCAGGCACTGGAAGAGGTGGCGACATGATCGCCGCACTAGCAGAACGCTCGATGGTGCTGGGCATCGTTGCGGCGCTCGGCTTCCTGGGGGGCTGGAAGGTCAACGGCTGGCGGCTGGGCGAGGGGATTGCCCAGGGCCAGGTCGAGGCCGTCACCGTCGTTCGCGTCGTCGAGCGGCAACAACAGAGCGTCGCAGACGCAGAGGGGCAAAAGGGTCATGACCAACTTGAAGGGCTGCGGCGTCGTGCTGCTGATGCTGGGGCTGCTGCTGACGGGTTGCGCAAGCAAGCCAGCAGCTTGGCCACTCAGCTCGCTACCTGTAATGCCGGAACTGCCGGCGAGCGCACGGCAAGGGAAGGCGCCGCCGCAGTGTTCGTCCGGGTGCTTGGTGAGATGGAGTCAGAAGGGCGTGCAATGGCAGAAGCAGCTGACCGTGCCCGAGCTGCAGGCCTCACCTGTGAGCGAGTCTATGACGGAGTGAAGGCAGTAGTGGATCAAAGATAAAAGGCCCGGCGCCGGGCCTTTTTCGATTTTGCTTCCTCGCGCCAATGGTGAGCCTTTCCTTTTGTCGACTCCTTCGATCATGGCATTGACGCTGATCGTGCCAATGCAAATACTGTTTGCATATACAGTATTCGGGTGCTCAGATTTGGACAGCGTCACCATCCTCGGCCAGGTTGAAGCTGGTGGTATCGAGGTTCCTTACTTCCTCCCCAGTGTCCCGGCCGGCTTCCCCAGTCCGGCTCAGGATCATCTTGAGCAACGCATTTCTCTCGACGAACTGTTCGGCCTGCACCGCCCGCAGATCTATCTGGCGCGCGTAGCGGGTGAAAGCCTGCAGGGCTTGGGCATTCTCGATGGCGACTTGGTGCTGATCGACAAAGCCGCGAAGGCCAAGCGGGGCGATGTGGTGATCGCGTGCGTCAACGGGGAACCGCTGCTCAAGATCCTTGGCGGTGATCAGCACCAAGTCATCTTGCTGTCGGCCAATCCCCATTACCCGCCGCGCTACGTGCTCGAGGCAGAGGAGTTTCAGGTGTGGGGTGTCTATGTCGGCTTATGCCGCCAGGGGCGCCACTGTGGCTGACCGCGTGTTCGCGCTGATCGACTGCAACGCCTTCTACTGCAGCTGCGAGCGTGTGTTTCGGCCTGACCTGGCGCGCGTGCCCATCGTCGTGCTGTCCAACAACGACGGCTGTGTCGTCAGCCGCACGAGCGAGGCCAAGGCACTGGGCATCAAGATGGGCGAGCCGTGGTTCCAGATCCGCAAGGCGTTCGAAGCGGCAGGCGGCATGGCGTTCAGTTCGAACTATGCGCTGTACGGCGATATGAGCGAGCGGGTCATGACCGTGATTGAAGGCCTGGTGCCGGCCTTGGAGGTATATAGCATTGATGAGGCCTTCGCCGAGCTGACCGGCGTGCTGGGCGACCTAGATGCGCTGGGTCGGGAGATCCGCGCTCAGGTGCTGGCGTGCACCGGCATACCGACCGGCGTTGGCATCGGCCCCAGCAAGACGCTGGCGAAGCTGGCCAACTACGCGTCGAAGCGCTGGCAGAAGCAAACGGGCGGTGTGGTCGATATCCGCGATCCGGAGCGCCGCGCGAAGCTGCTGGCGGCAACGCCGGTCGGTGAAGTGTGGGGCGTTGGCCGCCGGCTGACTGCTCGCCTGGGTGAACTGAACATCAAAACCGCTGCCGATCTGGCCGCTGCCGACGCATGGACACTGCGTAAACAGTTCAGCGTGGTACTGGAAAAGACGGCGCGTGAGCTGCGCGGCATACCCTGCCTGGAGCTGGACGGGGAGGCTCCGCCAAAACAGGAGATCTGCTGCAGCCGGATGTTCGGCAAGCGCCTGCACGGACTGCCGCCCATCCGCGAAGCGGTGGCCACTTACGCCGCCAGGGCGGCCGAGAAGTTGCGGGCTCAGGGCTCGGTGTGCAAGCGGGTGCGGGTCAGCATCCGCACGGGCATGTTCAACCCAGACGAACCCAAGTTCGCCCGAGGGATTATGTGCGAACTGCCGTACCCAAGTGACGACACCCGACTGATCACCAAAGCAGCGCTGGACGGCCTGGAGCAGGTCTACCGCCCCGGCTTCGCCTTCAGCAAAGCAGAGGTGCTGCTGCTCGATCTCTGCCAACGCGGCGAGTACACCGACGACCTGTTCGCCCCGACCCAGCCCGAAGCCTCGCGCCAGGTTATGGCGGTGCTGGATGCTGTGAATGCGAAGTGGGGTAGGGGAACGCTACGCCCAGGCGTGGTGCCGCCGACGCCTGGGTGGGGGATGAAGCGCGAGTTGATGAGTCGGAGTTTTACGACCGACCTTGGGTCGTTGTGGGTTGTCAGATGATGCAAGAGGCCCGGTGCTGTGGGGATACCCTGCGGCACCGGGCCTTTTTTTGTGCCTGCGATTTGGCTGGGGCAGATTTGGGGCAAACCATACGCCACTCTATGCCACCTGATGCCGATAAAGACATCAATGCACTAAGTGGAATACCCGGTCTAGCCCAGTAAATGCTGGCTTTACATGGAAAGCGACCAAATACGCCAGCACAATCGGGGTGTGTGCTGAGAGATCGGTCATGCCGGGCCTTACGTGCGGTAGGTGTGACGAAGCCGGGAATTTTCCCATACTTCGCCCCTCACGTGGGCTGCGAATATGACGCGATTACCTCTTCAGTCGGTGAAGGTCACCGAGAACTGGGCCACGGCTTCGACCACGCGCTGCGATTCGCTGCGAATCTCACGAATCACCTCGCCGGCCTGGTTGGCCAGGTCGACGCTCTGCCGTGCTCGTTCCTGGGTCGTGGCCATGCTGGAGACCGCGTTGCGCGCGAGACTCTGGTTCTGCTGAACCACGCCATTGATTTCCTGGGTGGCCTGGCTGGTGCGTGAGGCAAGCTGGCGAACCTCGTCGGCGACGACCGCGAACCCGCGACCTTGCTCGCCCGCGCGCGCAGCCTCGATCGCTGCGTTGAGCGCCAGCAGGTTGGTCTGGTCGGCGATGCTGCGAATGACTTGGACGATGCTGGTGATCTGTTCGGACTGCTTGTTCAGGCCCTCTATCTGTTCGGCCACATTGGCCAGCTCGCTGGCAATGTCGGTGACCACGGCTACCGTTTGCGCCACGGTGCGGGTGCCATGATCGGCAGATACGTCAGTTTCCTTGGCGATGTCATGGGCAAGCTGGGCGGCTGCAGCTTCCGAATCGCGCCGTTCCACCTGGGCAGTGATGTCGCTGGCGAACTTCACCACGCCATAGAGTCGACCGCTGGCGTCGTACAGCGGGTTGTAGGTGGCGCGCAGCCAGACCCGCTGGCCCTGCTTGGTGACACGGCAAAAGCGATCAGACATGAATTCGCCCTTGTTCAGACGAGTCCAGAACTGCCGGTAGTCATCGCTGCGGCTGTCCTCGCTCAAGCAGAAGATGCGGTGATGCTGGCCAATCACTTCCTCGCGGCGATAGCCCATCAGGTTGAGAAAGTTCTGGTTGGCGCTCACCACCTCGCCTTCGAGGTTGAACTCGATAACTGCCATCGAGCGGTCGATGGCCTTGATGTAGCTCTCGTGCATGTGTTCGACGGCCACCTGGCGGGTGATGTCGGTGGCGATCTTCATCACCTTGGTCACTGCACCTTGAGCGTCACGTATCGGCATGTAGGTGGCCTCGAGCCAGACCTCCTTGCCATCTCGCGTCAGCCGAGGAAATCGGTCGCTGAAATGTTCGCCCTGGCGTAGACGCTGCCAGAATTGCTGGTAGGCGGCGCTCTCACTCAGGTTGCGAGAGCAGAACAGACGATGGTGCTGGCCGATGATCTCCTCCAGGCGGTATTGCACCACGGAGAGGAAGGCATCATTGGCGTTGAGGATGATGCCATCGGGCGTGAACTCAATCATCGCCATGGATTGGCGAATGGCTTGCAGCTCTGCTGCTCCCTCGTTTGGCGCGTCCTTGTGCTCCTTGTTCCGTGACAGCCACATGGTCAGTGCCTCCTCTTGCTCCATCGCAAGAATTAACAGTAGACGACGTTTGTGGTTTCCACCGGCTGGGCAAGCTGTGTAGGGTTTGCAGTTCAATGATGGAGGAGCGGGCATGGACAGGATCAGCGAACTGGCTGAGCAACTGGGTAAGGCGTTGAAAGCGCAAGGGGCTCAGGTCACCACGGCCGAGTCGTGCACGGGAGGCGGTATCGCCGAGGCCATTACGCGTATTCCCGGTAGTTCGGCCTGGTTTGAAGCCGGCTATGTCACTTATTCCAATACGCAAAAGAGCAAGCAATTGGCGGTGCCGGCCGCATTGTTCACGAGCGTAGGCGCCGTCAGTCGCGAAGTGGTCGAAGCGATGGTGCGTGGCGCGCAGGGCAATAGTGGCGCGCGCTATGCGGTGGCTGTCAGCGGGGTAGCCGGGCCTGATGGCGGTTCTGTGGAAAAGCCGGTAGGTACCGTCTGGTTGGCCTGGGGCGATGGCGAGCGCTTTTTCAGCGTACGCAAGCAGTTTGCGGGTAACCGCGATCAGGTACGCCGACAAACGGTCGAGACCGCTCTGGCGGGGCTTCTGCGCCTGTTGGCGGAGGAAAATCCGGTTATGGGGTAGGCGGGCGGCTTGCCCTGTGGAATAATACTGGCTACTTATACAGTTGTTGGCGGCCATCGAGGCCCTTGTTAATACGTGAGGATGGTAATGGACGAGAACAAGAAGCGCGCTTTGGCGGCTGCCCTGGGTCAGATCGAGAAGCAGTTCGGCAAAGGCGCGGTCATGCGCATGGGTGACCATGAGCGTCAGGCCATTCCGGCCATTTCCACTGGCTCGCTGGGGCTGGATATCGCCCTGGGCATTGGCGGCCTGCCGAAAGGTCGTATCGTCGAGATCTACGGTCCGGAATCCTCCGGTAAGACCACACTGACCCTGTCGGTGATTGCCGAAGCGCAGAAGCTGGGCGCGACCTGTGCGTTCGTCGATGCCGAGCACGCCCTGGATCCTGACTATGCCGGCAAGCTCGGTGTCAACGTCGATGACCTGCTGGTGTCGCAGCCGGATACCGGTGAACAGGCTCTGGAAATCACCGACATGCTGGTGCGCTCCAACGCCATCGACGTGATCATCGTCGACTCCGTGGCTGCCCTGGTGCCCAAGGCGGAAATCGAAGGTGAAATGGGCGACATGCACGTTGGCCTGCAGGCTCGTCTGATGAGCCAGGCGCTGCGCAAGATCACCGGCAACATCAAGAATGCCAACTGCCTGGTGATCTTCATCAACCAGATCCGCATGAAGATCGGCGTGATGTTTGGCAGCCCGGAAACCACCACTGGTGGTAACGCACTGAAGTTCTACTCCTCGGTTCGTCTGGACATCCGTCGTACTGGCGCGGTGAAGGAAGGCGAGGAAGTTGTGGGCAGCGAAACCCGCGTGAAGATCGTCAAGAACAAGGTCGCTCCACCTTTCCGCCAGGCCGAATTCCAGATCCTTTACGGCAAAGGCATCTACCGCAATGGCGAGATCATCGATCTCGGCGTGCAGCAGGGCCTGGTCGAGAAGTCGGGCGCCTGGTACAGCTACAAGGGCAACAAGATCGGTCAGGGCAAGGCCAATGCGGCCAAATTCCTGGAAGAGAACCAGGAAGTGGCGCGCGAGATCGAAGGTCTGATTCGCGAAAAACTGCTGGTCAGCAGTGCTCCGGCCAAGGCTCCGGCTGCCGATCTGGCTGACGCCGAAGTCGACTTCTAAGTTCTTCTGTAATGACCGTTGTGCTGGATAACCCGCTCGCCGTCAGGCGGGCGGCCATGGATCTGCTGGCGCGGCGCGAGCATGGGCGGGTGGAGCTGACGCGCAAGCTACGCAAGCGCGGCGCTCCTGACGAGCTGATCGAGGCTGCCTTGCAGCGGCTGGCGGAGGAAGGGTTGCTTTCCGAGGCCCGTTATCTGGAAAGCTTCATCGCCTACCGCGCGCGCTCCGGTTATGGCCCGCAACGTATCCGTGAAGAGCTGGGGCAACGTGGCCTGGCGCGTAGCGATATCGAGCAGGCACTGCGTGACAGTGGCATCGACTGGTTCGAGCAACTGCGTGAAACCTGGCAGCGAAAATTCGCCGGGCAGCTACCGGCCGATATCCGTGAGCGCGCGCAACAAGGCCGTTTTCTTACCTATCGTGGTTATTCGCTGGAGATGATCGGGCGTCTGCTGCGTGGTTGTGACGAATAACTTGCGGCTATTCCATCACCAATTGACGCAGGTAGGTCAGCACATCAGGCGCTCCTGCCAGGCGTAGGCCTTCGCCCAGTGCGGTCGCTTCCAGATGTTCTTTGGGTAGCAGAAGAAACTCGGGAGAGCCCGTGGTCTTCAGCAGTGACAGGCGAGCGTAGGGCAGACCATTGTCCAGCAGCAGGCCCATGAAGCTCGGGTCGCTCCAGGCTTCACCTGGCATGGAGAGCACGTGGTAGCGCCTCTGCAGATTGTCCAATCCCGCGGTATTGAGGCTGTAGCGAACCAGATTGGCTGGCAGTAGCACTTCCAGCCCACGCATGCGTGCGTAAGCGATGGCGCTGGCGAAGGCTTCGCCCTGTTGTTCCCCTGCCCAGAAGGTGCGAGTGCCGCGCCAGTTGGCCTGGCGCAGCTCGATCGAATCGCCTGCGAGGAAGCGCGGCAACGGCAGGCTGATGGTCTTGAGGAAGTCCTTGTAGCTGATGATGCGAATCTGCTTGCAGTGTTCGCTGGCCGCATAGTCCTCGAAGCTGGCGTACCCCGGTGTCGCGGTGCTGCAGGCAAAGCCATCGATCATGCGCAGGTCGAAGGATTGCAGTTGCTGGGTCTGTGCCTCCACCACCTGAGTCAGCGCGGAGTGTGCCTGGGCCTTGTCCTCTTGAACGGGGCCGGAGAGGGCGCCGCGAGGCAGGTTGAGCAGCCGTTGCAGTTGTGGGGTTTCGTGCCAGCAGATGCTGTCGCCAGGTGTCGGCAGAGCCTTGAAGGGCAGATGCAAGGTGCTGGCCCTGGAAAAAATTTGCCGCGAGCCGCGTCCGATCAGCCCCAGGCGTTGTGCCAGGGCGGTCAGGCGAGTGCTGAGGGTGGAAGGCTCGGACAGGCTCATGGCCGGCTGATCGCTCCTGAAGCGTCTAATGCAGTGTGGCAGACACTGGCGGCTATTGCCCATACAGTCGGGTGTACGACGGTGGCTGTACGGGGTTGTGGCAAAATAGCCGCATTCATTTGCGAGGGTGCCTCCATGCCCAGCTTGGTGCTGGATATTGCGTTATCGGCCGAACGGTTGCAGGCGGTCTATCGTGGCCATGCCAACCGGATTATTGCGCAAAGCCGCGACGGCCGTCGCGTCAGTTTACCGGCCCATCACCTGCGGCCCTATCTGACTCATGCCGGCATCTATGGTTCCTTCGTGCTGGAGTTCAGCAGTTCGGGCGAACTCTTGAGCTTACGCCCTTTGCCTTGATCTGGCGCGCTTGCCTCGCGTCCAGTGCGTGCGCGCGGCTATAATCGGCGGTCTGCCCATCCTTCACCTGTCGAGCTGAGCCTGCCCATGTACTCCCTGGCCCGCGAGCTGCTGTTCAAACTCTCCCCGGAAACCTCTCACGAGCTGTCCATCGATCTGATCGGTGCGGGCGGCCGCCTGGGGCTCAATGGTTTGCTGACCAAGGCGCCGGCCAGTTTGCCAGTGTCGGTCATGGGCCTGGAGTTTCCCAATCCCGTCGGCCTTGCCGCCGGTTTGGACAAGAATGGCGATGCCATCGACGGCTTTGCTCAGCTCGGTTTCGGTTTTGTCGAGATCGGTACCGTCACGCCGCGGCCGCAGCCAGGCAACCCCAAGCCACGTCTGTTCCGTTTGCCGGATGCCGAGGCGGTGATCAACCGCATGGGGTTCAACAATCTGGGTGTCGACCACCTGTTGGCGCGTGTGCAGGCGGCGAAATTCAAGGGTGTGCTGGGTATCAACATCGGCAAGAACTTCGATACGCCGGTCGAGCGAGCGGTGGACGATTATCTGACCTGCCTGGACAAGGTGTATGCCCATGCCAGCTATGTCACGGTCAACGTCAGTTCGCCCAATACGCCCGGGCTGCGCAGTCTGCAGTTTGGTGATTCGCTCAAGGAACTGCTCGAAGCGCTACGCCGCCGCCAGGAAGATCTGACCCAGGAGCATGGCCGGCGTGTACCGCTGGCGATCAAGATAGCGCCGGACATGAGCGACGAGGAAACCGCTCTGGTGGCTGCGGCGCTGCTGGGCGCGGATATGGATGCGGTCATCGCTACCAACACCACGCTCAGCCGTGAGGGTGTCGAGGGGCTGGCGCATGCCGACGAGGCCGGTGGTCTGTCTGGCGCGCCGGTACGCGACAAGAGCACGCATATCGTCAAGGTGCTGGCAGGGGAGTTGAGCGGACGTTTGCCGATCATTGCCGTCGGCGGTATCACCGAGGGCAATCACGCCGCGGAGAAGATCGCAGCAGGTGCGAGCCTGGTACAGATTTATTCGGGGTTCATCTACAAAGGGCCGGCGCTGATTCGCGAAGCAGTGGATGCCATCGCCGCCTTGCGTAAGTAGACAAATAAATAGGGCTCCCGAAGGAGCCCTTGGGCTTGCGCCCGCCGCCCGGAGGGGGTCGGCATGGTGAAGTCGGGTGTGATCCTGATCAGCCGACAGCGTGAAGTTCGTTGAGGCGATGAATACCGGCAGTGCCGGTCAGCCCATCCCAGTTGTCGCCACGGCCCTCACGCCAGCCATTGAGCCAGGCCTGACGAACCGAAGGTAGGGTAAAGGGGCATAGTTCGCGGGATTTACCATTGATGCCGTACTGATAGCCGCGCAAAAAAGCTCTTTCTAACGGATCACGCTTAAGTCTTCTCATAGGGTGTTGCCCTCACTGTTGACTGTTATGTCCCGTTGGCCTTGTAGCAAGGCCTGGCAGAGAGTTTCTGCCTGCGGAGGTTCACTGCCGGCGTGGCGAACCTCCTGCGCTTTCGCCGTTGCAACGAAAGCCTAGGTAGAGTTCTAACGAATGCACCGGGGCCTGTGAATGATCGATTTGTCATAAGGGCTTAACCGAAGTGTAGGTGAAGCCATAACGAGCCTGGTCAAACGTCCAGGCATCTTTGGGCAGGCAGCGTGAGGCCTGGCTATGGCGGGTCGCTTGGTCAGATTGCCATTGCAAATGAGACTGCTGCTTATTCCGACGAAGGGTCGCGTTGTGACACTTTGTCACTTATTTTTAAGTCGAGGCGCTGCCTGAAGCGCGCCTCCCCGAATGCCATTGGCACTGGATACTCCATGTCCGAGCGTTATGAAATCGTACTGACCTGCCCCAAGGGGCTCGAAACCCTGTTGCTGGAGGAGGCCAGGTCGCTGGGGCTGGAAGAGGCGCGTGAGCAGACTGCTGCCGTGCGTGGCCAGGCCGAGCTGGAAACCGCCTATCGCCTGTGCCTGTGGTCGCGTTTGGCCAACCGTGTGCTGCTGGTGCTGTCGCGCTTCTCCATGGCCAATGCCGACGATCTCTATGACGGCGTGCAGGCAATCGACTGGCGCGACCATCTGGAGCCATCCGGCAGCCTGGCGGTCGAGTTCAGTGGCAATGGTTCGGGCATCGACAACACGCACTTCGGTGCTCTGAAGGTCAAGGATGCCATCGTCGACCGTCTGCGCACGGCGAGCGGTGAGCGCCCGAGCATCGACAAGCTCAACCCGGATCTGCGCGTGCACCTGCGTCTGGATCGCGGTGAGGCGATTCTCTCGCTGGATCTCTCCGGACATAGCCTGCACCAGCGCGGTTATCGCTTGCAGCAGGGCGCCGCACCGCTGAAGGAAAACCTGGCAGCCGCCGTGCTGATCCGCGCAGGCTGGCCGCGCATCGCTGCCGAAGGTGGCGCTCTGGCCGACCCCATGTGTGGCGTGGGCACTTTCCTCATCGAAGCGGCGCTGATGGCCGCCGACATCGCTCCCAACCTCAAGCGTGAGCGCTGGGGCTTCAGCAACTGGCTGGGGCACGTGCCGGCGCTGTGGAAGAAACTGCATACCGAGGCTGAGCAGCGTGCCGCTGCCGGCTTGGCCAAGCCGCCGCTGTGGATTCGCGGCTACGAAGCTGATCCGCGCTTGATCCAGCCTGGGCGCAACAACGTCGAGCGTGCCGGTCTATCCGATTGGGTGAAGATCTACCAGGGCGAGGTGGGCAGCTTCGAGCCGCGTCCGGATCAGAATCAGAAAGGCCTGGTGATCAGCAACCCGCCGTACGGCGAGCGGCTGGGTGATGAAGCCAGCCTGCTGTACCTCTACCAGAACCTGGGCGAGCGTTTGCGCCAGGCATGCCTGGGCTGGGAGGCTGCAGTGTTCACGGGGGCACCGGAGCTGGGCAAGCGCATGGGCCTGCGCAGTCATAAGCAGTACGCCTTCTGGAACGGCGCGTTGCCGTGCAAGCTGCTGCTGATCAAGGTGCAGGTCGAGCAATTCGTCACCAACGACCGGCGTGGCCGTGTCGAGGATGAGCAGACGCCAGCTGAGGCGCCGACGCAGGTTCTGCTCTCCGAAGGCGGACAGATGTTCGCCAATCGTCTGCAGAAGAACCTCAAGCAGCTGGGCAAATGGGCGCGCCGCGAAGGCGTCGAGTGCTACCGCCTGTACGATGCCGACATGCCGGAATATGCCCTGGCGATCGACCTGTACCGCGATTGGGTGCATGTGCAGGAGTATGCCGCACCCAAGTCCATCGATCCGGACAAGGCCCAGGCACGACTGCTCGACGCCTTGGCGGCCATTCCCCAAGCGTTGGGTGTGGCGCAGAACCGCGTGGTGATCAAACGCCGTGAGCGTCAGGCCGGCACCAAGCAGTACCAGCGCCAGGCCAGCCAGGGCGAGTTCATGGAGGTGAGCGAAGGCGGCGCCAAGCTGCTGGTCAATCTTACCGACTACCTCGACACCGGCCTGTTCCTCGACCATCGCCCGTTGCGCCTGCGTATCCAGCGCGAGGCGGCCGGCAAGCGTTTCCTCAACCTGTTCTGCTACACCGCCACGGCCACCGTGCATGCGGCCAAGGGCGGCGCACGCAGCACCACCAGTGTCGACCTGTCGAAGACCTATCTCGATTGGGCGCGGCGCAACCTGTCGCTCAACGGTTTTTCCGACAAGAACCGTCTGGAGCAGGGTGATGTGATGGCCTGGCTGGGCGAGGATCGTGGCGAGTACGACCTGATCTTCATTGACCCGCCAACCTTCTCCAACTCCAAGCGTATGGAAGGGGTATTCGATGTGCAGCGCGACCACGTCGAACTGATCGACCTGGCCATGGCGCGTCTGGCCCGTGGCGGCGTGCTGTACTTCTCCAACAACTTCCGCAAGTTCCAGCTCGACGAGGGCTTGGCGGCGCGCTACCAGGTGGAGGAAATCAGTGCACAGACCCTCGACCCGGACTTCGCGCGTAATTCGAAGATCCACCGCGCCTGGCGTCTGACCGCCCATTGATTCCATAGCCCGGCTGTAATCCGGGGGGCCTTTGATCCTGGCCCCGGATTGCACCGGGCTATGTGCTTGTCAGCGTTTGGGCTGGCTGTAGGTGTCGAGCAGCACCTGATCGAGAATCGAAGTGGCGCCCCAGGGTTTCGGGTCGTTGAGGATGGCGACCACGGCCCAGTCCTGGCCATTGCTGTCGCGGCTGTAGCCGGCGATGGCGCGCACGTTGTTCAGGGTGCCGGTCTTGATGTGCGCCTCGCCCACCAGCGGCGTGCGCAGCAGGCGCCTGCGCATGGTGCCATCCATCGCTACCAGTGGCATCGAGCTGCGGAATTCCGCGGCGTAGGGGCTGCGCCAGGCTGCCTGGAGGATGGCGGCCATTTCCCGGGCGCTGATGCGCTCGGCGCGTGAAAGACCGGAGCCGTTTTCCAGCACCAGGTGCGGTGCGGTGATGCCCTTGCGTGCCAACCAGCTGCGAATCACCCGTTGTGCGGCCATGGCGTCGTCCTGGTCGGCCTCGGTGCGGAACTGCGCGCCGATGCTGAGAAACAACTGCCGGGCCATGGTGTTGTTGCTGTACTTGTTGATGTCACGGACGATCTCAACCACGTCCGGCGAGAAGGCGCGTACCAGCAGACGAGCATCTTCGGGCAGCGGCGCGAGGCGATCCTTGCCGAGGATCTTGCCGCCCAGCTCCTGCCAGATGCCTCTCACGGCGCCGGCGGCATAGCTGGGGTGATCGAGCAGCGACAGGTAGGTCTGCGCGGTGCAGCCTTCGGCCAGTTGGCCGGTGACGATCAGCGTGGTGCCATCGAACTGCTCCACGGCGTTGTAGCGCACATCCGGCCAGGCCGGGCAGGTGCCGGCCTTGAGCAGGCGCACCTGATTGTCGATGCGTATCGTGGCGATCGGCGGATCCATGGCGATGGAGACCTTGCCGCCCTCGGCGCGGGTGATGAAACGCTGCGCCTTGAGGTTGACCAGCAAGGAGTCGGGCGTGACCAGGAAAGGCTTGTTGGCATCGCCGCCGTCATCGTTGAACGCCGGCAACTGCGGCGCGACGAAGAAGCTGCGGTCGAGCACCAGATCGCCCTGTACCTGGCGTACGCCGTTGATGCGCAGGTCGCGCAGCAGCAGCCAGAGCTTTTCCATGTTCAGCTTGGGGTCGCCACCGCCCTTGAGGTAGAGGTTGCCGTGCAGCACACCGTCCTTCACCGGGCCGTCGGCGTAGAACTCGGTTTTCCACTGGTGGTTGGGGCCGAGCAGCTCCAGTGCCGCGTAGGTGGTCACCAGCTTCATGGTGGAAGCCGGGTTGACCGACACATCGGCGTTGAATTGCAGACCACCGCCCTGGCCGCCCAGGGGCACGGTCATAACCGAGAGGGAGTTGTTGGAAATCTTGTTGGCCTTCAGCGCCTGCTCGACCTTGGCAGGCAGGGCGCCATTGGCGGCATGGCAGGAGAGGGCGAGGGGCAGTAGCAGGGCGCTCAGCGCCAGTTGGCGAAACCGCTGGATCATGTTGGAAAACCTTGCGCGCTCGGGCGGTTACAACAGAAAGGTGGATCAGACAGTGCAGTTGTAGCTAACGACCGTCTGTGGCTGAAGAAAGTTGCCGCCATTATGCCGCAAGGCGGCCGGACAGCGAGCGACAACTCGGCCGATCTGCTAGAGTGCCGCGCGTTATCACCTTTGAGGATTGTTTCATGGCGACCAACCGTTCCCGCCGTCTGCGCAAGAAGCTCTGTGTCGATGAATTCCAGGAGCTGGGCTTCGAGCTGACCCTGAACTTCAAGGCCGACCTGAGCGACAAGACCCTCGACGATTTCGTCGATCAGTTCCTCGATCAAGCCATCGCTGGCAATGGCCTGGATTACGTTGGTGGCGAAGACTTCGGTCTGGTCTGCCTGGCCAAGCGTGGCTCGGTCAACGAAGAGCAGCGCGCTGCCGTCGAGGCCTGGCTGAAAGGCCGTGACGAGCTGGAGAAGTTCGAGCTCAGCCCGCTGCAGGACGTCTGGTACCCGGAGAACCCGATCAACCAGGCGTGATCCCGTATCGCTGCCATGCCCTCGGTTGATCCAGGCATGGCTCGCGCGTGAAAGGCCAGGGTTTAGCCCTGGCCTTTTTGTTTGTCGGCGTGGCAGGTGCAGCGCGCCAATCATGCGCTGGCGATCTGCACATCGAGTCCGGCAACGGCTGCGCATGGCGTTACAGTTTCATGTTCACCGACAGGTACGCAGAGCGGCCCGGCGCAGGGGAGAACATGGGTTGTTCGTCGCCAGCGGCCCAGAAGAAATTGTCGAACCACACGTATTCGTAATCACGATCCGTCAGGTTCTTCAGCTGCAGGTCGAGACTGGTAGTGGCGGACAGCTGATAACGCACGTTGGCATCCAGCACCGCGAAGCCGCCGTACTTGCCTTGCTCGTTCAACTCGTCGATGTAGTAGTCGCCCTGTGCACGGGCTGACAGGCCGAAGCGCCAGGCGTCGTTGAACTGATAATCGACGCCTGCATTGCTGATGTAGCGCGGCGTGGAGAATACTTCCTTGCCGGACAGCGACTGCCCGCTTGCGCTAAAGGCGCTGACCACCTTTGCTTCCTGAATGGCGTGCGAGCCCCACAGCGTCCACTGGTCGTTCAACTGTGCGGTGAGCTGCATGTCGATGCCGCGCCGACGGGTTTCACCCAGGCCGACGGTGGTGCCGGTGCTCGGCATGTTGGCCACTTCGTCGGTGGCGTCCTGTTGCCAGACGGCGATGCGTGCCTCGGAGCCAGTGAACGGCTTGAACTTCACGCCCACCTCCTTGCCGGTGTTGATCGAAGGCCGGTACGAAGCCTGCCCGGCCGTCATGTAGGCCGGTGCGGTGGAGCCGGTGAGTATCTGGAAGGTACGGCCCCAGTTGGCATAGACGTTCACATCCGGCGTGACGCTGTAGACCACGCTGAGTTTGGGCTGCTTGATCCAGCCGTAGTCCTGCAGTTCGGCTTTCTCGCCACTCATCAGCTCGGTGTTGCCGGAGAACTTGTCCACCCGATACGCCGGGATGATCTTCAACTGCTCGATGGGCTGGATGATCGCCTGGGCATAGACGCCGGTGTTGTACAGCGTGTAACGGTCGTCGTTCTGCGTGCGTGCTGGCGGTGTGTCGAAATCGGTGGGGATCCCGAAGTTGTAGCGGTAGCGGCGGTATTCGTTGTTCTGCTGTTCGTAGTTGATGCCACCGTCGAGGGTGAGCATGTCGTGGGCACGCCAAGTCAGGTTGCTCAGCACGCCGGTCTGACGTTCCTGCCACTGGCGACGCTGACGCGGCGCATTGCCGACTGGGTAGCTGGTGAAAGTCACGGTGCGGTCATCGTCGTAGCTGTTGTAGTACAGCTTGTTGCTCAGACTCAGGTCGTCGCTGAGCTGGAAATCGGCATGCGCGCTGAGGTGCTTCATGTCGCGGTCGTCGCCGTCGTTGGCGTTCTTCGCCGGCGACTGCTTGCGACTGGCGGCGAGCTCCCGCGCGGTGAGAAAGCCGGCTTCCTCTGCCTGATGGTGGTAGAGGCGGGCGATCACGCCGAGCTTCATGGTCTGCTCGTCATCGGTGACGAACCATTTGCCGCCGAGTGAATACTTGTTGGAGTCGCTGTGGTCGCGGAAACCGTCGGAGTCCTGCTTGGCCATGAAGTAGTTCTGCGCGAAGTTGCCTTCCTCGTGACCGACTGCCAGCTGGAATTCGCGGGTATTGAAGCTGCCGTAGGTCACGCGACCGTCGGTGTAGTTGCCGCCCTGGCGGGTGACGAAATTGATGTTGCCGCCAATGTTGTGCAGGCCGTAGCGCGGGTCGTTGGTTCCCCGCACCACCTCGATGTAATCCAGCTCCAGCGGGAAGACCATGTCGATGAAGCGCTGGTTGCCGCTGTTGACGTTGCTCGGCACGCCGTCGATCAGCGTCTTGATGCCGTTGATGTAACCCTCGCCGTTGAAGGCGCGGAAGGTCACCTTGCCGGACTCGGCGCCCATGCGCGTTTCAGTCAACTGGATGCCGGGCATCTGACCCACCAGCTCCCAGCTGTTCATCACGTTCTTATCTTCGATCTTGTCGCTGCCCATGATGTCGACCGAGGTCAGGATGCTGTCGGTACGCAACGTGCCGCTCTGATCGGGCGTGATGTACACCTCGCCGAGCGAGACGGTGGAGTTGCCAGAGGCGGCGTGCAGGTCGGGCGTGACCAGGGCAGTGAGAACGGCGAGAGAGGCCGAAGTAGCTTTCATGGGTATTCCTGGTAGGTCGTGCGTGAGCGGCGAGGGCTTCACGGATGCGGCGATTTCTTGAGTGCGGGGGTTACGGGGTGCGAATGGGCATGGTCAGATCGATATCGTTAAATATGTTATATCATAACAATATTATTTCGACTGACCAGCACCTGCAACACGACAAATCTCGCCTGAACGTGCAAGGCAGAGCCCTTGGCCGGTGACTGTCGGCTAGCCAACACTCTGCCGCGCTCGCCATCCAGTAAGATCACCGCAAACAACAATGCACCGAGCCGACCCATGCCCAGTCTTCGCAGCCAACTGGTGATTGCCTTCTTGCGTGTGACCCGCCGCAAACGTATCTACAGCTCGGTGCAGGCGTTGCTCGATGGCATTCGCCAGGTCAGGCAAGCAGGGCCGGCGCAGCCATCGGCCGGCATGAAGCGATGTCTCGACATCCGTGAACAGTGCCTGGCTGGCGTGCCGGTCTATCGCCTGGCGCCTCGTACTCCAACCGCACACGGCCAGCACCTGCTCTACCTGCATGGCGGAGCGTACGTGCGGCCGATTACCCGTCATCACTGGCGCTTTCTGCATGAACTGGTCGAGCGCTCGGGCCATACGATCAGCGTGCCGCTCTATCCGTTGGCGCCGGAGAGCGACTGCCAGCGCACCGTTGCGACCGTGGTGCAGATCTACCGGCAACTGTGCGCCCAGGAGCGACTACCGGCGCTCGGGGTCATGGGCGACTCGGCAGGCGGTGGTCTGGCGCTCGCACTCTGCGATGCACTGCGTGAACAGGGCAGCGTCCTGCCGACCAGGCTGGTGCTGATCTGTCCCTGGGTCGATGTGCGCATGCAGCACGCTGCCATCGCGGGCAGCGAGCAGGATGACCCGATGCTGGCTGCCATCGGCTTGCGTGAGGCAGGGCGTTTGTATGCCGGTGAACTGGGTGTGGATCATCCCCATGTCAGCCCCATCGAGGGCGATCTCGGCGGTTTGCCCCCGCTGCTGATCTTTGCGGGCACGCGCGATATCGCGCATCACGACGAGTTGCTATTCGCCGAGCGCTGCCGTGCCGCCGGTGTGCAAGTGGAGTGCGTGGTGGGCGAGGGGATGATTCACGTCTGGCCGATATTGCCGATTCCCGAGGGGCGTCAGGCGTTGGCGAAAATCGTCCAGTACCTCGGCAACGCCAGTCGCGTCTGACCGAGGTTTTGCAGCCAAACGGTCATCACGAACGATTAGACGCCGGCCCACTAATGGCGTATCAATATCAGGCGCCTTCCGCGTTTCTATCCAAGCAGAATTGATATGCAGCCCCTGTGTTCGGTCAATGCGCCCGTCGGCGTCAACGATGAGAGGCTCGACGGGTTCGTGCGTCTGGTCGGTCGGTATTTCGACGCGGCTGTGATGCTGGTTTTCAGCGTAGGGAGCGCGCGACGTATCTGGGCCAGCCCTGGCCTGGGTGATGAGCTATTGGCGCAGATCATCGAGGCAGACGATGGTGCCGCCAACGACGGCTCTCATCATCTGTTCGGCATGCGTCCCAGGGTAACCTGGCCATTGCTGGCGCAAGCGGGCGACAGGCTCGGCACCCTGTATTTGCTCGGCGAACAGCCGCGCGAACTCGATGCCCATCAGCGCGACGCCCTGAAGGACTTCGCTACCCTGGCGCTCGACCTGCTGACGCAAATCCGGCAACGCCAGGAAATCGCCGAGCTGCGCGACAGCGAACGGCGCATGGCGCTGGCCATCGACGGTAGCGGCACCGGCATCTGGGATCGTGATATCAGCACCGGCGAGATTCACTACTCCAGCACTTGGAAGGCGCTGTTGGGTTATGCCGATCATGAAATCGGCAACCGCATCGAGGAAAGCTACACCCGTGTACACCCGGCCGATCTCGACTACGTCCGTGCGACCATCCAGGCGCATCTGGATCAGCACACCGACGCCTATGAGGTCGAGCATCGCCTGCGTTGCCGTGACGGCCAGTACAAATGGGTGTGCAGCCGCGGCAAGGTGGTCGAACGCGACAGGCACGGCAAACCGCTGCGGATGATCGGCACCACCACTGACATCACCGCCATGCGGCGCCTGTCCGAGCAAGTGCAGCAGACCGCTGCCCTGATGACCGACCTGACCAATGAAATTCCCGGCATCGTCTTCCAGTTTCGTCTGCAGGCCGATGGCAGCTTCGCCTTCACCTATGTCAGCGCCGGCGCTCAGGCCATCTGCGGCCTCAGCGCCCTGCAACTGATGCAGGATGCCCAGGCGCTGACGGCCATCGTCCATCCGGATGATCGGGCGGCATTCATCGACTCCTTCCAGCTTTCAGCTGTCCAGCTGACGCCCTGGCACCTGGAGTTCCGCGTGCAGGTGCCTGGGCGTGACATCGCCTGGTGCCAGGGCGAAGCCTGCCCGCGCCGCGAAGAAGACGGCAGCGTGATCTGGCACGGCTTCATGACCGACGTGACCGCGCGCAAGCAGATTGAAGCCGAGTTGCAGGCCTTCGCCACCACCGACTTCCTGACCCAACTTGCCAACCGCCGGCACTTCATGCGTCAGCTCGAAGCCGAACTGGCGCGTCTGCAGCGCAACCCCGAGCAGAGCGCGGCGATCCTGATGTTCGACCTGGACTACTTCAAGGCCATCAACGACCGTTGGGGCCACAATGTCGGCGACCAGGCCCTGCGCCACTTTGCAGCGATTCTCTGTAGCCAGTTGCGCAAGAGTGATACGGCTGGGCGCCTGGGTGGCGAGGAGTTCGCCGTGGTGCTCAGCGAGGCGAATCTGGACAAGGCCATGCACTTTGCCACGCGTATCCAGAACGAACTGGCCAAGGCGCCGATCGTGCATGCCGATGAGCGAATCTACCTGGCCGTTAGCGTCGGCATCTCATCGCTCAATGCCAGCGACGCCAGCGTCGAGGCCGCGTTGTCGCGCAGCGATATCGCCCTGTACTGCGCCAAGCGCGGCGGGCGCAATCGTATCGAACATCACTGACAACTGATCAGCGCGGCTTGCAGCGCTCCAGCTCGGCCTGGGTGTTCAGCTCGGTGGTGATGCCCAGGCGATAACGGCAATAGGCGATCACCTCGTCGCGCTCCTCGGGCGTCAGGCGTTCCAGAGGCTTGTCGTCGGCGTCATTGGCGAACAGGTTGCGAAACTCGACCTGCCAGGTGGGCGCCTTCTTGATGAAGAACACCCGGTTGATATCGGCATCGTCCAGGGCGTCGTAGTACCCCACGAAGATAATGGCGAGCAGGGCGAGGGCGAGCGCGGCGGCAAGAGTCTTCATGAGTTGGGCGGCACCTGCAGACCACTGCCGGCACGGATCTGCTGCACCAGCTCCATGCCGACGTTGCCGGGGCAGACCTTGCCGTCGTTCTGCTGCTTGGGATATTCGCGATGGCCGCCGAAATGGCGGATTTCGAATACGCTTCTCAGCGCGGCGAGCAAGTCGAGCACTCCTTGGCGCTGCGCTGCGGGAATGGCATTGGTGGTGTTGTAGCCGAAGGATTCCTGCAACTGCCGGCCGATGGCGACGATGCCACCGCCTTCCTCGGCCGTGGTCAGGTTGTTGAGCATCACGATGCCGATCACGCCGGTGTTGAAGTTGCTCACGTTCGAACCCTTCAGGCGAATGTCGCGGCCTTCGTAAACGATGCCCGAGCAATCGACACCGTAGTGATAGCCGATGTCGTCATAGCCCTGGCCCATGTGCTTGCTCTGGGTTTCCAGCATCTGATCGGCGCCGCTGCTGCAGGCGTAGCTGCGGCCGGCGTGATGAAGGGCGACCATGCTGTAGTCCCAGTCGGTATCCTCGGCCCGACCTTTCACCGCGCCCCATTGCGAGCGCTCGATGAATTCGTGGTTCATCTCACGCACCTTGCGGATGATCGCTTCGCGCGTCGCTGCCCGGTCGTTGACGGTAATCGCCACCGGCGCCTGCGGTTGGCCCGGCTGCACCTGTTGCGCCGGTGCGGTGGTTTCGAATGCCGTGCCTCCCATATCAGGCTCCCTCCTGGAATTCGGTCAACTGGCGAGCAGGGGACTGGAAATACACGTGGATGGAAATCTGGTCGCTCTCGCTGTTGGCCCGCACCGTGGCGATGCCCGCAGCATCGGTGGTGCCGTACTGCTGCCGACCGTTGACTGTGGCGGCGAAGCTGCGATTGGCCAGCGGCGCGCCGGTTTCGCTATCGGTGATGGCGAAGCTGCGGGCGTAGGACATGGCGATATCCAGCGGCGCTGGCGCAACGAACGGCGCAGCCGCGTGACTATCCCCGATCAGCACGCTGCCAGAGCCGGCGATCACCGTATTGCCATGGGCACCGACGCTGCCGACGGTCGCGGCCGGGCGGCCATTGATCAGCACGGTAGAGGCGAGTGCACCAACCAGCGGGCTGCCGCAGGCGCTTGGATCGCCCTGGCGGGCAGCGGGCAAGCTGTCGAACAACACATCGCCCGAGCCGGCCGCGACGGGGTTTACGCCGTGGCCCGGCACGGGGCAACTGGTGGGGTCGGAGAGACGGGCAGCAGGCTTGGCCATACGAGTTCCCTTCGTAGTCGGTGAGTGGTGGGTAAAAAGACCCTAGCAAGGCAGGCAAGTTCTATCGACCCGCTATCCCGCGGAATTCGACCCGTTTAACATTTTCGCCTGCCCAGGCTGCCGGTCGTCGGGTGCTCACGCTGTGTGGTGCGCGCCAGCTGCATTCAGGCGGCCAACAGCGCCTGGCTGATTGCCGCGTTGAAGGCCGGAATATCGTCCGGGGTGCGCGAGGTGATCAGCGTCCAGTTCTGCCCAGGGCAAACCTGCACATCGGCGTCCACCCAGCTTGCACCGGCGTTGGCCAGATCCAGGCGTACGCTGGCGTAAGAGGTCATCACCTTGCCTGGCACCACGCCGGCATCGATCAGCAGCCAGGGGCCGTGGCAGATCGCAGCGACCGTCTTGCCGGCGTCACGAAATTCCTGCACCAGGTGCTGCGCGTCTTCGTCCTGGCGCAGGGTATCGGCATTCACCGTACCGCCGGGGATCACCAGCAGGTCGTAGTTCGCAGCGCTGAGCCCCTTGAGCGAGGTGTCGGACTGCACGGTAATGTCTTTCTCGCTGTCCTTGAGCCAGGTCTCGGCTACGCCACCTTTGATGCTGGCATGGGTCACGCTGGCGCCCTGATCCTTCAGCGCCTGCATCGGCTCGAGCAATTCGTCGCGCTCGATGCCGCTGTTGGCGGTGATGAACAGCACTTTCTTGCCTTGCAGATTCGAACTCATGAATACCTCCCGGATGCACTGAGTGGCCGCGTTGACGAACGCGGCATGCATCAGGGTTGAGACGTGTGAGGCGCAGAAGTTCGAATTGATTGGTCGAGGGGCGAGGGGGCTGGTGTTAGTGGCCGCGGCCTTCCAGTTCGGCAAACAGCCAGTCCTGGAAGCTGCGTATCTTCGGCAGCTCTGCCCGTGAGCGCAGCAGGTTGAAGGTGTAGCCCTGCACCTTGGGCCCGGTCATGCCTAGCGGTGCAATCAACTGCCTGCTGGCTAGCTCACGTTGCGCGAGCAGCAGGCTTTCGAGGCAGATGCCCAGGCCGTCCACGGCTGCGCTGATGGCCATGAACGAGCGGTCGAAGCGCGGCCCGCGCGAGATATCCAGGGGAACCTTGCGATGCTGGCGCATCCAGTCGCGCCAGCTGATCAGGCACACCTCGCTGTGTATCAGGGTGTGGTGGCGCAAATCCTCGGGGGCGCGGATCGCCTGCGGTCCATTGGCAAGCGCGGGCGCGCAGAGCGGCACGATGGTCTCGGCGGGGAAGGGCAGCACCATGGTGCCGGCAGGCTGCAGCCGCTTCATGCCGTAGCGGATGTCGATGTCCACGCCCTGGGTCAGCAGGTCGGCAGGTGGCGGATAGGACGAGTTCAGCCGCACGTCGATATCGGGTTCCAGGGCGCTGAAACGGGCCAGCCGCGGCATCAGCCACTGGGTCGCGAAACTGGGCGTGGAGTGTACGGTGAGGATGTCGCTTTTCGCGGTTCGCCCCAGCTCGCGGGTCGCCAGATCGATCTTGGCGAAGGCCGCCGAGACCTCCTCGGCGTAGAAGCGGCCGGCATCGGTCAGTACCACCGCTCGATGAACGCGGTGGAACAGGCGAACGCCGAATTGCTCTTCGAGCAGCTTGATCTGATGGCTTATCGCCGACGGCGTGACGAACAGCTCCTCCGCCGCGAGTGCGAAGGAAGACAGCCGCGCCGCAGCCTCGAATGCCTGAATGGCCTTGAGTGATACCCGGTTTTGCATGGTGTTTTCACATTAGCTCAGTTCACCTATCTGCCTTAACTATTCGTTTGAGCTCAAAAAAGCAAGGGCATAGGCTTTCTCTCACTCGCCAAGCGTGCAGTTGAGGCGCTTGGCAGGCCTGGAGATTCACGCTCCAACCGAGACGAATGAGGCCCGGCAGCAACAGACGTCGGGCCATATCAAGGAGAACTGCGTGCAGAACAATAATTCCTTAGTTCACGCCAGCGTTGCCGAGGGTGCCTACCGCATCCGCCGCTTTGCGCTACAGATGGGCGAGGTTCAGGGTCAGGGCTATGTCGGCCAGGCACTGGGCTATGCCGACGTGCTGGCGACCGCTTACTGCCATGCGCTGAACCTGCGCCCCGAAGACCCGACCTGGGAAGGCCGCGACCGCTTCCTGCTGTCCCACGGTCACTACGCCATTGCCTTCTACGCGGCGCTGATCGAGGCGAAGGTCATCCCCGAAGAAGAACTGGAAACCTACGGCAGCGATGACAGCCGCCTGCCCATGTCGGGCATGGCGACCTACACGCCCGGCATGGAAATGTCCGGCGGCTCGCTCGGCCAGGGTCTGCCGATTGCCGTGGGCATGGCGCTCGGCCTGCGCTTGAAGGGCAACCCGGCGTTCGTCTACAACTCGATGTCCGATGGCGAGCTGGACGAAGGTTCGACCTGGGAAGCGGCGATGAGCGCGGCCCACCACGGCCTGGGCAACCTGATTTGCCTGGTCGACATCAACAACCAGCAAGCGGATGGCCCTTCGACCAAGGTGCTGGGCTTCGAGCCGCTCGCTGACAAGTGGGCCGCGTTCGGCTGGCACGTACAGCGTGTCGACGGCAACGACCTCGCCGCGGTCATCGAGGCCTTCGATACCGCGCGCAACCTCACCGAAGCCAAGCCGCGCGTGATCCTCTGCGACACCCTGATGGGCAAGGGCGTGCCATTTCTCGAAACCCGCGAGAAGAACCACTTCATTCGTGTCGACCAGGCCGAGTGGCAGCAGGCCCTCGATATTCTCGACCAAGCCCAGGGAGTCGCCCGATGAGCACCGCCGTCAAGAAACCCCGCCTGACCACCTCGGCGATGATCGCTTCGATTGCCTCCGAAGGGCAGCGCGTACAGTCGGCCCCATTCGGCAAGGCCCTGGTCGAACTGGCCGCCAACCGCCCGGAGATCGTCGGCCTGACTGCCGACCTGGCCAAGTACACCGACCTGCACCTGTTCGGTCAGGCTTACCCGGATCGCTTCTTCCAGATGGGCATGGCCGAGCAACTGCTGATGGCCGCCGCCGGCGGTATGGCCAAGGAAGGCTTCGTGCCGTTCGCCACCACCTACGCGGTGTTCGGCACCCGCCGCGCCTATGACTTCGTGCACCAGGTGATCGCCGAGGAAAACCTCAACGTCAAACTGTGCTGCGCGCTGCCCGGCCTCACCACCGGCTACGGCCCCAGCCACCAGGCCACCGAGGACATCGCGCTGATGCGTGGCATCCCCGGCATGACCATCGTCGACCCCTGCGATGCGCTCGACACCGAACAGGCCGTGGCGCAGATCGCCGATCACAACGGTCCGGTTTACATGCGTCTGCTGCGTGGCAACGTGCCGCTGGTGCTCGACGAATACGGCTACAGCTTCGAGCTGGGCAAGGCCAAGATGTTGCGCGACGGCCGTGATGTGCTGGTGATCTCGTCCGGGATTCTGACCATGCGCGCACTGGAAGTGGCCAAGGCATTGGAGGCGGACAAGGTCGACGTCGGCGTGCTGCACGTGCCGACCATCAAGCCGCTGGATGTCACGACCATTCTGCGTGAAGCCGGCCGCGCCGGGCGTCTGGTGGTCGTGGCCGAGAACCACAGCTCGATTGGCGGCCTTGGTGAAGCCGTCGCGACCGCGCTGTTGACCGCTGGCGTGACCCCGCAATTTCGTCAGATCGCGCTGCCCGATGCCTTCCTCGACGCTGGCGCGCTGCCGACGCTGCACGACCGCTACGGGATTTCCACTGAGGCGATGTCGGCCACCATCAAGGGCTGGCTCGGCTGAACGCGGCGCCACGCTGACCCACATTTCCACGCGCCGCTTGCTGGCGCTACTGCAAGGATCTTTTGCATGAACAACGCTCTTCTTCTCGCTGGCAAGGTCGCCATGATCTCGGGCGCGGCCTCGGCGCGCGGTATCGGCCTGGCCACCGCTCGCCTGTTCGCCAGCCACGGCGCCAAGGTGGCGATTCTCGATCTGGATGAAGGGGCTGCCATCGAGGCCGCTGCCGCCATCGGCCCCGAGCACCGTGGCTACGCCTGCAACGTGGCGGACAAGGACGCCTGCCTCAAGGCCACCGAGCGCGCCATCGCTGACTTCGGTCAGATCGATGTACTGATCAACAACGCCGGCATTACCCAGCCGGTGAAGACCCTGGAGATCGACCCGGCGAGCTGGGATCGCATCCTCGACGTCAACCTGCGCGGCGTGCTCTACCTGTCCCAGGCGGTCATCCCGCACATGCAGGCGCAGGGCGGTGGCGCGATTGCCTGTATGTCCTCGGTATCGGCCCAGCGTGGCGGCGGTATTCTCGGCGGCCCGCATTACTCTGCGGCCAAAGCCGGTGTGCTGGGCCTGGCCAAGGCCATGGCGCGCGAGTTCGGCCCGAGCAACATTCGCGTCAACTGCGTGACGCCCGGCCTGATCCAGACCGATATCAGCGCCGGCAAGCTCAGCGATCAGCAGAAGGCTGAGATCGCCGCCAGCATCCCGCTCAACCGCCTGGGCAACGCCGAGGAAGTGGCCGGTGCCTACCTGTTCCTGGCCTCGAACCTGTCGGCTTACATCACCGGTGCCGTGATCGACGTCAACGGAGGCATGCTCATCCACGGCTGAGGATCACGCAGGTTGTTTACGTGCAGGCCAAAAAAAGGCCTGCACGAGTAATGTGCAGTACTTAATACAGACAATATCAATAAGAAAAGTAGGGTTAAGCTCATGAAGAAGACACTGATCGCAATCGCGGCGACCTTCGCACTGGCTACTGCCTCCACCAGCTGGGCTCAGCAAGTGCTGCGCCTTTCCCATAACGCCGCGCCGGGCAATCCGAAAGCGGTGGCCTCGCAAAAATTCGCCGAACTGGTCGCCGAGAAGACCGAGGGCCGGGTCAAGGTCGAGGTGGGCGGCAGCGCGCAATTCGGCGACGACGTCGAGTCCCTGACCAACATGCGTCTGGGCTCGCTGGCCTTCAGCACCAACTCCCAGGGCAGCACCGCCGGCGTGGTGCCGGAGTTCAACGTGGTCGGCCTGCCGTTCCTATTCCGCGATCTCGAACATGCCTACCAGGTGGTCGACGGCCCGGTCGGCGCCAAGCTCGACGAGGCCGCCAACAAGAAAGGGCTGGTGGTATTGGCGCTGTGGGACAACGGCATCCGCCACACCAGCAACAACAAGCGTCCCATCGTCAAACCCGAAGATCTGCAGGGCATCAAGGTGCGTACCCCGCCTGACACCATGACCCTCGACATCTTCAAGGCGCTGGGTGCCAACCCGGGCCCGCTGGCCTTCTCCGAGCTGTACATTGCACTGCAGCAGGGCGTCTTCGACGGTCAGGAGAACCCGCTGATGAACGTCTACTCGTCCAAGCTGTACGAGGTGCAGAAGTACATCTCGCTGACCGGGCACAAGTATGAAACCACGCCACTGCTGGCCAGCAAGATGATCTGGGCGGGCTTGTCCAAAGCCGATCAGGCGGCGATCAAGGAAGCTGCGGTGGAAGCCGGCAAGCTCAATCGTGAGATGTCACTGGCGGCGGATACAGAGCTGCGCAGCAAGCTCACCGAGGCCGGCGTGCAGATCAACGAGATCGACCAGGCTGCATTCGCTGCCAAGACCAAGTCGGTCTACGACAAGTGGTCGAAGCAGTACCCCGAGCTCGTCGAGCTGATCGTCTCGCAAGCGAGCAAGTAAGCATGGCCGCGCATATTTCTTCCAGCGCTGCGGCGTCTGGAGGCGTCATCGCCGTGGCTGCGAAATGGATCGACACGCTCATCGTGGCCATCAGCACAGTGGTCGCACTCACCGCCATGGTCGTCATGTTCCTGTCCCTGATGGCCGAGGTGGTGGCGCGCTACATCACCAACCAGAGCATGGGCTGGCCCACCGAGATCCCCAACCTGCTGTTCCCGTGGCTGATCATGGGCGGCATCGTCCTGGCTGCCCAACGCGGCCAGCACATCGCCGTTACCGCATTGCAGAGCATGATTGGGCGCGTCGGCAACCGGGTACTGGTGGCCGGGCATCAGGTGCTGATTGCCGTGGCCTTCCTTTACCTGGCGTGGGTCGGGCTCGACGTCGTCGAGATCACCGGCAGTGAAATCTACCCAATGACCGGCATCACGGCGAAATGGGCCTACCTGTCGCTGATCGTCGGCTTCGTCGGGCTGGGCCTCACCGCGCTGACCACACTCGTTCACCTGTTGCGGGCAAGCGACCCGCTAGCGGTACGTGCCCAGCAGATCGAGGAGGGTGTATGACCTTAATGATGCTTCTGGTCTTCGGTGTCCTGATGGCACTGGCCCTGCCGGTGGGTTATGCGCTGATCATCAGCGCAGGCCTGGCGGCGGTGACCATCGGTGAAATGCCCAGCGTGGCCGCGGTGGTGAAGATCTTCCAGCCGACGCAGAGCTTCCCGCTGCTGGCGATCCCGTTCTTCATGCTCTCGGGTAGCCTGATGATGGGCGGCACGCTGGGCAAGCGCCTGATCCACTTCGCCACTCTGCTGGTCGGCCGTTTTCACGGTGGTCTCGGCCAGGTGACGGTGGTCGGCTCCACGGTGTTCGGCGGCGTGTCCGGCTCGGCAGTGGCGGAAGCCTCGGCGCTCGGCTCGATGCTGATCCCCTGGCAGAAACGCGAAGGCTATCCGGGTGCGTTCGCCGCGGCGGCCACGGCCTCGTCGGCGACCATCGCCTGCCTGATTCCGCCGTCGATCCCGCTGATCCTGTACGCCACGGTATCCAACCAGTCGATTGCCTCGCTGTTTCTCGCCGGCATCCTGCCTGGTCTGATGCTCGCTGCTGGCTTCATGATCGTCTGCTACCTGTCGGGCCGTCTGCGCGGCTTCAAGCGCCTGACCGATGAGGTAACGCTCAAAGGCGTGCTGCGTGCGACCCTGGCAGCCGCTCCGGCACTGGGGATGCCGGCCTTCATCGTGATCCTGCTGCGTACCGGTATCGCCACGCCGACCGAGGTCAGCGCGCTGGCGGTGTTCTACGGTCTGCTGGTGAGCATGCTGGTGTATCGCGACCTGACCCTGCGCCGCATCTACGATGCGCTGGTGCATACCGCCGTGACGACGGGCGTGGTGATGCTGGTGATCGCCGCTTCCAACCTGGTGGGCTACGTGCTGACCGTCGAGGCGATCCCGACCGCAGTGGCCGAGTGGACGGCGCAAACCCTGCAGTCGCCGTGGATGGTCATCCTGATGCTGAACCTGATCATGCTCGTCGTGGGCATGTTCCTCGATCTGCCTGCGGCGATCCTGCTGCTCGGCCCGACCTTAGCGGCCATCGGCAGCGCCATCGGTCTGGATCCGATCCAGCTCGGCATCATGATGGCGGTGAACCTGAGCATGGGCCTCTTCACTCCGCCGGTCGGCACCACGCTGTTCATCGCAGCGGCGATCTCGCGTGAGCGGGTCGGCGCGGTAGTGCGTGAACTGTGGCCGTTCTACCTGGTGGCATTCACCGTGCTTGGGCTGATCTCTTTCGTACCAGCCTTCACCCTCTACTGATTGGTACGGCCCCTGCGTGTGCAGGGGCCGTGCAAGGCAAGGAACCTCCATGACCATAATTGCATTTGCCGGGCTTGGCTCGATGGGCCTGCCCATGGCCAAGAACCTGCTCGCCGCCGGCCATCGCGTGCGCGGTATCGATCTCAACCCTGTGGCGCTTGCCACGCTCGCCCAGGCCGGTGCGGAGCCGGCAGCGGACGCAGCCTCTGCCGCCAAAGATGCCGATGTGCTGATCCTGATGGTGGTCAATGCCGCCCAGGCCGAGCAGGTGCTGTTCGACAACGGCGCGCTGGATGCGCTGGCCGAGAATGGCATCGTCTGCCTGATGGCCACCTGTCCACCCGCTGCGGTCGAGCGCATCGCCGCGCGGGTAAGCGCAGCGGGGCGCCGCTTCGTCGATGCTCCAGTCTCGGGCGGCACCGCTGGCGCCATCGCCGGTTCACTGACCATCATGGCCGCCTGCGAACGTGCCACCTTCGAGGCGCTGCAGCCAGTGTTCGAAGGCATCGGCCAACGCCTCTTCCATGTTGGCGAACGCGCCGGCCAGGGCGCTACGGTCAAGGCCGTCAACCAACTGCTGTGCGGCGTGCACATCGCGGTGGTCGCCGAAGCCTTTGCGCTGGCAGCCAAGGTCGGTGTCGATCTGCCGGTGCTGCTGGAGATCATGGGCGGCTCAGCGGCATCGAGCTGGATGCTCAAGGATCGCGGCCCGCGCATGTTGCAGGCTGAGCCCGAGGTCAGCAGTGCGGTGGACATCTTCGTCAAGGATCTGGGCATCGTCCTCGAAGCCGGGCGCGACGCGCAGGCCGCACTGCCGATTGCCTCGGTGGCGCACCAACTGTTTCTCGCCACCTCCGGGCGCGGCGAGGGGCGGGCTGATGACAGCCAGGTGATCCGCAGCTACTACGCCCTCAACGGTACGCCCACGCAGGGCTGAGTCGCCCAGCACCACCCACTCGCCAGCGGCTAAGGTTGCCCCATGCTCGTGCAGATCGTGAGCATCGTCTTCCCCGTGTTCACGGTCATCGCGGTTGGCTACCTGTATGGCCGCAAGCATCGCCCTGACATGCTCGCGACCAACCAGGTCAACATGGGCATCTTCGTGCCCGCGTTGATCTTCTCCGCGCTGGCGGGCAAATCCGTCGACCTGGCCGAGGTGCAGATGATCGCCCTCGGCGGCCTGGTCATCGTGCTCGGTTCCGGCTTGCTCGGCTGGCCCATCGCCCGCTGGCTGGGTTATGCGCCAAAGACCCTGCTGCCGCCGATGATGTTCAAGAACGCCGGCAACATGGGCTTGCCGTTGCTGTTGTTCGCCTTCGGCGAGCAGGTGCTGCCGGCGGCGGTGGTGCTGTTTCTGGTGGAGAACATCCTGCATTTTGCCATTGCCACCTGGTGGCTCGGGCGCAACGCCAAGGTCTGGCTCCTGTTGCGTGAACCGGTGATCATCGCGGGGATCACAGGCGTACTGGTGAGCCTGTCGGAGATCGCGCTTTGGCCGCCTTTTCTCTCCGCGATCAAGATCATTGCCGACGTCTCCACCGGCCTGATGCTGTTCGCTCTGGGCGTGCGCCTGAACACCGCGCCCTTCGCACAATGGCGCATCGGCACGGTCGGCGCCGTAGCGACGCCGCTGACCGGCATGTTGATCGCCTACCTGTTTTGCCTGGCCTTCGACCTGTCGGGTCGCGAAACCGACATCCTGCTGATCTTCGGCGCGCTACCGCCAGCGGTGCTCAACTTCATGTTCGCCGAGCGTTACGCCCAGGAGCCGGAGAAGGTCGCGTCGATAGTGATCCTCGGCAATCTGGTCGCGCTGCTTTCCATCTCGTTGGCGCTGGCTCTACGGTTGGCGTAGAGGTTCGCGTGCATACCGTTGGCGATGCGGCGTTATGGCTGATCAAAACAGAACGAAGCCCACTCGCTCGGCACTCACCGAGTGCGAGCAAGTGGGCTTCTCTATTTCAAACGACGGCCCAAGCGCAGGCCACAAGCCTATAGCTTCAACTCCGTACGCCTGGCCTGATGCTCGCCGCCAAGCGGCGAGCACAAGCGTTGGTGGATGCGGCTGAGAAAGCCCAGCTCGAAGGCATGTCGCTGAGCACCCGGTGGGTACAGCTGGCGCTCCAGCAGCAGATTGGCCCATAGCCAGCCGCTGTTGGCATCGTCCAGCCAGGCCTGCGCGGTTTGCACACCGTGGCCGAAGCTCGCCTGACAATCTGCGTTCCAGCCGAAGTTTGCAGGCGGTTGTCCGTCATGGGCGGGCAGGTGAGTGAGATACCGCTGCAGTTCAATCATGGGCTGCCCTCCCGGCTGCCGGAGCGATGGCTCGGCGGTAGAGCACGATCAGCTCGCTTAGCAGCGCACTGGTGCTATTGGCCAACTCCGGCTCCGGCATTCGCCGCAACAGCTTGGCCAGCAACGCCGCCCGATACTCGGCTGCTGCCTGCAACGGACACTCGTCCGCTACAAAGCTTTGCAATGGATTGCGTGCTGAAGGGAAGGGGATAACGACGGATTCAGACTTGGTCATGCAGCACCTCCAAAGTGGAAGTCGGCACAACAGCCAGCAGCCCAGGGCGGAGCCCTTGGGTAAAAGGGGGATAGTGCATTTTCCTTATGCTCCTCGAACGATTAAGGAGCCGCCACCCGCCGTTGTCACGCGGTTATGGGAGGCGGACCGTACGGGGGTGACAAACCGGCGTCCGAGGGAACCGGCCAGGCCGAAGCCTGCCCCATACGGCCCGCCATAAAGGCACGAGAAAACAGCAGGCACAAAAAAAGCGCCTGCTCTCGGCTATGGCGCTACCGCGCCTCGAACAATTCGGGTTGTCACGCCCGGTCACGGGATTGACCGTGACAGGGCGGACTGTAGCGCGGGGGAGATGGGAGGGCAAGTTTGTGAGGGGCAGCTATCGGCCAAAAGCGGTCACTCATCCGAGAGTATTGCCACATGCCCGAGATCAAGGAGCTTCCGTAGCTCTGGCTTGGTTAACTGATCAGAGAGTGATGTGCAGCTGCCTACATAGCTGCGCTTTTTGAAGACATATCGTCACCTCAAGAGGCATGATCTGCTTTCAAAGGGATTGATCCTGCTCACACGCTGGTGGCATATGGTGCACTGGTGCTCGTGTATATCGAGCGCTATGACGGCCTTAAGCGACTGCACACCAACCACTATGAGCAGAGATGGAAATCGCTCCCACTCTCTACTGGAAAGCCCTCCCTACTTATTGATGAGAAGGATCTAATCAATGGCTGACATTCGAAACCAGAAGCTGCTGTATCACCTGACCAGCCTGCAAAACGTTCGCTCAATCCTAGAACGCGGTTTGATGCCTCGAGCACAGTTACGCAATTTTGAGGATGTTGCCGATCAAGAGATCATCACCAACCGACAGGCTTTAGGACTCGAAAATTACGTTCCATTTCACTGGTTTTCTCGAAACCCCTTCGACGGTCGAGTCCAGTATGATCGGCCTCTTGAGCAATTTGTATTGATAACCGTAAGGCGGACACTGGCTGAGCAAGGCAACTGGAAGGTTGTCCCGTGCCATCCCCTAGCCAACAGCGCCATTCAGCTACTCGACTACAACGAAGGGTTTGCCCAAATAGACTGGGAGATGATGAGTCGTCGCGACTACCATGACCCAGTTTGCAAGAGTGTTTGTATGGCTGAGTGCCTATCACCGAACCCAGTGCCTTCAGCACATTTCTTCAGGGTCTACGCACCCACTGACAGGGTAGCGGGGGCCGTAGCCCATGAGATTGCCAGACTGAGGCTCTCTCTTGAGGTTGACGTTAACAGAGCCATGTTCCTCCGATGATTTACAACAGTCTTAATCCCGAAAAGGCGCTGATCTGGCGTATTGTCCATCGCGACAATCTGCCTTGGATACTTGACAATGGCTTGCATTGCGCCAATTCCGGCGTGCTATCGCCTAACTACGTCAATATCGGCAACCCAGACCTGATCGACAAGCGTCGCCATCGGGCTGTCCCCATCGCGCCAAAAGGCACGCTAGCTGACTACGTGCCGTTCTACTTCACACCCTTCTCAGTGATGATGAAGAACATACACTCTGGCTGGAGCGTGCAGCAGCGTCGCAATGAAGAAATCGTGATTTTAGTGTCCAGTCTCCATCGGATTGAGGAATTAGGACTACCTTTCGTTTTTACCAATGCACACGCCTACCCTCACTGGACTAGCTATTACAGCGACCTAGAGCGGCTCAATCAGATCGATTGGAGCATTCTGCAGCATCGCGATTTCAAGCGTGACCCAGACGACCCACGTAAAATGGAGCGCTACCAAGCAGAAGCGCTGGTCTACAGACATCTGCCGATAGAAGGTCTCATGGGCATTATTTGCTACACAGACGCAGTGAAGAGACGTATTGAGCAGGAAATTCAGAGGCGTAACCTGAACCTATCGGTTCATACCCGTACAGGCTGGTATTTTTGATGATTAGATACACGCAAGGCAATTTGCTTGAGGCGAAGGTCGAGGCATTGGTTAATACGGTTAACACCGTAGGAGTTATGGGCAAAGGTATCGCTCTAATGTTCAAAGAGCGCTTTGCTGAAAACTTTCGCCTGTATGCCTCTGCCTGTAAAGCGAAGCAGGTTCAGACAGGAAAGATGTTCATTACCGAGGTGCGAGAGCTTGATGGCCCCCGCTGGGTCATCAACTTCCCCACCAAGCGACACTGGCGCTCCCCCTCCCAGATGGCCTGGATTACAGAGGGGCTGGAGGATCTGCGCAATTTTCTGATTGAAAACCAAGTCAAGTCTATTGCTATCCCTCCGCTAGGTGCCGGTAATGGCGGCTTGGAGTGGGATGCTGTACGTGAGCACATTGAGGCCACGCTAAGTGATCTTGAAACTGAGATCCTTGTGTTTGAACCTACAAAGCAATACCAGAACGTCGCGAAGCGCAGTGGCGTGGAAAAACTGACACCAGCCCGCGCTCTGATTGCTGAGTTGGTTCGGCGCTACTGGGTGCTAGGGATGGAGTGCAGCTTGCTGGAGATTCAGAAGCTCGCATGGTTTCTAGAACGTGCAATCGACCGCTGTGCTTCTGTTGAGAACCCTCTCAAACTGCAATTTGTTGCTCACAAATACGGCCCTTACGCCAACCGGCTCGACCATTTACTGAACAATCTTGATGGTAGCTATCTGCACTGCGACAAGCGGATTAGCGACGCAGGTCCACTCGATGTGATTTGGTTCAACGATGAACGCAAAGCGTTTGTACAGACCTACCTTAGAAGTGAGGCTAAAGCCTATGTGCCTGCGCTTGAGTATACAGCCGCATTGATCGATGGCTTTGAGTCTCCCTATGGGATGGAGCTTTTGGCAACGGTGGACTGGTTACTGACTAGGGAGAACATCGAGCCCACAGTGACCGCCTTACGAGAAGGCTTGCAGCATTGGAGTGGAGGGCAGGGTGCTGCAGAAAGAAAGAATGGCTTGTTTGACGACCACTCACTGGAGATTGCCCTTCAACGCCTAACTCCGCCGAAACCAAGCTTGGACGAGGTTTCGACTCAGTAGACTAAGTCATCTAAAACGGTATAAATAAGCCCCGGCTTTCCAGGGGCCGCCCTGACGAAGGTAAAAACTACCTAGTCACGCCAGCCCTTACTCAAGCTGCGCCTGAACGGCGGTGGTAATAACTTGCTCGTTTTCAGGCAGAGCCGCCTGCCCTTTTCGCCAAGCATTCTCTAAAATAGCGATCAAATTTCTTCCGTTCGTGTCTGAGGTGCACCAAACAGGAACGCCAGCGAACGGGAGCAGGACAAGGACATGGCAGAGACACAGATCGAGTGGACTGACTCCACTTGGAACCCGGTGGCTGGCTGCTCAATCATCAGCGCAGGCTGCAAGAACTGCTACGCCATGGAGATGGCCAGACGCTTGGAGTCTATGGGTATGGCCAAGTATACCGGTCTGACCCGCAAGAAAAACAAGCGTGTGGTCTGGAATGGCAAGGTCATTGAGGATAGGGAATCACTCGAAATCCCTTATCGCTGGAAAAAGCCTCGTAAAGTGTTTGTTAACTCCATGAGCGACCTGTTCCACGAACAGGTCAGCGATAGCTTCATCCAGGACGTCTGGAGGGTGATGCGGGAGACCCCGCAGCATAACTATCAGATCCTGACGAAGCGCCCTGAGCGAATGAAGCAAATCCTCCAGGACATCATTCAAGAGGTTCTTCCTAACGTTTGGCTCGGCACATCGATTGAGAACAGCGAAACCGCCTTTCGTGTTGAGCACATCAAGGAGACCCCGGCACAGATCCGGTTTATCTCGTTTGAGCCTTTAATTGATTCTGTGGGCCCGATTGATCTAACAGGAATAGATTGGGCCATCGTTGGTGGCGAGAGCGGTAACAAAGCCCGCCAGATCAAGGAAAGCTGGATTGATGAAATTTATGCTCAATGCCTTAGGAGCGATACTGCATTCTTCTTCAAACAGTGGGGCACTTGGGGCAAGGACAACATTCGTCGATCCAAGAAAGCGAATGGACGTGAGTATCGAGGCAAGACTTGGGATGAAATGCCCGTCAACATCGTAGGCGCTGCTTACCTATAAAAATAACGGCTTGATAGGGACATTGAGATGGTAGGAAAGAAGTACGACTGGGAAGACGGTGCTGAACTGGCCGACCACTCTAAAATGAAACACCAGATCCTAAGTGAGTATTTCTACGAGTACGTCATCACCCGCTGCCAGACACCAAAAATGGAGCGTTTTCGCCTAGCGATTGTGGATGGATTTGCAGGCGGAGGACGATACAAATGTGGAGCACCAGGCTCTCCTCTGATCTTCATCCAAGAGCTTCATCGAGCAATTAATGACATCAATGTGAATCGAGCGGTGCAGAACCTCGCGCCTATCCGTATTGAATGCACCATGGTGCTAAACGACTACGAGCCAGCTGCACTAGACTCCCTCAAAACTCACATAGCCCCAGTCCTCGTTGAGTACGTCGACTCAAGCGAGTACCTATCAGTCCAAATCGACTACTTGAACGATGAGTTCGAGAAGGTTTACCCACGAATTAAGGAGTACCTGCAGCGAGGTAGATTTCGGAACATCCTGTTCAACCTAGATCAGTGCGGGCACAGCCACGTCACGACCGAAACACTGCGGGACATCATGAACTCGGACAATTCAACCGAGATCTTCTACACTTTCATGATTACTGCGTTGCTGACTTACCTGCAGAAACACAATCCGCAAATGCTCGAGCGGCAATTGGCGCACCTCTCTATAAGCAAACTCGATCTCGATCTTCTATCCGAGCAAATGAGCAATCGCCAATGGCTCGGAACGGCAGAAAATATCGTCTTCTCTGCCTTCCAGAAATGCGCACAGTTTGTCAGCCCCTTCTCCATCAACAACCCTCAGGGGTGGCGTTATTGGCTGATACACCTTGCCAGCTCTTACCGGGCACGTCAGGTGTACAACAACGTGCTGCATAAGAACAGCAAGTCTCAAGCTCACTTCGGTCGCTCAGGCCTGAATATGCTGGCTCACGATCCTCAGGAAGAAGGCACCTTATACCTGTTCGATGTGAATGCGCGGGATGAGGCTAAAGGTCAGCTTCATGACGATATACCCAAGCTGATTTCGGAGTTCGGTGATGCGCTGAACATGGCCGAGTTCTATGGCCGCATTTACAACCACACCCCAGCGCATAGCGACGACATTCATGTGACGATGATCGAGAATCCCGACCTCGAGATCATCACTCCGTCAGGTGGAACACGGCGTAAAGCGAACCAGATCGACATCAAAGACACAATTAAGCTCAAATCCCAGACCAGCTTCTTCCCGATGTTCCAGCGCAAGACCTAGCGGGCTCTAATAGATCCAGCATCTATCACTGACATCTGCATACCGGTTAGTTACAACGCACAAGCGCAATAGACACTGACTCTGTAGCTGATCAACGTCTGCTTTTGGCCGGAAGCTGCCGCTGATTAGAGGGCCCTCGCAAGGATGTTATTGCTCCCTAAATCTTCACATCTGACTCACTCCGGCAACCGAACCTTCTTCTTCGCCCCAAACAGATTCCAGCTGGCCACGAACAGCGCCGCCACCAGCGGGCCGATCACGAAGCCGTTGAGGCCCAGCAGGGCCAGGCCGCCTAGGGTGGAAATCAGGATCAGGTAGTCGGGCATGCGGGTGTCCTTGCCGACCAGGATGGGGCGCAGGATGTTGTCCACCAGGCCGATCACCAGCACGCCGAAGGCGGTGAGGATGATGCCTTGTACCAGGCTGCCACTGAGCATCAGGTAGATGGCCACCGGTGCCCAGATGATGCCCGCGCCGGCAGCCGGCAGCAGTGACAGAAACGCCATCAGTACGCCCCACAGCAGCGGACTGTAGAGGCCGAGCGCCCAGAAGATGAAGCCACCGAGCGCGCCCTGAACGGCGGCGACCACCACGTTGCCTTTCACCGTGGCGCGTACCACGCGGGTGAACTTTATCTGCAGGCGGCGTTTGGAGCTGTCGGCCAGCGGAACGGCCGCGCGGATTTTGTGTACCAGATCCTTGCCGTCGCGCAGCAGGAAGAACAGCAGGTACAGCATGACGAAGAAGCCGATGAAGAACTCGAAGGTGCCCTGGCCGATGGCGAACACCTTGGTGGCCAGGTATTGGCTGCCAGCCATGGCGCCTTTGGAGATCTGTTCGCGCAGGCCTTCGAGGTTGGTCATGCCAACACGGTCGAGTTGTTCCTGTATCGACGGCGGCAGCATCTGGATGAAGCTGGTGACATAAGCACCGGCGTCCAGCTCGCCCGATTCCAGTTTCTGGTACAGCGCAGTGCCCTCGGCCACCACCGCCGAGGTGATGAAGATCACCGGCAGGATCGCTACCAGCAGGCAGATGATCAGCGTCAGCAGGGCGGCCAGGTTGCCTTTGCCGCCGATACGCCGCAGTAGGCGCTCTTGCAGGGGCGCGAATACCACGGCCAGCACCATCGCCCAGAACACGGCGCCGTAGAATGGCAGCAGTATCCAGAAGAAGGCCACGGTCACCAGGACGAGCAGCAGGATGAAGGCTTTCTGTTCGAAGGTCGGGCTTGGCATGGCGGGCTCGTCGGGAAGGGGCATGCCAGTTAGTCCCCCGAAGCCCTGGCAAAGTGCCCACAAAGTTGGATTGGGCCGAGGCGGCAGGGCTTGACAGCTCTGGGATACTGGAAGGCGTGAGTACGATCATTCAACGGAGGTTTGCCATGCGTGAAGAGGAACTCAAGGCGCTGTTCGACCAGCAGGCGGCCGGTTACGACAAGCAGTGGGTGGGGATGGCGCCGATTCGCGAGGCACTGTATCTGCTGCTCGACGCGCTTTTCGTAGGGTTGCCGGCCGATGCGCGGATTCTTTGCGTGGGCGCCGGCACGGGAGCGGAAATCGCTCACTTGGCCGAGCGCTTTCCCGCTTGGCACTTCACTGCGCTCGATCCGTCCGGGGCGATGCTGGAGGTGTGCCGTCAGCGTGCGCAGCGCGGCGGTTTCTTGCATCGTTGCGAGTTCCACGAGGGTTACCTCGACACGCTGGCAGCGGGGCCGGCCTATGACGGCGCCACCTGTTTTCTGGTGTCGCAGTTCCTGCTTGAACCGGCGGCACGCACGGGCTTCTTCCGCCAGATCGCTCAGCGCCTGAAACCGGGTGGGCTGCTGGCCAATGCCGACCTGGCATCGGACATTCATTCGCCAGCCTACGAGGTGCTGTTGCCTGGCTGGATGACGCTGATGTCATCGGCTGGCGTCGATGCGCAAATGCTGGAGCGGGCGCGAGCAGCCTATGCCCGTGATGTGGCAGTGCTGCCGGCGCAGCAGGTGGCCGGCATCATCCAGGCGGCGGGCTTCGAGGTGCCCGTGCAGTTCTTCCAGGCGGGGCTGATGCACGGCTGGTTGTGCCAGCGCGAAGCAGTGGCTTGAGCGGCGCTTGCTATTCGCGACGCGTGTCGTTCTCGCGGTCGCGCGGGTAGTGCCGGTCGAAGGGGAAGGGCGGCAGCCAGGCTTCGCGGCGGATCGTCCACAGTTCATAGGTGGGCGTGAACTGATCCGGCGCATCCAGCGAACCGAGGTTCACTTCGATTTCATCCGCCGAGCGCGAGAATACCGATGAGCCACAAAGGGGGCAGAAATGACGACCGGCATAGTGGCCGGTCTCGCCCTCTATCGTGACCGCCTCCTGCGGGAAGATGGCCGAGGTGTGGAAGAGGGCGCCGTGGTGCTTGCGACAGTCCAGGCAGTGGCAGACGCCGACCCGATAAGGCTGGCCGCGGGTTTCGAAACGTACCTGGCCGCACAGGCAACCGCCGCTGTGTCGATCCATCTTCTTGTCCTCTGGAATGGGGTACCCGCCAGCCTAGCAAAGGCTTGCCGCGCTATCGGTGCTGACTGGCGAGCGCCAGCAGGGCGCCGAAGCCAATCAGCAGGCCACCGAACAGGCGGTCGATCCATAGTCTGGCGGCCAGCAGTCGGTCGCGCACGGCACCGGCGGAAAAACACAGGGCAACCAGCGTGAACCAGCCGATATGAGCCAGGGCGATGAAAGCACCATAGCCCAGTTGTGTGGCCAGGCCCGTGCCGGGCTGCACCACCTGCATGAACAGGCTGACGATGAACACCGCCGTCTTGGGGTTAAGGGCGTTGGTCAGCAGGCCGGTGCGTAGTGCGGCACTGTCTGCCGGCGGCGTCTGCTGGCTGTCGGCTGCTGCGCTGTCGGGTTTGCTCAGCAGCATCTTCACGCCAAGGTAGATCAGGTACGCCGCTCCAGCCAGCTTGAGGGCGTTGAACAGCCAGGTCGATTGCTGCAGCAGCAGGCCAACGCCGAGCAGGGTGTAGCCGACGTGGATCAGTACACCCAGGCCGATGCCCAGCGCCGTGAGCACACCGGCACGGCGCGACAGCAGCAGGCTGTTGCGGGTGACCAGGGCGAAATCCGCTCCCGGGCTGATCACGGCAAGCAAGGTAATGGTGATTACAGCTATCCATTCGGTCATGGCGTATTCTTGCGTTCGTTGAGGTTGAGCCAATTATTCCGATGATCAACAGCGATGAATAACGATGAGTTCTGACATGGATAGTGAGCTGGACACACAGATGGGTGATGCGCGTTTGCCCTCGTTGCTAGCGCTGCGCTGTTTCGAAGCGGCGGCGCGCTGCGAGAACTTCAGCCGCGCTGCCCAGGAGTTGCATCTGACCCATGGCGCGGTCAGTCGGGCGGTGCGTCTGCTGGAAGACGACCTGGGTGTCGAGTTGTTCGAGCGGCGCAGTCGTCGGGTGTTTCTCAACGAGGCGGGACGCAAGCTGGCGCGCGCGGTGAGCGATGGAATGGGGCTGATGCGCCAGGCCACGCGCGAGCTACGCGCCAGTGCCCGGCAGACGCGACCGCTGGCGTTGTCCTGTGAGCCGACGCTGCTGATGCGCTGGCTGATACCGCGCTGGAGTGCGTTTCAGGCGCATCAGCCGGAGCGGGAGATTCACCTGCTGGCGGGCGGTGGGCCGTTCTCCTTCGAGGCGGGGATCGACCTGGCCATCCGTCGCGATGACTTCCCCTGGCCGGCTGGCTATCACGCCGAAACGCTGTTTGCCGAGCGGGTAGGGCCGGTCTGCCGGGCGGACAAGGTCGAGCAATGGTTCACCGCCAACGGCCTGCGCTCGGATGCGCCGCTGTTGCATACGCGCACTCGGCCGAGTGCCTGGGCGGAGTGGGCGAATGCCGCAGGTGCCAGCGCTGCAGATGGCCCTGCGCAGACCTTCGAACATTTCTACTTCAGCCTGCAGGCTGCGGTGGCCGGCCTGGGCGTGGCTATCGGGCCATGGCATCTGGTGCGCGACGACATCGACAGCGGGTTCTTGGGCGCACCGCTTGGTTTCGTCGAGGACGGTTCGCGTTACTGCCTGCTCTCACCCGATGCACTGGCGCCTGAGAGCCTGCAGGCCGAATTGCTGGCCTGGCTGCGGGAAGTGGGCAGGTAGCTGGTTCTTTACAGGCGATCCAGCTCGCGCACGACCTTCGCCCATTCCGATCTCAGGGTGCGACGCAGGCAGGCGATGAGGAGGCGGTCGCGCAGGCGACGCAGCGGCCAGCGTTGTCGGGCGGCCTGATTACGTTCGATGGTTTCGCTGAGCCAGGCGCTGTCGAAGTCCGTCCAGATCGGTGGGATGGGCGCGAGCAGGTTGGTGTAGCACGCCGGGGCAACGTCTTCGTAGAAGGCGGCTTCCACCGTGGTGCGGTCGAACTCGGTGAGCTGGCGGGCAATGCCGGCGTAGTCGACTTCGTTGTCGACGAATACGTCCGACAGCGCCGACCACAGCTGGATGCGTTCTTCGCGGGTCATCTCGTTCTGCTCAATTGCGTGTCATGAATGCCGCCTGGTACAGGGTGAGACTGTAAGGGCTGGCGTGCATCCTGGCCATCGGCTGCGGGCTGCTGCGAAGCCTTGGCGGCATGTATCATCGGGAGCCTGTTTTCGCGTTCGAACCTGCGTGTGGGGTTCGGCCACGCCGCCACTGTTTCGTATCCGGGGCCATGACACCGGCCCGTCCTTTGCGAGTGATGACACCATGATCGAGGTAACCGAAGTTTCCATTGCCGAGCTGCGCGCCGCGCTGGAGTCCGGCCGCACCACGGCGGTCGAGCTGGTCAAGGCCTACCTGGCGCGAATCGACGCCTACGATGGCCCGGATACGCCGACCCGGCTCAACGCGGTGGTGGTGCGTAACCCCGACGCGTTGAAGGAAGCAGAAGCCTCTGATGCGCGCCGCGCCCGTGGCGAAACCCTCGGCCCATTGGATGGTATTCCCTACACGGCCAAGGACAGTTATCTGGTCAAGGGCCTGACAGCGGCCTCCGGCAGTCCGGCGTTCAAGGATCTGGTGGCGCAGCGCGATGCCTTCACTGTCGAGCGCCTGCGCGCGGCCGGTGCCATCTGCCTGGGCAAGACCAACATGCCGCCGATGGCCAATGGCGGCATGCAGCGTGGCGTTTATGGTCGCGCCGAAAGCCCCTACAACGCCGACTACCTGACCGCGCCGTTCGCCTCGGGCTCGTCCAATGGTGCCGGTACGGCAACCGCTGCCAGCTTCTCCGCCTTCGGCCTGGCCGAGGAAACCTGGTCCAGCGGGCGCGGTCCGGCCTCCAACAACGGCCTGTGCGCCTACACCCCGTCGCGTGGGGTGATCTCGGTGCGCGGCAACTGGCCGCTGACGCCGACCATGGATGTGGTGGTGCCTTACGCCCGCACCATGGCCGATCTGCTGGAAGTGCTCGACGTGGTGGTGGCCGACGATGCCGACACGCGTGGCGATCTGTGGCGTTTGCAGCCCTGGGTACCGATCCCGCGGGCCTCCGAAGTACGCCCCGCGTCCTACCTGGCGCTGGCGGCCAAGGCTGATGCGCTGGCCGGCAAGCGTCTGGGCGTGCCGCGCATGTTCATCAACAAGGACGAAGAGGCCGGTACCAGCGAAGCACCGGGGATCGGCGGGCCGACCGGCCAGCGCATCCACACCCGGCCGACGGTGATCGCCCTGTGGGAGGCTGCGCGCCAGGCGCTGGAAGCGGCCGGTGCCGAAGTGCTGGAGGTGGACTTCCCGCTGGTGTCCAACTGCGAGGGTGATCGCCCCGGCGCGCCGACCGTGTTCAATCGCGGCATCGTCACGCCCGAGTTCCTGCATGACGAGCTGTGGGAGTTGAGTGGCTGGGCCTTCGATGACTTCCTGCGTGCCAACGACGACCCCAAGCTCAATCGCCTGGCCGATGTGGATGGCCCGCAGATCTTCCCGCACGACCCCGGCACGCTGCCGAATCGCGAGGGCGACCTGGCGGCGGGCATGGACGAATACGTCAACATGGCCAAGCGCGGCATCAAGCCCTGGGATCAGATCGCCACGCTGCCCGACGGCCTGCGCGGCCTGGAGCAGATCCGCAAGATCGATCTGGAAGACTGGATGGATCGGTTGGGGCTGGATGCGGTGCTGTTCCCCACCGTGGCCGATGTGGGCCCGGCCGATGCCGATGTGAACCCGGCTTCCGCCGATATCGCCTGGAGCAACGGCGTGTGGGTGGCCAATGGCAACCTGGCGATCCGTCACCAGGGCGTGCCGACCGTCACCGTGCCGATGGGTGTGATGGCCGATATCGGCATGCCGGTGGGCCTGACCTTCGCGGGGCGTGCCTACGATGATTCGGCGTTGCTGCAACTGGCAGCGGCGTATGAGTCGACCGGCAACAAGCGTCAGGTACCGCCGCGTACTCCGCCGTTGGGGTGAGTCGCCGTCCCCGTGGGAGGGGCTTTAGCCGCGACGGCTGTCGAATATGTCGCCGCTAAAGCGCCTCCCACGGTTTATGGCTCTCCTCAGTTGTAGGGCGGGTGCAACCCGCCGCGATGGCAATGGTGGGTTTCCCCCGCCCTACGAGATGAATGGCCCTGTCTTCACTGGCGCAAATCCACTGCCGGTGCGCCCTGGCCGTCGAACAACTGGCCCGGGGTGCTGGGCAGGATGCTCGGGCGGCCATTTGTGCCGTCGCCGAGGATGCGAATGTCGCTGTACTTCTTGCCCGATAGCGCGGCCAAACCGGCGCCGTCGCGTACCACCGTGGGCCGCAGGAAGACCATCAGGTTGCGCTTGATGTGCGAGTCGCGGGTGGAGCGGAACAGGCCGCCAATCAGCGGAATGTCACCGAGCAGTGGCACCTTGGAGGTGGCCTGGGTGACGTCGTCCTGAATCAGCCCGCCGAGCACGATCACCTGGCCGTCGTCGGCGAGGATGGTGCTCTTGATCGAGCGCTTGTTGGTCACCAGGTCGACCGCCTGGGCGTTGAGCCCGGTGCTGGGGGCGATAGAGGAGATTTCCTGCTCGATCTCCAGGCGCAGGGTGGCGCCTTCGTTGATATGCGGGGTGACCTTGAGGGTCACGCCGATGTCCTTGCGCTCGATGGTGGTGAAGGGGTTGCCGGCACCCGAGGCATCGGTGGTGTAGGAGCCGGTCTGGAAGGGCACGTTTTGCCCGACGAGGATTTCCGCCTTCTGGTTGTCCAGGGTAAGCAGGCTCGGCGTGGACAGCAGGTTGCTCTTGCTGTTGGCCGACAGCGCGGTGATCAGTGCGCCGAAACGGTCGCTGCCGATGCCGATGATGGCGCCGTCGGGCAGGGTGGTGTTCTCCGGCACTTCGCCGTTTTGCAGAATCTGCAGGACGGTGCCAACCGACAGACCAGTGCCGCCGAAATTCACTCCGCCCAGGCCGCCGGTGCTGCCGCGTGCGTCTACCGCCCATTGCACGCCAACGGCATCGGTGATGTCGCCGGAAATCTCGACGATGGCCGCCTCGACCATCACCTGTGCGCGTGGGATATCGAGTTGGCGCACGATGTCTTCGAGGGTGGCGACCAGATCCGGCTCGGCCAGCAACACCAGCGCGTTGAGACTTTCATCGGCGCGGATGAGGATGTTCGATTGCTTGCCGGTGGTTTCGCCGGCTTGCTGATTCTTCAGGCCTTCGGAGATTTCCCCGAGGGTTTCGGCCAGGGATTTGGCATCGTTGTGGCGCAGGCGAATCACCCGGGTGTTGGCCGAGCGGCTGGTGGGGCTGTCCAGCGAGCGGGCGAGGTCGGCCAGCTTGGCGCGGGCATCCGGCGGGCCGAGCAGGATCAAACGGTTGGTGCGCGCGTCGGCCACCACCTGGGTGGCGCTGGTGCCCTTGGCCTGGCCACGAGCGATGGCGGTGTTGAGCACTTCGGCAGCGTCCATCACCCAGGCGTGTTGCAGGGTAACCACGCTGAAGTCCTGCGCGCCGCTCTGGTCGAGCTGGCGCATCAGGTCTTCGATGCGTTCGATGTTGGCGCTGCGGTCACTGATGATCAGTGCGTTGGACGAGGTGACGGCGGCCAGGTGGCCGTATTGCGGCACCAGTGGGCGGATCAGCGGAATCAGCTCGGCAACCGGCGCGTGCTGCACCTGGATCAGGCGGGTTTCCAGACGATCCGGTGCGGGCCGGCCGGCGTCGGCTTCGGCCTTGGCCTCGGCGTTGGGCACGATGCGCGCCTGGTCGCCCTGGGTCAGTACGCTGAAACCATGGGTGGCCATCACCGAAAGGAACAACTGGTAGACCTCGGACAGGCCCAGCGGTGTGCTCGATACCACGTTGACCTGGCCCTTCACCCGTGGGTCGACGACGAAGGTCTGCCCGGTGATGCTGGCGATCTGGTCGATGAACTCGCGTATGTCCGCGCCCTTGAGGTTGATGGTCCAGCTTTCTTCCTGCTGGTTGGCGCTGGCCGGAGTCTGTTGGATCTGCGCGAGCAGAGGCAGGGGGGCGCTAGCCAGGCTGGCGGCGAGGAGGGCGAGGGTCAGTCGGCTTCGGAGAACAGGCATCGGTTCAGTCGCTTTCCATGGGCTGATCGGAGGGCGTTTCCACGGGCAGGGTGCCAGAGGCTTCCATCTGTTCGCGCAGCGCTTGCATGCGCTGGCGCAGTTGTTCGAGGTTGTCCTGGCCGAGTTGATCGAACTGCTGCAGCGGGTCTTCCGTTGCGGCTTCGACTGGCGGGGTATAGCTGTATTGCCCGCTTTGCGAGCGGGGGAAGGTGAGGCTTTCGCGGCGGCCGTTGCGCACCAGTTCGACGCGGTCGGCGTAGACGGCATCGAGGCGTACGCCGTTGTCCACATCCGTACCGATGGCATAACGCTGGGGGCTCTGACCCTGGCGCTGGATCATCGCGCTGGAGCGCTGCGGGTCGCTGTGCACGAAACTGCCGAGCAGGGTCAGTTGCAGATTGGTGGCCGGCGGCGGGCCACTGTCGGCCTGGCGTGGCGTACCGAATAGCTGGGCGATGGGCGCCTGGGCACGTTGTTCGAGGCCGGGGGTTGCTTGGCTGGGGGGCTGTTCCACTGGGCCGCGCACCAGGCGCAGCAGTTCGGCGCTCTGCCAGGCCAGGCTGACGCTCAGGGCGATCAGCACGAGCATGCCGATCAGGCTCGGGGCATTGTCCTTGAGCCGCTGGGAAAGGGCCGAGATGGGCAAAAGCATCACTCCGGAAACGACGTTCTAATTCTTCTTATGTGTGCTGGGCGTCGCGCGCTGATCATAGCAGTCTGCGCGCGCTTGGCATCCCCCAAATAGGGTGGGTGTGCTGTTCCTGGCAATGTGTTAGAACCTGCTCACGATCTGCTGCGCGTCGGCCCTACTGCGTTAAAAACAGGCTCGGAATGCTCATTTACAGCTCGTAAACTCCGCTTCCTCGCCTGCTTTTGCCTTGTATGGCTCTAGCTCGCGAGATCCTGAACAGGTTCTTAAAGATAATTGCATAAACATACAAGAAGACCGTCCTAGAGGTGGCCCATTGGGCTAAAACGGCCAGGTTAGGCTGTAATACCGGGATAAGGTTCTGTTCTAAGGTCTCGCATGAACGCTTCGTTGCTCGAAACCCCGCTGCGCCGCCTGCCTTTCAGCTTTGCCAAGCGTCACGGCCTGGTGTTCGTCACGCATGATGGACGCGCCAGCCTGGCCCATCGCCCCGACTGTGACCTGGTGGCACTGGCCGAGGCGCAGCGTTTCGCCGGGCGTAGCCTGCCGCTGCAGGTGCTAGATGCCCAGGCGTTCGCCCAGGCACTGGGCGCGGCCTATCAACATGACTCCGCCTCCATGCAACTGGCCGAGGACATCGGTGGCAGCCTCGATCTGGCCTCTCTGGCCGATCAGGTACCGGAAACCGAGGATCTGCTGGAGCAGGAGGACGATGCGCCGATCATCCGTCTGATCAACGCCATCCTCGGCGAAGCGATCAAGGAAAACGCCTCCGATATCCACCTGGAAACCTTCGAGAAACGTCTTGTCGTGCGCTTTCGCGTCGACGGCATCCTGCGCGAGGTGCTCGAGCCCAAGCGCGAACTGGCAGCGCTGCTGGTATCGCGGGTAAAAGTGATGGCGCGCCTGGACATCGCCGAGAAGCGTGTACCGCAGGACGGGCGCATTTCGCTCAAGGTCGGAGGGCGCGAGGTGGACATTCGCGTGTCGACGCTGCCGTCGGCCAACGGCGAGCGGGTGGTGCTGCGTTTGCTCGACAAACAGGCCGGGCGACTGTCGCTCCAGCACCTGGGCATGCGCGCCGAGGATCGTGCGCTGATGGAAGAAACCGTGCGCAAGCCGCATGGCATCCTGCTGGTCACCGGGCCCACCGGCTCGGGCAAGACCACCACGTTGTACGCCAGCCTGGTCAGCCTCAACGATCACACGCGCAACATCCTCACCGTCGAAGACCCCATCGAATACCACCTCGAAGGCATTGGCCAGACCCAGGTCAACACCAAGGTGGACATGACCTTCGCTCGTGGCCTGCGCGCCATCCTGCGCCAGGATCCGGACGTGGTGATGGTCGGCGAGATTCGCGACAAGGAAACCGCGGAGATCGCCGTGCAGGCCTCGCTCACAGGCCACCTGGTGCTATCCACGTTGCACACCAACAGCGCCATCGGCGCCATTACCCGCCTGGTGGACATGGGCGTGGAGCCCTTCCTGCTGTCGTCATCGCTGCTCGGCGTGCTGGCCCAGCGCCTGGTGCGCGTGCTGTGCCCATCGTGCAAGGAGCCCTATGCCGCCGATGCGGCCGAATGCGCATTGCTCGGCGTGCCTGCCAGCTCGCCACCGACCCTGTACCACGCCCGTGGTTGTGCGCATTGTCATCAGCAGGGCTACCGTGGACGTACCGGCATCTATGAGCTGGTGGTGTTCGACGAAAGCATGCGCACGCTGGTGCATAGCCGCGCTTCCGAACAGGACATGACCCGTCATGCCCGCACGCTGGGGCCGAGTATCCGTGACGATGGCCGGCGCAAGGTGCTGGAAGGGGTGACCACGGTCGAGGAAGTGCTACGCGTGACGCGAGAGGAATGATGGCGATTGGGATGTTGGCATCGGCTCTTGTAGGGGCGGCTGGGCGGCATTCCGCTTCAGCCGCGAGGCTTTGCATATCGCGGCTGAAGCCGCTCCTACATTTACAGTCGGAGCGATTTGCCGATGGCGGCCTTTGAATATATTGCCCTGGACGGGCGTGGTCGCCAGCAGAAGGGCGTGCTGGAGGCCGACAGCGCGCGTCAGGTGCGCCAGTTGCTGCGCGAGCGGCAGTTGGCACCGCTGGAGGTCAAGGCCACGCGCAGCCGTGAGCAGGGCAGTGGCCAGCCACGCCTGGGCTTTGCCCGTGGCCTGTCGGCGCGTGATCTGGCCTTGGTCACCCGCCAGTTGGCGACGCTGATCCAGGCGGCGCTGCCGATCGAAGAAGCGCTGCGCGCGGCTGCCGCGCAATCCACCAATTCGCGTATTCAGGGCATGCTGCTGGCGGTACGTGCCCGCGTGCTGGAAGGCCACAGCCTGGCCGGCAGCCTGAAGGAGTTTCCTGCGGCCTTCCCCGAGCTGTACCGCGCCACGGTGGCGGCGGGCGAGCATGCCGGGCACCTCGGCCCGGTGCTGGAGCAGCTGGCCGATTACACCGAGCAGCGTCAGCAGTCGCGGCAGAAGGTGCAGTTGGCGCTGCTCTATCCAGTGATCCTGATGTGCGCGTCGTTGCTGATCGTCGGCTTTCTGCTCGGCTACGTGGTGCCGGATGTGGTCAAGGTGTTCGTCGACTCCGGGCAGACCCTGCCGGCGCTGACGCGTGGGCTGATCGCCCTCAGTGATTGGGTCAAGGCCTGGGGGCTGGTCGCGTTGGTGGTGCTGGCGCTGGCGGTCTTCGCCTTGCGTGCAGCCCTGCGTGACGAGGCATTCAAGCTACGTTGGCATCGCTTCCTGCTGCGTATACCGCTGATTGGGCGGCTGGGTCGCGCCACCGATTGCGCGCGTTTTGCCTCGACCCTGGCCATTCTCACCCGCAGTGGCGTACCGCTGGTGGAGGCGCTGGCGATTGCCGGTGAGGTGATCGGCAATCGGGTGATCCGTGGCGAGGTCGTGGTGGCCGCGCAGAAGGTACGCGAAGGTGGCAGTCTGACTCGCTCGCTGGAGGCCACCGGGCAGTTTCCGCCGATGATGCTGCACATGATCGCCAGTGGCGAACGCTCCGGCGAGCTGGATCAGATGTTGGCGCGTACGGCGAAGAACCAGGAAAACGACCTCAGCGCGCAGATCGCCCTGCTGGTCGGGCTGTTCGAGCCGTTCATGCTGGTATTCATGGGGGCAGTGGTGCTGGTGATCGTGCTGGCTATCCTGTTGCCGATTCTTTCTTTGAACCAAATGGTGGGATAGCAGGTGAGAAAATCTCAGGCGGGCTTCACGCTCATCGAAATCATGGTGGTGGTGGTGATTCTGGGCATTCTGGCGGCGCTGGTGGTGCCGCAGGTGATGAGCCGGCCGGATCAGGCCAAGGTCACCGCCGCGCAGAACGACATCCGTGCCATCGGTGCGGCGCTGGATATGTACAAGCTCGACAACCACAACTACCCCAGCACCCAGCAGGGCCTGGAGGCACTGGTGAGCAAGCCGAGCGGCAATCCGCCGGCGAAGAACTGGAACAAGGACGGCTATCTCAAGCGCCTGCCCATCGACCCCTGGGGTAACCCTTATCAATACCTGGCGCCCGGCACCAAGGGCGCCTTCGATCTTTACTCGCTCGGCGCCGACGGCAAGCAGGGCGGCAGCGACCTGAACGCCGATATCGGCAACTGGGATCTCTGACCCGAGCATGATCGGCGTGCCGGCAAAGACGCGCGGCTTCACCCTCATCGAGCTGCTGGTGGTGCTGGTGATTCTCGGCAGCCTGATCGGTCTGGCGGTGTTCAGCACTGGTATCGCCGGGCCAGGGCGCGAATTGCGCAGCGAAGCCGAGCGCCTCAGCGGGCTTATTGGTGTGCTGCTCGATGAGGCGGTGCTGGATAACCGCGAGTACGGCCTGAGCTTCACTCGCGAAGGCTATCGGGTACTGCGTTACGACCCGCAACGTGCCGAGTGGCAGGCGCTGGATCGTCAGGCTCATCGCCTGCCGGAGTGGGCCGAGCTGTCCTTCGAAGTGGAGGGTGAGGCCTTGAGCCTTGCGACCGAAGACAGTGCTGAAGCACCGCAGTTGCTGATTCTCTCCAGTGGCGAGTTGACACCCTTTCGCCTGCGTATGGCCGAACGTCGTCGCGATGGCTTGCGCCTGCAATTGTCCAGCGATGGCTTCGGCCTGCCGCGTGTCGAGGAACTGGGCACGGGGCGTGCCGGATGAAGGGCGCGCGCGGCTTTACGCTGCTCGAGGTATTGGTGGCCCTGGCGATCTTCGCCCTGGTCGCCGCCAGCGTGCTGACCGCCAGTGCGCGTAGCGTGCGCACCGCCAGCCAACTGGAAGACAAGACCCTGGCCATGTGGGTGGCCGACAACCGCCTGACGGAGTTGCAACTGGCCGATACGCCACCGGCCGATGGCCGCGACCAGGGCCAGGTGGAGTTCGCCGGGCGCCGCTGGTCATGGCAGAGCGAAATCCAGGCCACCAGCGAACCGGCCATGCGTCGTGTGACGCTGTGGGTTGCTGTTGAAGAACGCGGCGTCAGCGGTGATCTGCGCGAGCGGGCGCTGGTGACCCTCAGCGGTTTCCTGGGGGCGCCATGATGCGTAGAAGCGAGCTCTGCTCGCGAATCCGTGGCGATGCCATTTCGCTCGCGACGCTCGCTCCAGCTCGTAGGGTGACCCTCAGCCCACCAACAGCGGCCAGCCTTGGCGGGCTAAAGCCCACCCCACCAACTGGTGACCCTCAGCGGCTTTCTGGGGGCTCCATGATGTGTGGGAGCGCTCAGCGCGGCTTCACCCTGCTGGAGCTGCTGATCGCCATCGCCATCTTCGCCCTGCTGGGCCTGGCCACCTACCGCATGCTCGACAGCGTGCTCAGCGCCGATGCCGTCACCCGCGAACACGAACGCCAACTGCGCGAACTGACGCGCGCCTTGTCAGCTTTCGAGCGTGACCTGCGCCAGGTAACGGTACGGCCGATTCGCGATGGTTTCGGCGATCCACAACCGGCGCTGCATGGTGATCTGACCGATGCCACGGCTCTGGAGCTGACCCGTGCCGGCTGGCGCAACCCGCTCGGCCAGCCGCGTGCCGAGGTGCAGCGCGTGCGCTGGCAGCTCAGTGGTGAGCAGTGGCAGCGGCGTTACTGGCGTGTGCTGGATCGCGCGCAGGACAGCGCGCCGCAGATCCAGCAGGCGCTCGATGGTGTCGAGTCATTGAGCCTGCGCTATCTGGACAAGGAGGGGCAGTGGCAGCCCGACTGGCCGCCGGCCAATGCCTCCGGCGATGGCCTGCTCACCGACTTGCCGCGCGCGATCGAGCTGCGTCTGCAGCATCGGCGTTATGGCGAATTGCGTCGCCTGCTGCGCTTGCCGGATCTGCCGGCGGAGAACCGTGCCGGCGCTCCGCCGGAGTCGCCGGATGAGGTGCCGCAGTCATGAGGCGGCAGCATGGGGTGGCCCTGATTACGGTATTGCTGGTGGTCGCCGTGGTGACGGTGGTCTGCGCCGGCTTGATCGCTCGCCAGCAACTGTCGATCCGCAGCAGCGCCAACCAGTTGCACGTGACCCAGGCCTGGCATTACGCCCTGGGCGGCGAAACCTTGGCCAAGGCGATCCTCGAGCGCGACCTGCGCCAGGGCGATCCGCGCCAGCCGGTGGATCATCCACTGGAGCCCTGGGCCAGACCGCTGGCACCGTTCCCGCTGGATGAGGGCGGCGAGCTGCGTGTGCGTATCGTCGACCCCAGCGGTCGTTTCAATCTCAACAGTCTGGTGCGTCAGGGGCGGCCCAATGAGCTGGCGGTGCTGCGTTTGCGCCGTCTGTTGCTGCGTCTGGGGATAGACAAGCCTTATGCCGAGCGCCTGCTGGACTGGCTGGATACCGACAGCGAGCCACAAGGCGGCAATGGCGCCGAGGATGGCCAATACCTGTTGGCGACGCCGCCTTACCGCACGGCCAATCGCGAGATCAGCGATGTGTCCGAGTTGCGCCTATTGCTGGAGATGAAGGAGGCCGACTATCGCCGCCTGCAGCCCTTCGTCAGCGCCTTGCCGAGCGATGCGCTGCTCAACGTCAATACGGCCAGCTCGATGGTGCTCTCCAGCCTGTCCGACGGCTTGAGTCCGGATGCGGCGGTGTCGCTGATCGCCGGGCGTGGTGCCGAAGGCTATCCCAGCGCTGCCGCATTCGCTGCTCAGCCTGCACTTGCGGGGCTGGGCGAGCAGGTGGTGCAAGGGCTGGCGGTCGGCAGCCAGTATTTCGAAGTGTTCAGTGAAGTGAGCCTGGGCGAACGCCGGGTGGTCTTGCGCAGCCTGTTGCAGCGCAGCAATGATGGCCAGGTCAGTGTCCTGGCGCGTGATCTGGGGCAGGCCGGCATGCCACCACGTCCAATCGAGGAAGAACAAGAATGAACCCGACATGGATATTCCTGCCGCCCGAGGCGTGTCACGACTTGTCAGTGGATCTACCCGTGCAGCGGGTCACCCTTGATGAGTGTCGCGCCTTGAGCCTGGCCGAGGCGCTGGCCGAGCTGCCTGTGCACTGGGAGTTGGTCTTGCCGGTGGAGGTGGTCACCGCTTGCGCCGTGCAGTTGCCGACGCAGAAGGCACGCTGGATGCGCCAGGCGCTACCGTTCGCGGTGGAGGAACTGCTGGCTGAGGATGTCGAGCTGATGCACCTTGCGCTGGGTGAACAGCTGGCCGATGGTCGTCATCGCGTCTATGCGCTGCGCGCCAACTGGTTGCGCGAGTGCCTGGCGCTGTTCGCGGCGCAGCCGCCGCAGGCGATCCGTGTCGATGCCGACCTGCTGCCGCGCCAGGGCAGTCAGTTGCTCTGGCTGCACTCGCGCTGGTTGCTCGGCGGCGAGGCGCCCTGGCGTCTGGCCTTGCAGGCTGAGGACTGGCCGGCGCTGGCGGGGCGTTGTCCATCGCCGTGCATCGTCAGTGCGCCGGTTGGTCAGGCGCTGCCGGAGCCGGTTGACGAGGCGCATCTGCTGGAGGATGCACATCAATGGCTGGTGCGCCAAGGTGGTGGTGCCGATCTGGCTCAGGGGGAATTCGCCTTGCGCCAGAGTGGCGATGGCTGGCTGCGCTGGCGTCCGCTGGCCGGGGTGCTGGCGCTGTGTCTCTTTCTGCAGTGGGGGTTCAATCTGGCTCAGGGCTGGTATCTGCAGCGTGAGGCCGATGCCTATGCAGCTTCCAGCGAGGCGCTGTACCGAGAGCTGTTTCCGCAGGACAACAAGTTGATCAACCTACGTGCGCAGTTCGATCAACATCTCGCGCAGTCTGCTGGTCGCGACAGTCCGGTTCTGGGTCTGCTGGCCGAGGTGGCGGCAGCGCTGCATGCCGAGGGCGCACCACAGGTGCAGGTCAATCAGCTCGACTACAGCGCGACCCGGGCCGATATGTCACTGCAATTGCAGGCGCCTGGGTTCGCTGAGCTGGAGCGCTTGCGTGAGCGCCTGGAAGCGTCTGGCCTGTCGGTACAGATGGGCTCGGCCAGCCGTGAAGCCGAAGGCGTCAGCGCACGCGTGGTGATAGGAGGATGAGTGGCATGTCGAGAACAGGGTTGACCGAAAGCCTGCAACTGCACTGGCAGCGCTCGCCGCTGGCGCAACGCTGGCAGACGTTGCCGGCGCGTGATCGCCTGGCACTGATGGCGCTGAGCGTCTTCCTGTTGCTGGTGCTGTTCTATCTGGCCTTGTGGCAACCGGCGCAACGCCATGCGCAGGCAGCGCGCGCCGCGTTCGAGGAGCAGCGGGCTCTTTATGCCTACATGCAAAGCCGTGCGCCGCAGGTACAGGGGCGCGATCTGCAGCCGCGTGCCAGCCTCGACCCGGTGCGTTTGCAGGGTGTGGTCACGGCAAGTGCGGCGCAGCAGGGGCTGGTGATCGAGCGCCTGGATGCCGAGGGCTATGGCGCGGTGCAGGTCAACCTGCAGCCGGTGGCGTTTGCCCAGTTGCTGCGCTGGATCGAAGCGCTGGAAACGCAGGGCGTGCGCGTCGAGGAAGCCGGACTGGATCGTGCGGAGGAAAACCGTGTGACCGCACGCCTCAGTCTGCGCGTGGATGGGTAGGGGGGGCACGCGCACCGGCTTCTTGTGTGTTTCGCTACCAGCATTTGTTATGTCGGTGCGCTTGGCGCACCCTACGGTTTGCATGGCGCCACGGTAACAGCGCGCACCCGATTGGGCGGTTAGGGAACGTCTGTGCCCTGATAAGGTGCCGTCAGTGGTTCCGTGAAAAACTACGGAGTGGCTCTAACGCCCGCGTTTCGCGTGTCATGTGGTTTGTGGCCTGAGTATTGCTGTAGATATCTGTTTACCCTTTTCTGCTTGATCACTCCTTTTGCGGGCTGTCAATATCTGTGCCCGACGCATCCGGTGCTTCTGTAATTAGTTGTCGCATTGAGGAAATATCGCCTCATTGCCTGCCGCTAGAATGCCGCTCACCCAGCCAAGGCCCCTTTGTCGCTCGTCCACCACGACAGCGCAGCACCGCCTTCTACAATCCATAAAAGGCCCGGGCCCCTCACTGCCATCGATGCCATACCCAATTCGAAGGAGCAAAGAATGAAGAAGATCGCACTGCTCGGCGCCCTGGCGCTTTCCCTGATGTCGCCCCTGGCGCTGGCCGAGAAGCCGCTGCGCATTGGCATCGAGGCGGCTTACCCGCCCTTCGCATTCAAGACTCCCGATGGCCAGATCGCCGGCTTCGACTACGACATCGGCAACGCCCTGTGCGAAGAGATGAAGGTCGAGTGCAAGTGGATCGAGCAGGAGTTCGACGGCCTGATCCCGGCGCTGAAAGTGCGCAAGTTCGACGCCGTGCTGTCGTCGATGTCGATCACCGAAGATCGCAAGAAGTCCGTGGACTTCACCGGCAAGTACTACGCCACCCCGGCCAAGCTGGCGATGAAAGCCGGTACCGAGCTGAAGGATCCGCTGGTCGACCTCAAAGGCAAGAAGGTTGGCGTGCAGCGCTCGTCCGTCTATGACCGTTACGCCACCGACATCTTCGCCCCGGCTGGCGCTGAAATCGTGCGTTACAGCTCGCAGAACGAAATCTTCCTCGACATGCAGTCCGGCCGCCTGGACGCCACCCTGGCCGACTCGGTGAACATCGATGACGGTTTCCTCAAGACCGACGGCGGCAAGGGTTTCGCCTTCGTAGGCCCGGATTTCACCGACGTGAAGTACTTCGGCGAAGGCCAGGGCATCGCTGTGCGCAAGGGCGACAAGGCGCTGGCTGACAAGATCAGTGCTGCCATCCTGGCCATCCGCGCCAACGGCAAGTACAAGGAAGTGCAGGACAAGTACTTCGACTTCGACGTTTACGGCGAGTAAGCGCTCCGAGGCAGATGAAGTGGCACTAACCTTTGCATAGAGGGTGTTTACAAAGCAGCGAGCGACGGTCAGGCAAGGCGAGATCAGGCGAGAAAGCGGAGTGTACGAATAGTACATGAGCATTTTGAGGCTGATTTCAACGCAGCATGGCCGAGCGCAGCAATTTGTAGACATCCTCTGAGGTTGTGCCACTTTTTTCTTGGTTCATCCTGTAGAGATCGGCTGCCCGTTCGCCTGTGCTGGCGTTCAGGCGTTGTGCGTCGCTCGGGCGACATCAATTTCCTTTGTGCTATACGGCGCCGTCGTGGTGCCTGAGAGGTATTGGCGCATGCTTCAAGGCTACGGCTCGACCATTCTCGACGGTGCCTGGCTCACCGTGCAGTTGGCGCTGCTGTCGATGGCGGTTGCTGTCGCACTTGGCCTGCTCGGTGCAGCGTTTCGTCTGTCGCCGGTGAAATGGCTGGCCCTGATGGGCGAGACCTACGCCACGGTGATTCGCGGCATTCCCGAACTGGTGCTGATCCTGCTGATTTTCTTTGGCGGCCAGGATCTGGTGAACCGCATCGCTCCGCTGCTGGGCTATGAGGATTACATCGACATCAATCCATTCGTGGCCGGTGTCGGTACGCTGGGCTTCATTTATGGCGCCTATCTGTCGGAGACCTTCCGCGGCGCCTTCATGGCCATCCCCAAGGGGCAGGGCGAGGCCGGCATGGCCTATGGCATGAGCCCGCTGCGGGTGTTCTTTCGCATCCTCGTGCCGCAGATGATCCGTCTGGCGATTCCCGGCCTCACCAACAACTGGCTGGTGCTGGTCAAGGCTACTGCGCTGATCTCCCTGGTCGGCCTGCAGGACATGATGGCCCGCGCCAAGAGTGCCGGTGATGCGACGCGCGAGCCGTTCACCTACATCCTCCTGGCGGCGGCCGTGTACCTGGCGATCACCAGCGTTTCGCTGCTGGTGCTGCGCTATCTCGAGCGCCGCTATTCGGTCGGCGTGAAAGCCGCCGAGCTCTGAGGGAGTCACCATGCTTTTCGATTACAACGTGGTACTCGACAGCCTGCCGCTGTACTTCGGTGGTGTGCTGGTGACCCTCAAGCTGTTGCTCGTCGCTCTGGCCGTGGGCCTGCTGCTGGCGGTGCCGCTGGCGATCATGCGGGTATCCAGGCAAGCGCTGATCAATTTCCCCGCCTGGCTCTACACCTATGTGATCCGCGGCACGCCGATGCTGGTGCAGTTGTATCTGCTGTACTACGGCCTGGCCCAGTTCGAGGCCGTGCGCGAGAGCTTCATGTGGCCTTACCTGTCCAGTGCCACCTTCTGCGCCTGCCTGGCCTTCGCCATCAATACCAGTGCCTACACCGCTGAAATCCTGGCGGGTAGCCTCAAGGCCACGCCGCCGGGCGAGATCGAGGCGGCCAAGGCCATGGGCATGTCGCGTGGCAAGCTGTATCGGCGCATCCTGTTGCCTTCGGCGTTGCGCCGCGCGCTGCCGCAGTACAGCAATGAGGTGATCATGATGCTGCACACGACGAGCCTGGCCTCGGTGGTGACCCTTATCGACATCACCGGCGCGGCCAAGACCGTCAGCTCGCAGTACTACCTGCCGTTCGAAGCCTACGTCACCGCCGGCCTGTTCTACCTGGCGCTGACCTTCATCCTGGTGCGCCTGTTCAAGCTGGCCGAGCGCCGCTGGCTGGCCTATCTGGCACCGCGCAAGGCCTGATGCCATGACGATTCAAGAGAAGCCGAACATGTACAAACTCGAAGTTCAGGATCTGCACAAACGTTACGGCAGCCATGAGGTGATCAAGGGCGTGTCGATGGCGGCCAAGGCCGGCGACGTGATCAGCATCATCGGCTCCAGCGGCTCGGGCAAGAGCACCTTCCTGCGCTGCCTGAACCTGCTGGAGCAGCCACATGCCGGCAAGATTTTGCTCAACAACGAAGAGCTGAAACTGGTCCCGGCCAAGGACGGTTCGCTGCGTGCAGCCGATGCCAAGCAGCTGCAGCGCATGCGCTCGCGCCTGGCGATGGTGTTCCAGCACTTCAATCTGTGGTCGCACATGAGCGCCCTGGAAAACGTGATGGAAGCGCCGGTACATGTGCTCGGCATGAGCAAGGCCGAGGCCCGTGACAAGGCCGAGCACTACCTGGCCAAGGTCGGTGTGGCGCACCGCAAGGATGCCTACCCCGCGCACATGAGCGGTGGTGAGCAGCAGCGTGTGGCCATCGCACGCGCTCTGGCTATGGAGCCGGAGGTGATGCTGTTCGACGAGCCGACCTCGGCGCTCGACCCGGAGCTGGTCGGTGAGGTGCTCAAGGTCATGCAGGATCTGGCCACCGAAGGCCGCACCATGGTGGTGGTGACCCACGAGATGGGCTTCGCCCGCGAGGTGTCGAACCAGTTGGTATTCCTGCACAAGGGGCTGGTGGAAGAGCGCGGTTGTCCGAAAGAAGTGTTGGCCAATCCGCAATCCGAGCGACTGCAGCAGTTCCTTTCCGGCAGTCTCAAATAATAAGAAGCTAGACTTCGCACTGAACTGGTGCGCAGCGGACGTTTGACAGGCACTCATGACCCCCCATCGAATCGGCTTTCTCTACTGGCCCGGCACCAAGCCTCTGACCTTGTCCCTGGCTGAGGAAGCGTTGCGTGTTGCCCAGCGTGTGCATCCGGAAGTGCTGTACGAACTGGTCTTCCTTCAGGCCGAACCGCTGGCCGCCGGTGACTGGCGCCTGCCGGGCGAGCCCTGGGCTGGGCACCTGGAGGGGCTGGACAAGCTGTTTCTGCTTGCCGATGCGCCGCCAGCGCAGGTTTCCGCCGGCCTGGCCGCTGCGCTCAAGCAGCAGGTGCGCAGCGGTTGCGTGATTGGCGGCCTGTCTGCCGGGGTCTACCCGCTGGCCCAGCTCGGTTTGCTCGATGGTTATCGCGCAGCGGTGCATTGGCGCTGGCAGGATGATTTTTCCGAACGCTTTCCCAAGGTCATCGCCACCAGTCATCTGTTCGACTGGGATCGCGACCGGCTGACTGCGTGTGGCGGCCTGGCAGTGCTCGACCTGTTGCTGGCGGTGCTGGCGCGCGACCACGGCGCCGAGTTGGCCGGTGCAGTGAGCGAAGAGCTGGTGGTCGAGCGCATTCGTGAGGGCGGCGAGCGCCAGCGCATTCCGCTGCAGAACCGCCTCGGTTCCAGCCATCCGAAGCTGACCCAGGCGGTGCTGCTGATGGAAGCCAATATCGAGGAACCGCTGACCACCGACGAGATCGCCCAGCACGTCTGCGTGTCGCGTCGCCAGTTGGAGCGCATCTTCAAGCAGTACCTCAATCGCGTGCCCAGCCAGTACTACCTGGAGTTGCGTCTGAACAAGGCGCGCCAGTTGTTGATGCAGACCAGCAAGTCGATCATCCAGATCGGGCTGTCCTGCGGTTTCTCCTCGGGGCCGCACTTTTCCAGTGCCTACCGTAACTTCTTCGGCGCCACGCCGCGTGATGATCGCAACCAGCGGCGCAGCAATAGCCCCTTCGAGCTGACCTCTACGCCGATTGAGCGCGGCTGAGACGGCGTCTTCTACGAGCTTGTCTCCCCTCTCCCGATTGCGAGAGAGGGAGTAGGTCGTGAATGGGCTACGCGAGCAGGACTTTCGATACTGCACGGTCAGCCTGCGGAGATTTTTTCCTGCGGCGTGCTCCGAGCCGTGATCTGCGATTAAACTGCGCCTTTCCGACGCTTTCTGTCGCTTGGACGAAAACCCGCGGAAAACCTGGGGTGGCGCTGTAAGAAGTTGTCGCATGGCGACAATGCCGGCCCTGATTCAGTCCCTACAATCCTTGCATTCCCTGTCGTTTCGGGCGCTTTGTCGCCTCTCTGCGGCTGGTATTTCTCATCAGGAGAGCTTTGATGTCCGTTCAGCACGATGCGGTGCAACGCGCCGATTTCGACCAGTTCATGGTTCCCAACTACGCCCCTGCTGCCTTCGTCCCCGTGCGCGGCCTGGGTTCGCGAGTCTGGGATCAGAGCGGTCGAGAGCTGATCGACTTCGCCGGCGGCATCGCCGTCAACGTGCTCGGCCACTGCCATCCGGCGCTGGTCGCGGCGCTGACCGAGCAGGCCAATACCCTGTGGCATATCTCCAACGTCTTCACCAACGAGCCGACTCTGCGTCTGGGCAAGAAGCTGGTCGAGGCGACCTTCGCCGAGCGCGTGTTCTTCTGTAACTCCGGCGCCGAGGCCAACGAGGCTGCGTTCAAGCTGGCCCGTCGCGTCGCCCATGACCGTTTCGGCCCGGAAAAGCACGAGATCATCGCCGCGACCAACAGCTTCCATGGCCGTACCCTGTTCACCGTCAGCGTGGGTGGCCAGCCGAAGTACTCCGACGGCTTCGGGCCGAAGATCCAGGGCATCACCCATGTGCCGTACAACGATCTGGACGCGCTGAAAGCTGCGATTTCCGACAAGACCTGCGCCGTGGTGCTGGAGCCGATCCAGGGTGAGGGCGGCGTGCTGCCGGCCGACAAGGCGTACCTGGAAGGCGCTCGCGAGCTGTGCAATGCGCACAACGCGCTGCTGGTATTCGATGAAGTGCAAAGTGGCATGGGTCGTACCGGTGAGTTGTTCGCCTACATGAACTACGGCGTGGTGCCGGACATCCTCTCCAGCGCCAAGAGCCTGGGCGGTGGTTTCCCCATCGCCGCGATGCTGACCACTACCGATCTGGCCAAGCACTTCTCTCCGGGTACCCACGGCACCACTTATGGTGGCAACCCACTGGCCTGCGCCGTTGGCGAGGCGGTGCTGGATATCGTCAACACCCGCCAGACCCTGGATGGTGTGAAGGCCAAGAGCGAGCAGTTCAAGACCCGTCTGGAAGCCCTCGGCAAGCAGTACGGCCTGTTCGAGCAGGTGCGCGGCATGGGCCTGCTGCTCGGTTGCGTGCTCAATGACGCCTGGAAGGGCAAGGCCAAGCAGGTGCTCGACGCCGCTACGGCTGAAGGTCTGATGATTCTGCAGGCCGGCCCGGACGTGGTGCGTTTCGCCCCGAGCCTGGTGGTCGAAGAGTCCGATATCGATGAAGGCCTGGCTCGTTTCGAGCGTGCGCTGAGCAAACTGACAGCGGCCTGAGCTCTTGCTGACTGACTGTGGGAGGGGCTTTAGCCGCGATAATCGCCGCTGAAGCGCCTCCCACGGTTGTCCGCCTGACCCTGGCTGTGAGTCCTACAGATTCCGTGTTTAGAGGAGTGACCCCATGCTGGTGATGCGCCCCGCGCAAATGGCAGACCTGGCCGACGTGCAGCGCCTGGCCGCGGACAGCCCGGTGGGTGTCACTTCGTTGCCGGACGATGCTGGCCGCTTGGGCGACAAGATCGCCGCGTCGGAAGCGTCTTTCTCCGCCGAGGTCAGCTTCAATGGCGAGGAGAGTTACTTCTTCGTCCTCGAAGACACCGCCAGCGGCCGCCTGGTCGGTTGCTCCGGCATTGTCGCTTCGGCTGGTTATTCCGAGCCGTTCTACAGTTTTCGCAACGAAACCTTCGTGCACAACTCGCGCGAATTGAAGATTCACAACAAGATTCACGTGCTGTCGCTGTGTCACGACCTGACCGGCAACAGCCTGCTCACCAGTTTTTACGTCGAGCGTCCGCTGGTCGGCAGTGCCTTCGCCGAGCTCAATTCGCGCGGGCGTCTGCTGTTCATGGCCGGGCACCCGGAGCGCTTCGCCGACGCGGTGGTGGTGGAGATAGTCGGCCATAGCGACGAGCACGGCGACTCGCCGTTCTGGGACGCCGTGGGGCGCAACTTCTTCGACATGACCTACGCCGAGGCCGAGCGGCTGTGCGGGCTGAAGAGCCGTACCTTCCTCGCCGAGCTGATGCCGCATTACCCGATCTACGTGCCGCTGCTTTCGGATGAAGCGCAGGAGGCCATGGGCCAGGTGCATCCGCGCGCGCAGATCACCTTCGACATCCTCATGCGTGAAGGCTTCGAGACCGACCACTACATCGACATCTTCGACGGTGGCCCGACCCTGCATGCGCGTACGTCGGGCATTCGCAGCATCGCGCAGAGCCGCCTGGTGCCGGTGCGCATTGCTGCCAGCGGTGAGGCCGAGCCAGGCGGACGTCAGTATCTGGTGAGTAACGGTCAGTTGCAGGATTTTCGCGCCATCGTCGCCGACCTGGACTGGGTGCCCGGCAAACCCGTGATCCTCAGCCAGGAAGCGGCCGAGGCATTGGGCGTGGGTGAGGGTGCCAGCGTCAGGCTGGTCGCGATTTGAATCGAAGCAGCAAGCCAGAGCGGCAGGCCGGCTTGTTTTTTAACCTTTAGCTTGCCGCTTGAAGCCAATAGCTGATCCGGAGGATCCAATGATCGTTCGTCCCGTGCGCAGTGCCGATTTACCGGCCCTGATCGACCTGGCTCGCAGCACCGGCGCTGGCCTGACCACGCTGCCAGCCAACGAGGAGCGACTGGCGCACCGGGTCGGTTGGGCGGAAAAGACTTTCCGTGGCGAGGCCGAGCGCGCCGATGCCGATTACCTGTTCGTGCTCGAAGACGATGCCGGCAAGGTCGTCGGTATTTCCGCCGTGGCTGGCGCCGTCGGCCTGCGCGAGCCCTGGTACAACTACCGGGTCGGCCTGACCGTCAGCGCCTCGCAGGAGCTGAACATCCACCGCCAGGTGCCGACGCTGTTCATGGCCAATGACCTGACCGGCAATTCCGAGCTGTGCTCGCTGTTCCTGCATGCCGATCACCGCACCGGTCTCAATGGCCGCCTGCTGTCGAAAGCGCGCTTTCTGTTCATCGCCGAGTTTCGTGAGTTGTTCGGTGACAAGGTGATCGCCGAAATGCGCGGCATGTCCGATGAGCGCGGGCGTTCGCCATTCTGGGAAAGCCTCGGCCGGCACTTCTTCAAGATGGAATTCTCCCAGGCGGACTACCTCACCGGCGTAGGCAACAAGGCTTTCATCGCCGAGTTGATGCCCAAGTTCCCGCTCTACACCTGCTTCCTCTCCGAGGATGCGCGGGCGGTGATCGGCCGTGTCCACCCGGACACCGAACCGGCGTTGGCGATGCTCAAGGCCGAGGGTTTCAGCTACCAGGGTTATGTCGATATCTTCGATGCCGGCCCGGCGATCGAGGCGGAAACCGCGAAGATCCGCGCCGTGCAACACAGCCAGAACCTGGTGTTGGCCATCGGTACCCCAGGCGACGATGCCGAGCCTTTCCTGGTGCACAACCGCAAGCGTCAGGATTGCCGCATCACCGCCGCGCCGGCGCGACTGGCAGCCGGCACCCTGGTGGTCGACCCGATGACGGCCAAGCGCCTGCGCCTGTCGGCGGGTGATCAGGTGCGCGCGGTGGCGCTGTCGGCAAAATCCTGAAGTCTTCTGTAGCGAGCCGGTTGCCTGCCGGCTGTGAATGCGTGGAGTGAAAAATACAATGAGCACTCATTACATTGCGGGCCACTGGCTGGCCGGCCAGGGCGAGCCCCTGGAGTCTCTCGATCCAGTTACTCAGGCGGTGGTGTGGCATGGCCGTGGCGCCAATGCCGTGCAGGTCGATGCTGCCGTGGCCGCGGCGCGTACCGCGTTCGCCACCTGGGCTGCACAGTCGCTGGACAGCCGCATCGCGGTGCTCGAACGTTTTGCCGTGCGCCTCAAGGATCAGGCCGACGTCATCGCCCGTGCCATCGGCGAGGAGACCGGCAAGCCGCTGTGGGAAGCCACCACGGAAGTGAACAGCATGGTCGGCAAGGTGACGATTTCCATCCAGAGCTACCGTGAGCGCACCGGTGAGAAGAGCGGCCCGCTGGCCGACGCCACCGCCGTGCTGCGCCACAAGCCACATGGCGTGGTCGCGGTGTTCGGCCCTTACAACTTTCCCGGTCACCTGCCCAACGGGCATATCGTGCCAGCGCTCCTGGCGGGTAATGCCGTGGTCTTCAAGCCCAGCGAGCTGACGCCCAAGGTGGCCGAGCTGACCGTGCAGTGCTGGATCGATGCCGGTCTGCCTGCCGGTGTGCTCAACCTGCTGCAGGGCGGTCGTGAGACGGGTGTTGCGCTGGCCGGTCATCCTGGCATCGACGGGCTGTTCTTCACCGGTTCCAGCCGCACCGGTAACCTGCTGCACGCGCAGTTCGCCGGTCGCCCGGAGAAGATCCTGGCGCTGGAGATGGGCGGCAATAATCCGTTGATCGTCGACCAGGTGGCCGATGTCGATGCCGCCGTCTATACCATCGTGCAATCCGCCTTCATCAGTGCTGGCCAGCGTTGCACCTGTGCGCGCCGTCTGCTGGTGCCGCTAGGGGAGTGGGGGGATGCGCTGCTGGCGCGCCTGGTGCAGGTCGCCGGGCAGATCAAGGTCGGTCGTTTCGACGAGCAGCCGGCACCGTTCATGGGCTCGGTGATCTCTTTGCAGGCGGCTGCTCAACTGATGCAGGCACAGCAGGATCTGCTGGCCAAGGGGGCGACGGCGCTGCTGGCGATGACCCAGCCGCAGGCGAACGCCGCCCTGCTGACGCCGGGTATCCTCGATGTCACGGCAGTTGCCGAGCGTGTTGACGAAGAGTTCTTCGGGCCGCTGCTGCAGGTGATTCGCTACGCCAGCTTCGAGGCCGCCATCGCTGAGGCCAATGCCACGGTCTATGGCCTGGCAGCCGGGCTGTTGTCCGACTCGCGTGCGCGTTACGAGCAGTTCTGGCTGCACAGCCGCGCTGGTATCGTCAACTGGAACAAGCAGCTCACCGGCGCCGCCAGCAGTGCGCCGTTCGGTGGCATCGGTGCTTCTGGCAACCATCGAGCCAGTGCCTATTACGCCGCTGATTATTGCGCGTACCCGGTCGCCTCGCTGGAGAGCGAGAGCCTGGCCTTGCCCACGACCCTGACCCCGGGAGTGACCCTGTGATGGCCGCCTATGAGATGAACTTTGACGGCCTGGTCGGGCCGACTCACAACTACGGTGGATTGTCCTACGGCAACGTGGCGTCACAGAGCAACAGCCAGGCTGCCTCCAATCCCAAGGAGGCCGCCAAGCAAGGCTTGGCGAAGATGAAGGCGCTGATGGCCATGGGCTTCAAGCAGGGCGTACTGGCCCCGCAGGAGCGTCCGGATGTCACCGCACTGCGGCGCCTGGGGTTTACCGGCAACGATGCCGAAGTGATCGAACGTGCTGCGCGCGAGGCCATGCCGCTGCTGGTGGCGAGCTGTTCGGCATCGAGCATGTGGACGGCCAACGCCTGCACCGTCAGCCCCAGTGCCGATACGGCCGATGGTCGTGTGCACTTCACTGCAGCCAACCTCAACTGCAAGTTCCATCGCAGCATCGAGCACCCGACCACCAGCCGTGTGCTGCAGGCCATGTTCGCTGACCACAGGCACTTCGCCCATCATCCGGCGCTACCGGCCGTGGCGCAGTTCGGTGATGAGGGCGCGGCCAACCACACGCGCTTCTGCAAGGGCTATGGCGACGCGGGAGTGGAGTTCTTCGTCTATGGCCGCAGTGCCTTCGACACCCGTTACCCGGCACCGGCACGTTATCCGGCGAGGCAGACACTGGAGGCCAGTCAGGCGGTTGCACGTCTGCACGGGCTGAGCGAGGCGGGCGTGGTCTACGCCCAGCAGAACCCGGCGGTGATCGACCAGGGCGTATTCCATAACGACGTGATCGCCGTGGGCAATGGCGAGGTGCTGTTCTATCACCAGGACGCTTTCCTCGAGACCGACAAGGTGCTGGCCGAACTGGGCGACAAGCTGGCCCGTCGCGGCGGCAACTTCCAGGCTGTCTGCGTGCCGGGTTCTGCCGTGAGCGTGCAGGACGCAGTGCGCTCCTACCTGTTCAACAGCCAGCTGCTGACCCGCGCCGATGGCAGCATGCTGCTGGTGGTGCCGGAGGAGTGCAGGAACAACCCGAGCGTCTGGCGCTACCTTGAGCAACTGACTGGCAGTGCTGGGCCGATCCGCGAAGTGCGCGTCTTCGACCTCAAGCAGAGTATGCAGAATGGTGGCGGTCCTGCCTGCCTGCGTTTGCGCGTCGCGCTCAATGAATACGAGCTGGCGGCGGTCAATCCCGGCGTGGTGATGAGTGACGCGCTACACGACACGCTGGTGGCCTGGGTCGACAAACATTACCGCGACCGCCTCAGCGAAGCCGATCTGGCTGACCCGCACTTGCTGACCGAATGCCGTACGGCATTGGATGAACTGACGCAGATCCTTAAACTGGGCTCGGTCTATCCTTTCCAACTGACCTAACCCACATTCCGGAGATTTTATGAGCGACGCTCTGCAACTGATTCTCGAAGATAACGACGGCACCCAACTGGAAACTTCCTGCAGCCGTTTTGCCGTGGTTTGGCAGGGCAAGGAACTGTGGGTTCAGGCCGTCGGCGATCAGTTGCTGATCGGCGTCGACGTGGAGGAGGGCGATACCGAGTACGCCAACCTGCTGCTGCGTCCGCAAGCCACCAACCTGGTCAGCCTGCAGCTGGAGATGGAGCCGGTGGAGCAGGATGAAGATGAGGACGATCACGTGCATGGCCCTGGCTGCAATCACTGATTGAACCTTGTAGGGTGGGCCGGGCGGTGCTCCGCTTCAGCCCACCCTGCGGAGACTGCCGGAGTGAGCGTCGCGAGCGAATCCAGGCAACGCAAATCTTCGCTCGCGGCGCGCGCTCCACAAAAAAAGTGCTGTTGACCAAGGAGTATTCGATGCTTGCCCTCGGCAAACTGCTTGAACTGACCCTGGCCGGCCATGAGCCGTCGGCGAAGATTCAACTGACGCCCGATGGCACGCGTCTGCGCTGGCTCGACGAAGGCGCGCTGGAGGTGACTCCGCCGGCAGCGCGTGACAATGGCCTCGATCTGTTGTTGTCGGCCGGTATCCACGGTAACGAAACTGCGCCGATCGAGCTGCTCGACCGCCTGCTGCGTGGCATTGCACGCAACGAGCTGCATCCGGCGGCGCGCATGCTCTTTCTGTTCGGCAACCCCGAGGCGATGCGCCGCGGCGAGCGCTACGTCGAGCAGGATCTCAATCGCCTGTTCAGTGGCCGGCATGAGCAAACCAGTGGTTTCGAGGCCATTCGCGCCTGTGATCTGGAACACCTGAGCGCCACCTTCTTTGGCAAGGACACCGGTCGCACCCGCCTGCACTACGACCTGCACACCGCTATTCGTGGCTCGAAGATCGAGCAGTTCGCCCTCTATCCCTGGCAGGAGGGGCGTGCGCATTCCCGCCGCGAGCTGGAGCGTTTGCGCGCCGCCGGTATCGAGGCCGTGTTGCTGCAGAACAAGTCCTCGATCACCTTCAGCGCCTACACCTATGCGCAGCTCGGTGCCGAGGCCTTCACCCTGGAACTGGGCAAGGCGCGCGCCTTCGGGCAGAACGAACTGGTCAATCTCGATCTGCTGGAAAACGCATTGCATGCGTTGATCGAGGGGCGCGAGGTGATCACTGGCGAGCCGACTCTGGATGGTTTGCAGCTGTTCGCGGTCTCGCGGGAGATCATCAAGCACAGCGACAGTTTCCAGTTGCACCTGCCTGCAGATATCGAGAATTTCACCGAGCTGGCGCCTGGTTACCTGCTTGCCGAAGACATTGCCGACACCCGCTGGGTGGTGGAAGAGCAGGGCGCGCGCATCATCTTTCCCAATCCCAAGGTCAGGAACGGCCTGCGTGCCGGCATCCTGATCGTCCCGGACGATGGCTCCGGACTGGCGTAGCCTGCGTGTCATCCGGGAAATGATCTGCTTGGGTTATTCTCCGGATTTCATCCGGGCTACGCCGTTGACATGGCGTTTCTAGATGCGGCGTAGGAGTGGCTGGGCGGCATTCCGCTTCAGCCGCGATCTGCTCTTCTCGCTTCGCAGCTAAAGCGGAATGCCGCTCATACGCTCCTGCAGCCCCGCTTGGCGTTCCACTCTATTTTGCCCCAACTGTATCTTGTGAGTGCCCGAGCGACCTCTTTAGCATGGGCTTTTCGCCAATAGCTGGGAAAGCCTGCCATGCCCCTGATCGACCTGCGTAGCGACACCGTCACCCAACCCACCGCGGCCATGCGCGAGGCCATGCTGGCAGCCGAGCTGGGCGACGATGTTTATGGCGAAGACCCCACCGTCAATCGCCTGGAGGCCTGGTTGGCCAAGGAGCTGGGGTTCGAGGCGGCGCTGTTCGTACCCACCGGCACCATGAGCAACCTGCTGGGACTGATGGCGCACTGCGAGCGAGGTGACGAGTACATCGTCGGCCAGCAGGCGCATACCTATAAGTACGAGGGCGGCGGTGCGGCCGTGCTCGGTTCCATTCAGCCGCAGCCGATCGACGGTGAGGCCGACGGCTCGCTCGATCTGAGCAAGGTCGAGGCAGCGATCAAACAGGATGATTTCCACTTCGCTCGTACCCGCTTGCTGGCCCTGGAAAACACCATGCAGGGCAAGGTGTTGCCGCTTGAGTATCTGGCTGCTGCCCGCGAACTCACTCGTCGTCGTGGCCTGAGCCTGCACCTGGATGGTGCTCGCCTGTACAACGCGGCGGTCAAGCTCGGTGTGCCGGCGCGCGAGATCACCCAGTACTTCGATTCCGTATCGGTATGCCTGTCCAAGGGCCTCGGTGCGCCGGTCGGCTCGGTGCTCTGCGGCAGCGCCGTGCTGATCGGCAAGGCGCGCCGCCAGCGCAAGATGGTCGGCGGTGGTATGCGCCAGGCCGGTGTGCTGGCGGCGGCGGGGCTGTATGCCCTGCAGCACCAGGTGCAGCGCCTGGCCGAGGATCATGCCAACGCTGCACGTCTAGGTGCAGCTCTGAGCGAGCTGGGCTACAGCGTCGAGCCGGTGCAGACCAATATGGTCTATGTGCAACTCGGCGAGCGTGCCGGGCAAGTCAAGGCCTTCATGGCCGAACACGGCATCGCCGTCAGTGCCGCGCCACGCCTGCGCCTGGTCACTCATCTGGACGTCAGTGCCGAGCAAATCGAGCGGGTGATCGAGGCATTTGCTGCTTTCCGTTCGCATTGAGCGTCAGGCGTGCGCTGCCGATAGGCGCACGCTATCAATAAGGTACTAGCCGCGCGCGGTAGGCCCGATATAATGCGACCCTTTGCAGACTGCGTGACAACTGCTGCGCTCGGCCATGCTGCGTTAAAAACCGGCTCAGAATGCTCATTTACAACTCGTAAACTGCGCTTCTTCGCCAGCTTTTGCCTTGCCTGACCTTCGCTCGCGACGTTCTCACTTTGTCTGCTTCGCCGGCTTTGCCGTGGCCGCCTGATTCCGTGGATATCCCTATGAAAAGCGCAGAAATCCGTGAAGCCTTCCTGAGCTTCTTCGAAGAAAAAGGGCACACCCGTGTCGCTTCCAGCTCGCTGATTCCGGCGAACGACCCGACCCTGCTGTTCACCAACGCAGGCATGAACCAGTTCAAGGACTGCTTCCTGGGCCTGGAAAAGCGCGCCTATACTCGCGCTACCACCAGCCAGAAGTGCGTGCGTGCCGGCGGCAAGCACAATGACCTGGAAAACGTCGGTTACACCGCGCGCCACCACACCTTCTTCGAAATGCTGGGCAACTTCAGCTTCGGCGACTATTTCAAGCGTGATGCCATCCATTACGCCTGGGAGTTCCTGACCTCCGACAAGTGGCTGAACCTGCCCAAGGAAAAGCTCTGGGTCACCGTCTACGCCACCGATGATGAGGCCTACGACATCTGGACCAAGGAAGTCGGCATTCCCACCGAGCGCATGATCCGTATCGGTGACAACAAGGGCGCGCCGTACGCATCGGATAACTTCTGGGCGATGGGCGATACCGGCCCGTGCGGCCCATGCACCGAGATCTTCTTCGACCACGGCGAGCACATCTGGGGCGGCCCACCCGGCAGCCCGGAAGAAGATGGCGACCGCTACATCGAGATCTGGAACAACGTGTTCATGCAGTTCAACCGCACTGCCGATGGCGTACTGCACGCGTTGCCGGCACCGAGCGTGGACACCGGCATGGGCCTGGAGCGCATCAGCGCCGTGCTGCAGCACGTCAACTCGAACTACGAGATCGACCTGTTCCAGAACCTGCTGGCCGCTTCTGCCAAGGCCATCGGCTGCGCCAACGCAGGCGAAGCCTCGCTTAAAGTGGTGGCTGACCATATCCGTTCCTGCAGCTTCCTGATTGCCGATGGCGTGACACCGTCCAACGAAGGCCGTGGCTACGTGCTGCGCCGTATCATTCGTCGTGCCTGCCGTCATGGCAACAAGCTGGGCGCCAAGGGCAGCTTCTTCTACCAGATCGTCGCCGCCCTGGTGGCCGAGATGGGCGAAGCCTTCCCTGAGCTCAAGCAGCAACAGGCGCACATCGAGCGCGTACTGAAGACCGAGGAAGAGCAGTTCGCCAAGACCCTGGAGCAGGGCCTGAAGATTCTCGAGCAGGATCTGCTGGGGCTGAAAGGCGATGTCATTCCGGGTGATGTCGTGTTCAAGCTGTATGACACCTATGGTTTCCCGGTCGACCTGACCGCCGACATCGCCCGTGAGCGCGAACTGTCGGTGGATGAGGCCGGCTTCGAGCGTGAAATGGAAGCGCAGCGTGAGCGCGCCCGTTCCGCCAGCGCCTTCGGCATGGATTACAACGCCCTGGTCAAGGTCGACAGCGATACTCGCTTCCTCGGCTATGAAGGCACCAGTGGCGAAGGCAAGGTGATCGCCCTGTTCAAGGCTGGCAGCGCCGTCGACAGCCTCGCCGAAGGCGAGGAGGGCGTGGTGGTGCTGGATCAGACCCCGTTCTACGCCGAGTCGGGTGGTCAGATTGGTGACTGCGGCTATCTGGAAGCGGCCGGCGTGCGCTTCGATGTGCGCGACACCACCAAGGCGGGCGGCGCCTTCCTGCACCACGGTGTGGTCGCCAAGGGCGGCCTGAGCGTCGGTGCCAGCGTCAAGGCCGAGGCTGATGCCAGCGTGCGTCAGGCCACTGCCCTGAACCACTCCGCAACCCACTTGCTGCATGCCGCGCTGCGTCAGGTGCTGGGTGACCACGTGCAGCAGAAGGGCTCGCTGGTCGACAGTCAGCGTCTGCGCTTCGACTTCAGCCACTTCGAGGCGATCAAGCCCGACCAACTGAAGCAGCTGGAAGACATCGTCAACGCCGAGATTCGCAAGAACTCCGAGGTCGAGACCGAGGAAACCGACATTGAAACCGCCAAGGCCAAAGGCGCCATGGCGCTGTTCGGTGAGAAGTATGGCGATCAGGTGCGTGTGCTGAGCATGGGCGGCGACTTCTCCGTCGAGCTGTGCGGCGGTACCCACGTATCGCGTACCGGCGACATCGGCCTGTTCAAGATCACCAGCGAGGGCGGCGTGGCCGCTGGCGTGCGTCGTATCGAAGCGGTCACCGGCGCCGCTGCGTTGGCCTGGCTCAATGGTGCCGAGGAGCAGCTCAAGGAAGCCGCTTCGCTGGTCAAGGGCAGCCGCGACAACGTGCTGGACAAGCTTTCGGCACTGATCGAGCGTAACCGCCAGCTGGAAAAAGAGCTGGAGCAGCTCAAGGCCAAGGCCGCCAGCGCTGCAGGCAACGATCTGGCTGGCTCCGCAATCGAGGTGAAGGGCACCAAGGTGCTGGCCACGCGTCTCGATGGTCTGGACGGCAAGGCGCTGCTGGCGTTGGTCGACCAACTGAAGAACAAGCTGGGCAGCGCTGTGATCCTGCTCGGCGGTGTGTTCGACGAGAAGGTGGTGCTGGTCGCCGGTGTGACCCAGGATCTGACCGCCAAGGTCAAGGCCGGTGACCTGATGCGTCAGGCCGCTGCAGCCGTGGGTGGCAAGGGCGGTGGTCGTCCGGACATGGCCCAGGGTGGCGGTGTCGATGCGAACAAACTGGATGAAGCGCTGGCGCTGGCCGCAACCCTGGTCGAGCAGGCTTCGTAACGAGCGAGAAAGCGGGGCCCGCAGTGCGTCCGGCGGGCCTTGGCAGTATGACCCGATGCGGGTTTAATGGGCGCCCTTCGAGGAATCAGGCGGCTTTTTGAAATGGCTTTGATCGTACAGAAGTTTGGGGGCACCTCCGTCGGCACCATTGAGCGCATCGCGCAGGTGGCCGACAAGGTGAAGAAGTTCCGCGAGAACGGTGACGACATCGTCGTCGTGGTTTCCGCCATGAGCGGCGAGACCAACCGCCTGATCGATCTGGCCAAACAGATCACCGATGGCGAGCCGGTTGCGCGTGAGCTGGATGTCATGGTGTCCACTGGTGAGCAGGTGACCATTGCCCTGCTGGCCATGGCGCTGATCAAGCGTGGCGTGCCGGCGGTGTCCTACACCGGCAACCAGGTGCGCATCCTCACCGACAGCGCGCACAACAAGGCGCGTATTCTGCAGATCGACGACCAGAAGATTCGCGCTGAACTCAAGGCTGGCCGTGTCGTCGTCGTCGCCGGTTTCCAGGGCGTCGACGAGCATGGCAACATCACCACCCTTGGTCGTGGCGGCTCCGATACCACGGGCGTAGCCCTGGCAGCGGCGCTGAAAGCCGATGAGTGCCAGATCTACACCGATGTCGATGGCGTCTATACCACCGATCCGCGCGTGGTGCCCAAGGCTCAGCGCCTGGAAAAGATCACCTTCGAAGAGATGCTGGAAATGGCCAGCCTCGGCTCCAAGGTGCTGCAGATTCGTTCGGTGGAGTTCGCCGGCAAGTACAACGTCCCGCTGCGCGTTCTGCACAGCTTCCAGGAGGGGCCGGGCACCCTCATTACCCTTGATGAAGAGGAATCCATGGAACAGCCGATCATTTCCGGCATCGCTTTCAATCGCGACGAAGCCAAGCTGACCATCCGTGGGGTGCCGGATATTCCAGGCATTGCCTTCAAAATTCTCGGCCCGATCAGTGCCGCCAATATCGAAGTCGACATGATCGTGCAGAACGTGGCGCACGATAACACCACCGATTTCACCTTCACCGTGCACCGCAACGACTACAACAACGCTCTGGGCGTGTTGCAGAAGACCGCTGACGAGCTGGGCGCGCGTGAGGTGGTGGGTGACACCAACATCGCCAAGGTCTCCATCGTCGGCGTCGGCATGCGTTCGCACGCTGGTGTCGCCAGCCGCATGTTCGAAGCGCTGGCCAAAGAGGGCATCAACATCCAGATGATCTCCACTTCGGAAATCAAGGTATCTGTGGTCATCGAAGAGAAGTACCTGGAGCTGGCGGTTCGCGCTCTGCATACTGCCTTCGAGCTCGATGCTCCGTCCCGACAGGGCGAGTGATACCCTTATCCCGAAAGGCGCGGCTGGTTCCGCGCCTTTCGTCTTTTTGATCGGCACGCGGGGACTTTCTTTCTACGCTGGCTGGTCAATACTTGGGTGAGGCTTTCAGCGCTGCTTGATTTCGCTGTAGGCCATCGCCATTTTCTTTTTTGCAGACTGTTGTCCTGAAATGTAATCCGTGAGGAGAAAGGAATGCTGATTCTGACTCGCCGGGTCGGAGAGACCCTGATGGTCGGTGATGATGTGACTGTCACCGTGTTGGGCGTTAAAGGTAATCAGGTGCGCATTGGCGTTAACGCGCCCAAGGAGGTTGCCGTGCACCGTGAGGAAATCTACCAGCGCATCCAGAAAGAGAAGGGTGACGAACCAAGCCACTAATTTTTCTCGAAATTTTGGTTTGCAAACGGGGAAAACATGTTTATCATGCGCCCCGTGTTGCGGAGAGGTGGCCGAGTGGCCGAAGGCGCTCCCCTGCTAAGGGAGTACACCTCAAAAGGGTGTCGGGGGTTCGAATCCCCCCTTCTCCGCCATTATTCAGCGAGTTGGGCGAAAGCCGAGCTGGCGAATCAACCAGAGGTGATCTGGTATAAAAGCACCGACCGGACTCATAGCTCAGCTGGATAGAGTACTCGGCTACGAACCGAGCGGTCGGAGGTTCGAATCCTCCTGAGTCCGCCATATTGAATGGCTTGCATCGCTGCAAGCCATTTTGTTTCAACCAGTGGTGATCTGGTCTAAAAGCGCCAAACGGACTCATAGCTCAGCTGGATAGAGTACTCGGCTACGAACCGAGCGGTCGGAGGTTCGAATCCTCCTGAGTCCGCCATATCGAGTGGCACTGCAGCGATGCAAGGTCATGATGTTTCAACCAGCGGTGATCTGGTCTAAAAGCGCCAAATGGACTCATAGCTCAGCTGGATAGAGTACTCGGCTACGAACCGAGCGGTCGGAGGTTCGAATCCTCCTGAGTCCGCCATACCAAAAGGGCCTGCAGCAATGCAGGCCCTTTTTATTTGTCCGTCATTTGCCTTTCACGCAGCCGGCTTCGTCGAAGCTGACTTGGCGACTGCTGCCGCCTTTGCGCTTTTCGCGGTAGTGGTAGCGCTGCTGACCGTTGCTTGCCGTGACCCTGTCCGGTTTGCCCAGGCTGCTTTCCACATCAGCACGGCTCATGCCGCGGCGGATTTCCTTGCGGATGATGGCCTGGCGTCTCTCGCTGCTGGTCAGCAGGTTACCGCAGCCGTCTTCCTGCTGGCCAACTATCACCAGTTCGCCAGGATTTGTCGCTGTGCCACTCGCGCGGCGGTTGGGGGCGGCCAGGGGAATGGCTTTTCCGCTACTGGGGGTGTGGTTGCGTGCATCCTGCAGGTGTTGTTCCTGCTCGCTGTTGCAGCCGTGGCGGGTGAAGGTGATATGGCCGTCTGCGTCCACGCAGCGGAACACGCTGGCGGCCGAGCTGTCTTGAATAGGGTAGAGAAGCGCAGCGGTGAATAGCGCTGCGAAGTGCCGTCCTTGCATGAATCGTCCTCCATGACGTTGCAAGTTCAGGTTAGACCGTTTTTTCGCACTCGCCAGGGTGTCCTGGCGTCGATAGTTGGCGTCGCATAGCCAAGGTTTAATGCGGGATTGAAGTTTGCGACGCAAGCAATTGTTCTTGCCACGCTTTTGTCACGTACAAAGCTGTTTTGCGGTGTTATCATTCGCCGCGTCAGCCCCGCCGGGGCTTGTGGAATACCACCATGGACTTACCCAGTAGTTACTCAATACTCCCATCGCACAATCGTGTAAGACCTGATTGATCCCCTTTGGCGTGCCCGCCAACTGGGGGTGGAGCGCGCTATGACTGAAGTAGAAACCAAAAAGCCGCAAGAGAGCCTGCAGGATCGCCTGGCCCAGGTGGTCGAACTGCTGCATCGGCACAAGCTGGTCGAAGACCTGACCCATCGTCAGGAAGGCCAGCATCATGACCGGGTCGAGAGCCTGGTTCACCGGCAGAACCTCGCCGAGCTGCAGCGCAAGCTCGAAGACCTGCACCCCGCGGATATCGCCCACATCCTCGAAGCCTTGCCGCTCGATGAGCGTCTGACCGTTTGGCAACTGGTCAAGGCCGAGCGTGACGGTGACATCCTGCTGGAAGTTTCCGACTCGGTGCGTGAAACGCTGATCGCCGACATGGATGATCACGAGATTCTTGCGGCTGCCAAGGATCTGGACGCCGACGAACTTGCTGACCTAGCCCCTGAGTTGCCGCGCGACGTCGTCCATGAGCTGATGGAGTCGCTCGATGCGCAGCAGCGCGAGCGTGTGCGTTCGGTGCTGTCGTACGAGGAGGATCAGGTTGGTGCGCTGATGGACTTCGAGATGGTCACCATCCGTGAAGACGTCAGCCTGGAAGTTGTGCTGCGGTACCTGCGTCGCCTGAAAGAGCTACCAGGCCATACCGACAAGCTGTTCGTGGTTGACTACGACGGCGTGCTCAAGGGCGTGCTGCCGATCAAACGCCTGCTGGTCAACGACCCCGAGAAGCAGGTCGGCGAGGTCATGGCCGATGATCCGGTGAGCTTCCACCCGGATGAGGACGGCTACGACGCTGCCCAGGCCTTCGAGCGTTACGACCTGATTTCCGCTCCGGTGGTGGACAAGAACGGCAAGCTGATCGGCCGTCTGACCATCGACGAGATGGTCGACCTGATTCGTGAGGAAAGCGAAAGCGAAGTGCTGAACATGGCCGGTCTGCGCGAGGAGGAAGATATCTTCGCCTCGGTGTGGAAGTCGGTTCGCAACCGCTGGGCCTGGCTGGCGATCAACCTGGTGACTGCCTTCCTCGCTTCGCGGGTGATCGGCCTGTTCGAGGGCTCGATCGAGAAGCTGGTGGCGCTGGCGGCGCTGATGCCCATCGTGGCAGGGATTGGTGGCAACTCGGGCAACCAGACCATCACCATGATCGTGCGCGCCATGGCGCTGGATCAGGTCAGCACTGGTAACACCGCGCGGCTGGTGCGCAAGGAGCTGGGGGTTTCCCTGATCAATGGCATCCTCTGGGGCGGCGTGATTGGTGGGGTGGCCTATTACCTGTACGACAGCTGGTCGCTGGGTGTGGTGATGACCGCGGCAATGACGCTGAACCTTCTGCTGGCTGCGCTGATGGGGGTGTTGATCCCCATGACCCTGGCGCGCCTGGGGCGCGACCCGGCCATGGGGGCTAGCGTGATGATCACCGCGATGACCGACAGCGGTGGCTTTTTCATCTTCCTGGGCTTGGCGTCGATCTTCCTGCTGTAAGTCGGGTCAGTTCATCAGTTCGACCAGGCGCCAGGTATCGAGAAAGGCCGTGACCTGTGTGATCCGGCCGTTCTCCAGCTGCATGTGCCAGGAATAGCTGTTCTCGTAGCGGCTGCCGTCCTTGGCAGTCGCCTGGCCATCCCAAAATGCGACGACATGGGGCCCCTGTGCCACGATCTGGCGAACGGTGGGCACGATGGGGGTCGCCAGTTTGTCGGTAATGGGCTTGACCGCATCCTCCATGAAGGCTTCGCGCGTGCGGTAGGTGCCCGAGACCGGGCTGTTGCCGGCCACGACCCAGACGGCATCGTCGGCGAGCAACTGAAAGATGCCGCCTTGGCCGGCGCGCCAGTCATCGAAGGCTTTCTGGATCAGGGCTGAATTGGCTTCGGCGTCGTCACTCGCCCAGCTTGGTAGGCAGATCGAGGCGCTGAGCAGCAGTGCAGCGGCGACTTTGTGCATGTTCATAGGCTTTTTCCTCGTGTCATTGTTCGTCAGTTGGGCGGCTTTGTCGGCGCAGCACCATGCCGCCGTGGTAGAGCACGTCGTCGATGAATTCACCGTCGGCGGTGAAGCCTGTGTCATCGACATAGTCGATATGGTTGTCGGTAAGGTGGTAGCTGCCCTGGTAGGCGCTTTCTCGATTCCCGCGGGCCTCGTCGTAGCGTCCGTTGGCGAGTAGCTCATGGCGGACGTGACCATCGTCCGTTACCCACATCCCTACGTAGGGATGTGGGTTCTTCGCTTCTGCCATGGCCATCTCTGGCGACAGCAGTCCGCTGATCAGCAGCGCTGCAACAGTGGTCTTCGCTGACATGCTGCTCTCCATCAATACGGGCTGGCGGTCGGGCGCACGATCAGCTCGCTGACGTCGACGTCATCAGGCTGCTCGATGGCATAGGCGACGGCCCGGGCGATGGCATCAGGCGTGATGGCAACGCGGCGGAAGGCTTTCATTGCCTCGCGAGCACTGGTGTCGGAGATGCTGTCGGCAAGTTCCGACTCAACCACGCCCGGGCAGACAGTGGTGACACGGATACGCTCGTTTTCCTGGCGCAGCCCCTCGGAAATCGCCCACACGGCATACTTGGTCGCGCAGTACACCGCTGCGGTGGGCGACACCGCATGGGCGCCGATGGAGGCAATATTGATCACCTGGCCGCGTCCACGGCTTTCCATGCCTGGCAGAACGGCCGCGATGCCATGCAGTACGCCGCGTATGTTGACGTCGATCATGCGGTTCCACTCATCCACTTTCAGCGCGTTGAGCGGTGACAGGGGCATCACACCTGCGTTGTTGATGATCACGTCGGCCGGACCGTAACGATCCTCGGCGAAGGCGACGAAGGCCTGCATGTCGTCCAGGCGAGTCACGTCCAGTTCGCGGAAGGCAGCATTGAGGCCCTCGGCCTGAAGTTCTTCGGTCAGCTTTTGTAGGCGCTCGGTGCGACGTGCGCCGAGCACGACCTTGTGGCCCTGTCTCGCCAGGTGAATGGCGATGGCCTCCCCGATGCCGCTGCTGGCTCCGGTGATGAGTATGACTTTGCTCATATGAACTCCTGCTTGGATGTCTTGGGGACGAGTCCATGCTAGGCGGGGCAGGGGTGTTCGCTAAGTCTGGTTACTCTTTCGATATTGCCTGTTTCTATTGAATGAACCCTAGAATGTGGCTCTATCGGGTTCTGGATGACCGACGACGATGAGTGTGATTCCCGAGGCGTCGCATCGGCGCATGGTTGAATTGTTGAAGCGGCTGGCGCCAGAAGAGGGCTATACCCGATCCGGTCTCGATGGCGTGACGTTCATGCGCAGCAACCGGGCGCTACCCAGCACTCCGGCCTTGTACGAGCCGAGTATCGTCATCGTCATTCAGGGGCGAAAGACGGGGCTGCATGGCGGAAAGCTGTATGTGTATGACGCTCGGCATTATCTGGTGCTGTCGGTGCCATTGCCGTTCACCATTGAGACCGAGGCGAGCGAGCAGGAGCCCATGCTGGGCTTGGCCCTGCGTATTGACCAGCCCGTGGTGGCCGAGTTGGCGATGGGGTTGGACGACTCGGGTGGCTCGCTAGCGTCGGAGTTGGAACCGCTTTGCTCGACACCGGTGGACGCCAAGCTGGCGGATGCGACGTTGCGTCTGCTAGAGGCGTTGAGCTCGGCGGAGGAGGCGCGTTTGCTCGGGCCGTCGATCATGCGCGAGATCGTCTTTCGGGTTCTGGTGGGCGAGCAGGGCGCAGGGCTGCGTGCAAGTCTGGCTCAGGGCGGGCACTTCGGGCGAATCGCCCGTGTGCTGCAGCGCATTCACGGCGATTACCAGGCAGATCTGGATGTGCCGACCCTGGCCGATATGGCCAGCATGAGCGTGCCGGCCTTTCATGTGCACTTCAAGGCGGTGACCTCGTCATCGCCCTTGCAGTACCTCAAGACCGTGCGATTGCACCAGGCACGCTTGCTGATGATCCGTGAGGGCGCCAGTGCGCTCAGTGCTTCTCAATGGGTGGGTTACGAGAGCCCGTCGCAGTTCAGTCGCGAGTTCAAGCGCCTGTTCGGTCGCTCACCCGTACATGAGACGCGGCACCTGAAGGCGCTGCTGTCCATGGCGCCGGCGGTGGATGTCGCCTCCTGATGCAGCCAACGAAAAGACCGGCCAGGGGCCGGTCTTGTCTTTAGAGCCTGTTCAAAGTCTGCTGCGCGTCGGCACTGCGGCGTTAAAAACAGGCTCGGACTGCTCATTTACAGCTCGTAAACTCCGCGTCCTCGCCTGTTTTCGCCTTGCATTGCTCTAGCTCGCGAGACTTTGAACAGGCTCTTAGGGCTCGCCTCAGGCTTCTTCGGCGGCCATTTCCACGTCGTGAGCGATCAGTGCAACCAGCGCGTTCTGCTGGCGGCGTGAAAGCTGACGAAAACGTTGCAGCAATTCGCGTTCGTGCAGGCTCAGCTCGGGGCTGTCGAGGCGAATGTTGAGATCGTCATCCAGAGCGCCTTCCTGAAGCATGCTTTGCTCCAGGCGAGCGATGATTTCCGAGTTCATGCTGCGGTGATGGTTGCGTGCTACATCAGCGATACGCTCACGCATGCCATCGGGCAAGCGAACAACGAATTTGTCAGCCGTGCGGCTGGAATAGATAGCCTGTTTCATAGGGCGCTTACATTACCGGTTAGTTCAGGGAGCGATACTGGTAGTCAGTTTCAAGATTGTCACCGGTTTGACCGTCTTTCGCACTAGCCGTTCAACCGGTATCGCGTTCTGCGTCGTTATGACCCTGGGGTCATCTGAACAGTTCCTTGACGCCAAATACGTGGCACATTGTGCTTCAGGTAAAGGCTTTATGCCAGCACCGGCTGTCAGAAATGCGCAGTACTCAGCATTAAGCCCTCCGTTTCGACGCCACTACACACAAAAGATTCAAGTGATAGTCACTCAAACGTAACGACCATTTCACAGCTCTGACACAGGATCTGCCTACCTTGGTCTACACCAGAAGGCGGTCGAGCTGCCCTCTGTTCATTGATGATAGTAGAGGGCCAGCATATGAGCGCAGCGATTCGAGTCGACCGACTGAACAAGAGCTTCGGCCGTAAACAGGCACTGTTCGACCTGGCGCTGTCGGTGCAGCCGGGCGAGATGGTCGCGCTGATCGGCGCTTCGGGCTCGGGCAAGTCGACGCTGCTGCGGCATCTGGCGGGGCTGGCACGCGGTGACGCGGGCAGCATCGAGGTACTTGGGCGCCAGGTACAGGCTGACGGCCGCTTGAATGGCGATGTACGTCGGCAGCGCGCCGACATTGGCTACATCTTCCAGCAGTTCAACCTGGTTGGCCGCCTCAGCGTGCTGCAGAACGTGCTGCTCGGTGGCCTGGGCCGCATGCCGCGCTGGCGCGGCAGTTTCAGTCTGTTCAGCGTCGAAGAGAAACAGCGCGCCATGCAGGCGCTGGAGCGGGTCGGGCTGGCCGAGTTCGCCGCGCAGCGTGCCTCGACTCTTTCCGGTGGACAGCAACAGCGCGTGGCCATCGCCCGTGCGCTGTGCCAGCAGGCCGAGGTGATTCTCGCTGACGAGCCGATTGCCTCGCTCGACCCGGAGTCGGCGCGCAAGGTGATGGAGATTCTCGCCGACATCAACCGCCGCGACGGCAAGACGGTGGTGGTGACCCTGCATCAAGTCGATTATGCGGTGCGCTATTGCCAGCGCGCCGTGGCGCTCAAGAACGGGCGCATTCATTTCGACGGCCCGACCGAAGGCTTCAACCCCGATTTCCTCAATGACCTCTACGGCGGCGATCTCGATATCAGCCTGCTGCTGCCGCAAGGGCAGCGCCCACGGGCTGTAGAGCGTCCGCTGACGCTGGCCAAGGCCTGACGTCCCTCAGATTCGAACCCTAACGCCAACCCGCAACAGGAGTGTGCTCCATGTTCAAACGCATCGGCCAGGTGCTGGCTGCCTCTGCGCTCGTCACCGGTTCCCTGCTGGGCTCGGCCCAGGCAGCCGAGGAACTCAATTTCGGCATCATTTCCACCGAGTCCTCGCAGAACCTCAAGGCCATGTGGGATCCCTTCCTGGCTGACATGAGCAAGCAGACCGGCGTGAAGATCAACGCCTTCTTCGCCCCGGACTATGCCGGAATCATCCAGGGCATGCGTTTCGACAAGGTCGACGTGGCCTGGTACGGCAACAAGTCGGCAATGGAAGCAGTGGATCGCGCCGGTGGCGAGATCTTCGCCCAGACCGTGGCGGCCAATGGTGCGCAGGGTTACTACAGCCTGCTGGTGGCGCACAAGGACAGCCCGATCGACTCGGTCGAGGACATGCTCAAGAACGCCAAGTCGCTGACTTTCGCCAACGGTGACCCGAACTCCACTTCCGGTTACCTGGTACCCGGCTACTACGTGTTCGCCCAGAACAACGTCGACGCCAGCAAGATCTTCAAGCGTTCGCTCAATGGCAGCCATGAGGTCAACGCGCTGTCGGTGGCCAACAAGCAGGTCGATGTCGGCACCTTCAACAGCGAGGGCATGGAGCGCCTGGAAGTCACCGCACCGGACAAGGCCGCGCAGCTCAAGGTGATCTGGACGTCGCCGCTGATCCCGTCCGACCCCATCGTCTGGCGCAAGAACCTGCCGCAGGAAACCCGCGACAAGCTGCGCGACTTCTTCATGAGCTACGGCGCCAAGCCGGAAGAAAAGAAAGTGCTCGAAGGCCTGCAGTGGGGCCAGTTCAAGCAGTCCGACAACGATCAGCTACTGCCGATTCGTCAGCTCGAACTGTTCAAGAAACGCACCGAGGTGGCCAACAACGCCGCACTCAAGGACGCCGACAAGCAGGCGCAACTCAAGGCGCTGGACGCCGAGCTGGCCAAGCTGGAGCAGCGCATGGCCGAGCGTGAGAAGCAAAACGGCGCCAGCGCCGGTTGAGCCTCGGAGCCGCCCCGCGAAAGTGGGGCGGTTTTCGAAAAGCTCGCCGCTGAAGCGCCTCCCACTGGAACGAGAGTTACCCATGACCACACTGACCACCGCTACCCCGGTCGCCGAGGGTAAGCGCAGCTGGCTGCAACTGATCGGCTGGGGCCTGTTCTTCGCCGTGCTCGCCTGGTCCTGGCAGGGCGCGGAAATGAACCCGCTGGCGCTGGTGCGCGATGCCGGCAACATGGCCACCTTCGCTGCCGACTTCTTCCCGCCGGATTTCAGCAACTGGCAGCACTACCTCAAGGAGATGGTGACCACCGTGCAGATCGCCCTCTGGGGCACGGTGCTGGCCATCGTCTGCGCCATTCCGCTGGGCATCCTCTGCTCCGAGAACATCGTGCCCTGGTGGGTGTACCAGCCGGTACGCCGGGTGATGGATGCCTGCCGTTCGATCAACGAAATGGTTTTCGCCATGCTCTTCGTCGTTGCGGTCGGGCTCGGCCCCTTCGCCGGCGTGCTGGCACTGTTCATCAGCACCACCGGGGTGCTGGCCAAGCTCTTCGCCGAGGCGGTCGAGGCCATCGATCCGGGCCCGGTCGAAGGCGTGCGCGCCACCGGTGCCAGTGCTCTGCAGGAGGTGATCTTCGGTGTCATTCCGCAGGTGCTACCACTGTGGATTTCCTACTCGCTGTACCGCTTCGAGTCCAACGTGCGCTCGGCCACGGTGGTCGGCATGGTCGGGGCCGGCGGCATCGGCGTGATCCTCTGGGAGGCCATTCGCGGCTTCCAGTTCGCCCAGACCTGCGCGTTGCTGATCGTGATCATCCTGGTGGTGAGTGCCATCGACATTCTGTCCCAGCGCCTGCGCAAGCTCTTTATCTGAAGGAGAAGGAGGGCGCCTGTGTGCGCCCTTTTCAAACGATGAACTTGTCTAGACAAAACGAGCCGCTGTACCGCGAACTGGCCGCCGTGCTGCGCGAAGACGTGCAGCGCATGAACCCGGGTGACTACCTGCCCGGAGAGATGCAACTGGCCGCGCGCTTCTCGGTGAACCGTCACACCTTGCGCCGCGCGGTCGACGAACTGGTGCTCGAAGGTCGGCTGCTGCGCCGCCAGGGCAAGGGCACCCAAGTGCTGGCCAGGCCGCTGGTGTACCCGGTGGAGGCGGGCAGTGCCTTCAGTCAGTCGCTGTCGGCGCTCGGGCACCGCGTCGAGGCGCAGTTGCTCGAGCGCCTGCGCCGCAGCGGCAGCAACGAGGAGTGTCGCCATCTGCAATTGCCCGACGGCAGCGAGCTGGTCGAACTGGCCACCCTGCGCCTGCTCGACGGCCAGCCGCTGAGTCTGATCCGTCACCGTTTCTGCGCCAGTCTGGCACCGCTGCTGGCCGACTATCGGGGCGGTTCGCTGCGCCAGTACCTGGCTGAGCGCGACCTGCCGCTGGCGCGCACTTTCAGCCTGATCGGTGCACGCCTGCCCAGCCGCGAGGAGGCTGCGCACCTGCTGATGCCGCGTCATGCGCCGCTGCTCAGTGTGCTCACGCTGTCCCGTGATCCCGCCGGTCGTGCCGTGGAGCTGGCGCAATCCAGCAGCCGCGCTGACCGCTTCCAGTACCAGGTCGCGACCTGATGGAGACCCGCATGAACCACCAAGACCCGAATACCACCGCGCGTCAGCGCTGGATGGGCGTGCTGGCGCGCGCCGGCCAGGCGCTGGATGCCCACGAAGCGGCTTTGAAAGACAGCGCCTACCAGCTGATCCGCGCCCCCGAAGTGGGCATGACCCTGGTGCGCGGACGCATGGGCGGCACCGGCAGCGCCTTCAACCTTGGCGAGATGAGCGTGACCCGCTGCGTGGTACGCCTGGCCGATGGCCGTACCGGCTACAGCTACCTGGCCGGTCGCGACAAGCGCCGCGCCGAACTGGCGGCGCTGGCCGATGCCCACCTGCAGGGCAGCGACCAGGCGCGCTGGCTCAGCGACCTGATCGAACCCCTGGCCCGCCAGCAGCGCGAGCAGCGCCTGGCTCGGGCTGCCCAAACCGCCACCACCCAGGTGGAATTCTTCACCCTGGTCAGAGGAGAGGACTGATGACTACGCCGCACAGCTCGCACTGGCTGCAACCGGCTTTCGACGACCCGGTGCTGGACGCCCAGGTCAGCTTCCGCGCGGCCCTCGCTGCCCTGGCCGAGCCGGGTCTGCCGCGTGCGATGGATCGCGCCCATGCATTGGGTGAACTGGCACCGGCCACCTATGGCCTGTGCCTGGCCTTCCTCGACAGCGATACGCCGTTGTGGCTGGCGCCGCGCTTCGACACGCCGCTGATCCGCGCCAACCTGGCGTTCCATTGCGGCTGCCCGATCGTCGCCGAGCGCGAGATTGCCCTGTTCGCCCTGCTCGACGAGCGTGAGTTGGATGATCTGTCGGACTTCGACAACGGCAGCGAACGCTACCCGGATCAGTCGTGCACGCTGCTGATTCAACTGGCTGATCTGCACGCCGGTGTCCCTCTGCGCTGGCGCGGGCCGGGCATCAAGGACGTGCGCAGCGTCAGCCTGCCATTGACCGCGACGTTCTGGCAGCAGCGCCAGGCACGCAGCGCCTTTCCCCGTGGCCTGGATTGCTTCTTCGCTGCGGGCGACGAAGTCATCGGCCTGCCGCGCAGCACCCGGGTGCTGATCGAAACCGAGGAGGCTGCCTGATGTATGTCGCCGTCAAGGGTGGCGAGCGCGCCATCGACAACGCCCATCAACTGCTGGCCAACCGTCGTCGTGGCGATACCACCATCGCCGAACTGGACGTGCAGCAGGTGCGTCAGCAACTGTCACTGGCGGTGGCCCGCGTCATGAGCGAGGGCTCGTTGTACGACGAGGAACTGGCTGCGCTGGCCATCAAGCAGGCGGCGGGTGACCTGATGGAAGCGATCTTCCTGCTGCGCGCCTACCGCACCACGTTGCCGCGTTTCGGGGACAGCGAGCCGCTGGACACCACCCGGATGCAGCTCGACCGACGCATCTCCGCCACCTTCAAGGACTTGCCTGGGGGCCAGTTGCTCGGGCCGACCTTCGATTACACCCACCGCCTGCTGGACTTCGCCTTGCTGGCCGAGGGCGAGCATCCGGCGCCGCAAAGCACGCTCACCGATGAGCCCAAGCCCTGTCCTCGGGTGCTGGATTTTCTCGCCGAGGAAGGACTGATGGCCCGCGAGCAGGACGACGGCGCGCCGGTGCCGGACATCACCCGCGAGCCGCTGGCGTTCCCCGCCAAGCGTGCCGAGCGCCTGCAGGCACTGGCCCGTGGTGACGAGGGCTTTCTGCTGGCGCTCGGCTATTCCACCCAGCGTGGTTACGGGCGCAACCACCCGTTTGCCGGGGAAATCCGCATCGGCGCCGTGGAGGTGTGGATGACGCCCGCCGAACTGGGTTTCGCCGTGCCGTTGGGCGACATCGAAATCACCGAATGCGAGATGGTCAACCAGTTCGTCGGTGAAAGCGCCGAGCAGGCGCAGTTCACCCGCGGCTACGGCCTGGCCTTCGGTTACGCCGAGCGCAAGGCCATGGGCATGGCGCTGGTCGACCGCGCGCTGCGTGCCGGCGAGTACGGCGAAGAAGTGCAGGGCCCGGCGCAGGAGGAGGAGTTCGTGCTGATGCACTGCGACAACGTCGAGGCGGCGGGCTTCGTCTCGCACCTCAAATTGCCGCACTACGTCGACTTCCAGGCCGAACTGGAACTGATCCGCAAGCTGCGTCGCCAGGCGCCGGCAGAGGAGAACCGCTGATGAACGCTTCCATTGCAAGCGGCGCCCGCGAGGCGTCGGCCTACAACTTCGCCTACCTGGACGAGCAGACCAAGCGCATGATCCGCCGTGGTCTGCTCAAGGCCGTGGCGATCCCCGGCTATCAGGTGCCTTTCGGTGGCCGCGAGATGCCGCTGCCTTATGGTTGGGGCACCGGCGGCATGCAAGTTACCGCCGCCATCCTGGGCCGTGATGATGTGCTCAAGGTGATCGATCAGGGCGCCGACGACACCACCAATGCGGTGTCCATCCGCCGCTTTTTCGCCCGCACTGCCGGCGTCGCCACCACCGAACGTACTCGTGATGCCAGCGTGATCCAGACCCGCCACCGCATTCCGGAAACGCCGCTGGTGGCCGGGCAGATCATGGTCTATCAGGTGCCGATTCCTGAGCCGCTGCGTTTCATCGAACCGTCCGAGAGCGAGACGCGCACCATGCATGCGCTGGAAGACTACGGCGTGATGCACGTGAAACTGTACGAGGACATCGCCACCTTCGGCCATATCGCCACCGCCTATGCCTACCCGGTGACGGTGGACGAGCGCTACGTGATGGATCCGTCGCCGATTCCCAAGTTCGACAACCCCAAGCTGGATATGAGCCCGGCGCTGATGCTGTTCGGCGCCGGCCGCGAGAAGCGCCTGTACGCGGTACCGCCCTTTACTCAGGTGGTCAGTCTGGACTTCGAAGATCACCCCTTCGCCGTGCAGCAGTGGGACGAATGCTGCGCGTTCTGTGGCAGCACCGAGTCCTTCCTCGATGAGCTGATCGTCGACGACGCTGGCAGCAAGCGCTACGTCTGCTCCGACACCGACTACTGCCGTCAGCGCACCGAGGAGAACCTGCAATGAGCGCCGCCGAACGTCTGCAACCTGCCGTGGCAGCGACCGAGCCGCTGTTCTCGGCGCGTGACCTGACCCGATTGTACGGCCCGGACAAGGGCTGCCAGGGCGTGAGCTTCGACCTTTATCCCGGTGAGGTGTTGGGTATCGTCGGTGAGTCCGGGTCAGGCAAGTCCACCTTGCTCAGCATGCTTTCCGGGCGCTGCCCGCCGGATCGCGGCATGGTGCGTTATCGCGGCCGCGACGATCAGTGGCTCGACCTGTACAGCGCCAGTGAGGCCGAGCGGCGCACGCTGTTGCGTACCGAATGGGGCTTCGTCGAGCAGAACCCGCGTGACGGCCTGCGCATGGCGGTGTCGGCCGGCGCCAACATCGGCGAGCGGCTGATGGCCCAGGGCGTGCGCCACTACGGTGAGCTGCGCGCCGCCGGGCTCGACTGGCTGAGCCAGGTGGAGATCGACCCGGCACGTATCGACGACCTGCCGCGTACCTTCTCCGGCGGCATGCAGCAACGCCTGCAGATCGCCCGCAACCTGGTGTCCGCGCCACGCCTGGTGTTCATGGACGAGCCGACCGGAGGGCTGGACGTGTCGGTGCAGGCGCGCCTGCTCGACCTGCTTCGTGGCCTGGTGCGTGAGCTGGATCTGGCGGTGGTGATCGTCACCCACGACCTGGCGGTGGCGCGCCTGCTGGCCGATCGGCTGATGGTGATGCGCCGTTCGAAGGTGGTGGAGGCGGGGCTGACCGATCAGATTCTCGACGATCCGCAGCATGCGTATTCGCAGCTGTTGGTTTCGTCGGTGCTGCAGCCATGACCGAGAACTGCCCGCTTGCGCATGACGCGGGATGTAGGGCGGGTGTAACCCGCCACGGCAATGGCGGGTTACACCCGCCCTACGGCCTGCAACCGTCAACCCGTAGCCCGGATGAAATCCGGGAAGCCCGTGCCCGCCACCCCCGGATTGCATCCGGGCTACGACAGCAATCGAGGTGTATATGAACAACCTGATCGAGGTCAGCAGCCTCAGCAAGACCTTCACCCTGCACCAACAGAACGGCGTCGTCCTGCAGGTGCTGCGTGATCTGAACTTCAGTGTGCGCGGCGGCGAGTGCCTGGTGCTGCACGGCCAGTCCGGCGCCGGCAAGTCGACCCTGCTGCGCACCTTGTACGGCAACTACCTGGCCGCCAGCGGCAGCATCCGCATCCGTCATCAGGGCACTCCGGTGGAGCTGGTCGGCGCCGAGCCGCGCCAGGTGTTGGAGGTGCGGCGGCAGAGCCTGGGTTACGTCAGCCAGTTCCTGCGGGTGATCCCGCGCGTCTCGACCCTGGACGTGGTGATGGAGCCGGCGCTGTCACGCGGCTGGACGCGTAGCGACGCCGAGGCGCGGGCCAAGGCATTGCTGGCGCGGCTGAACATCCCCGAGGCGCTCTGGCAACTGGCGCCGGGTACCTTCTCCGGCGGCGAGCAACAGCGCGTCAATATCGCCCGCGGCTTCATGGTCGAGTGGCCGGTGCTGTTGCTGGATGAGCCCACTGCCTCGCTGGACGACGCCAACCGCCAGGTGGTGCTGGCGCTGATCAACGAAGCCAAGGCCGCAGGCAGCGCGCTGATCGGCATCTTCCATGATCGCACCGCCCGCGAGGCGGTGGCCGACCGTTACCTCGACATGAGCGCCGAGGCGGCGCAAGCGGAGTACGTCTATGTCGTCTGAACAGATTCTCAGCAATGCCCGCATCGTCACCGCCGAGCGCGAGTTTCTCGGGGCGGTGCTGCTGCGTGACGGCCTGATCGCCGCGGTGGACGAGGGCGCCAGTCACCTGCCGCAGGCCCAGAATCTGGGTGGCGATTACCTGCTGCCGGGGTTGGTGGAGCTGCACACCGACAACCTGGAGAAGCATATGAGCCCCAGGCCGGGAGTCGATTGGCCTTCAGCCTCGGCGGTGCTGACCCACGATGCGCAGATCGTCGCCGCCGGCATCACCACGGTATTCGATGCGCTGTCCATCGGCGATATCAACCCGCGCGGCCGGCGCATGCAGCAACTGCCGGCGATGATCGAAGCCATCGCCGCCAGCGAGGCCGCCGGGCAGACCCGCGCCGAGCATCGCCTGCACCTGCGCTGCGAGCTGTGCCATCCCGATGCCCTCACCATTTATCGCGACCTAGTGGAGCACCCGCTGGTATCGCTGGTGTCGGTGATGGATCACTCGCCCGGCCAGCGCCAGTTCGCCAAGGTGGAGAAGTACCGCGAGTACTACACGGGCAAATACCACCTCAGCCCGGCGGAGATGGAGGATTTCATTCAGGAACAGATCGCCAACTCACAGCACTACAGCGACCGCCAGCGTCGCGCCATCGTCGAGGACTGTCATGCCCGTGGTATCTCGGTGGCCAGCCATGACGACGCGACCTTGGCGCATGTGCAGGAGTCGGCCGGCTTCGGCATGGCTATCGCTGAGTTTCCCACCACCCTGGAGGCCGCCAAGGCCAGCCACGCACATGGTCTGAGCGTGCTGATGGGCGCACCGAACGTGGTGCGTGGCGGTTCGCATTCGGGCAATATCGCCGCCGCCGAACTGGCGCGCCACGGCGTGCTGGACATCCTCTCCAGCGACTACTACCCGGCGAGCCTGCTGCATGCGGCCTGGCTGCTCGCCGGGCAGGACAATGACTATGATTTACCAGCGGCCATCGCCACTGTCAGCCGCGCGCCGGCCAGGGCGGCCGGCATGGAGGATCGCGGCGAGATTCGCGTCGGGTTGCGGGCCGATCTGGTGCAGGCCAGGGCTCACGGCGAGCAGCCGGTGATCCAGCAGGTGTGGCGCCAAGCACGAAGGGTGTTCTGATGCAGGGCAGGTTGATCTATCTGATGGGGCCTTCGGGCTCGGGCAAGGACAGCCTGTTGCAAGCCGCACGTGCGCCGTTGGAGGCGCACGGCTGCCGTTTCGCCCGACGGGTGATCACCCGCAGCGCCGAATCGGTGGGGGAGGATGCGTTGGGGATGACCCCGGCCGAGTTCGAGCGCCTGGAGAGCGAGGGCGGCTTCGCCCTGAGCTGGCGCGCCAATGGCCTGGCCTATGGCATCCCGCGTGAGATCGACGACTGGCTCGCCAATGGGCAGGACGTGCTGATCAATGGTTCGCGCGGCCATCTCGAGGCTGCGCGTCAGCGCTATCCCGATCTGCTGGCGATTCTTCTGCAGGTCGATGAAGCGGTGCTGCGCCAGCGCCTGCTGGCCCGTGGCCGGGAGACGCCGGAGCAGATCGAGCAGCGCCTGGCTCGCAGCCGTCGCTTGAGCGTAACCGTGCCGGCAGCCGAAACGAACCTCATCACCCTGGACAACTCCGGCCCGCTGCAACAGACCGTGAATCGTCTGCTGCACCTGCTCGACGAGACCCGCCGATGCGCCTGACCCTGCTTGGCACCGGCGATGCCCGCCAGGTGCCGGTCTATAACTGCAGCTGCCCGGCCTGCGATGCGGCGCGGGTCTACCCGTCGCGGCGCCGTGGCCCCTGTTGCGCGCTGATCGAGTGCGGCACGCAACGCTGGCTGATCGACAGCGGTCTGAGCGACCTCACCGAGCGTTTCCCGCCGCACAGCCTCAGCGGCATCCTGCAGACCCACTACCACGCCGACCATGCCCAAGGCTTGTTGCACCTGCGCTGGGGGCAGGGCCTGGTTATTCCGGTGCATGGTCCGGATGACCCGGAAGGCTTGGCCGATCTATACAAGCACCCTGGCATCCTCGACTTCAGCCAGCCGTTCACTGCCTTCGAGCGCCGCCAACTGGGCGAACTGAACATCACCGCGCTGCCGTTGAATCATTCCAAGCCGACCTTCGGCTATTTGTTTGAAGGGCAGGGCAGGCGCATCGCCTACCTCACCGACACCATTGGCGTGCCCGAGGCCAGTTGCGTCGAACTGCAACGCGCGCCGCTGGAGTTGCTGGTGCTCGATTGCTCCAGCGCGCCGCAGGCGGTGGCACCGCGCAACCACAACGACCTGACTCGCGCGCTGCAAATCATCGAGCGCCTGCAACCGGCGCAAGCTGTGCTGACCCATATCGGCCACCGTTTCGATGCCTGGCTGCTGGAACATCCCGAAGCGTTGCCATCTGGCGTGAGCCTGGCCAGCGACGGCCTTGTGCTTTGAACTGCGTGTAACCAAAGATTTCCGATTCGTGTCGCTTTGCCGTTACAGTGCAAAGCCTTCTGACTTTTTGCCGTAAGAAAAGCATGAATGCTCGCCGCATTACCCTGTTGCTGTGCACGGCCGAAACCCTGGGTATGGCCGGTTTCGCCCTGTTCGCCGCGCTGCTGCCGCAGTTCCAGGCGCTCTGGGGGCTGAGCAATACCGAAGCCGGCTGGATCGGTGGCGGTTTCTTTCTGGGCTATATGCTGGCCGTGCCGGTTCTCACAGGCCTGACCGACCGTCATGATGCCCGGCTGATTTACCTGTGGGCCATGTTGCTGACGGCTGTGGCCAGCGCCGGTTTCGTCTTCGCTGACGGCTTCTGGTCGGCGCTCCTCTGGCGCGTGCTCGCCGGCATCGGCCTGGCGGGCACCTACATGCCGGGGCTCAAGGCCCTGTCCGAGCGCATCGACGGTGCTTCGCAGTCGCGGGCAATCGCCTTCTATACCGCCAGTTTTGGCCTGGGCACGGCGCTGTCCTTCACCTTGTCTGGTGAGCTGGCCAAGCTCGGCGGCTGGCAACTGCCGGCATTGCTCAGCGGTGCTTGCGCGCTGCTGGCCTGGGCGCTGGTGTATTGGGGCCTTGCGCCAAAACCGGTGGTCGCCCACGCGCCGCGCAATCTGCTGGATCTGGCACCGCTGAAAAGCCGTGCAGTGCTGGCGTACTGCCTGGCCTACGCGATGCACAACCTGGAACTGTTCGCCCTGCGTGCCTGGCTGGTGGCCTTCGTGGTGTTCTCCGGGCATCTGCAAGGCATCGATCCCTGGTTGTCCGGCACCTGGGTGGCGATGCTGGCGACCCTGATCGGCATGCCGTCGAGCATTCTGGGCAATGAGCTGGCGCTGCGCTTTGGGCGCCAGCGCTGGTTGATCGGCGTGATGCTCAGCTCTGCGGTACTGGCTGCCGTGGTCGGCCTGGGCGCGGCGCTGCCGTTCTGGGTGATGCTGGTGCTGATCCTGATCTACGCGGTGACCGTGACTGCCGACTCCGCGTCGCTGACCGCCGGGCTGGTCAGCGTGGCCCCGGCCAGCCATCGTGGCGCGGCGATGGCGTTGTACTCCTGCACTGGTTTTACCGGTGCCTTTCTCGGCCCGTTGCTGTTCGGCATGACCCTCGACATGCTGGGCGATCAGCAGTTGCTCGGCTGGTGGGCGGCGTTCGCCTTGATGGGCCTGCTACTGACCTTGGGTCCGCTTGCCTTGTGGTGGGCGGGCAAGGCCCGTTCTGGCTTGGGGTGCGCTCAAGCCCAGTGATTGGCGCCCAGTCCATCGCTGTGCTGAAAATGGCCTGAGCACCGTTAGTGGATACCACTGACCGAGGTGTTCACCTTGCCCGGCAATGCGCCTATCGGCTTGTGACGCCGAGAAGCGTGAGCCTGCCTGCATCCGCATTAGCCAATCAGACCCCTGTAACAGTCAGGCAGCACTAGGCCTCGCAGCCCTGTGGCATGAGCCAGTCGGCTTCGATTGGTGCTGAATAAAAATTTCTTTCATCTGCACCTGCAGGTTTTTCGCATCTCATCCGTCTTACCTAGATGAATACGCAATTTGCGCCTCATGCACCCTGCCACCGTTTGCGTGGCACCCACTCCTGGTTTGCCGATGTCCAAGAAGTCCCGTTCCAGAATCTGGTTCCTCGTCCATAGCTGGCTGGCCATGCCGGTCTGGTTTTTCCTGCTGATCATCTGCGTGACCGGTACCCTGGCCACGGTCAGCCAGGAAATCGTCTGGCTGGCCAACCCGGATGTGCGCGCCAGTAAACCCGCCGATGACGCGCAGCGCCTCAGCTATGGCCAGGTACTGGACGCCATCAACCGTGCCGAGCCGGAAACCATCGTGCAGTGGATCAGCCGGCCGCAGGAAGATCATTTCGCGCTCACTGCCCGGGTCAGTTATCCGGACGGTACTTCTCCGACTCTCTACGTCAATCCCTATACCGGGAGCATCCAGGGCGTCAGTCCGCAGTTCGATTTTCGCCAGTTCACCCGTGCCTTGCACGGATGGTGGCTGGTGCCGTTCACCAACGGGTTCAGCTGGGGCTGGTACCTGGTATCGCTGATGGGACTGCCGATGCTGGCGTCTCTGATTACTGGTCTGGTGGTCTACAAGAAGTTTTGGAGAGGTTTCTTCAAGCCAACCCTACGTTTCAACCAGGGTGCACGCATCTTCTGGGGGGATTTCCACCGACTGTCCGGCATCTGGTCGATCTGGTTCATTGCCGTCATTTCCATCACGGGTGTGTGGTTCCTGATCCAGGCGCTGCTTGCCGATAACCACATCTCCATTTCCACCGAAGGCATACCGCCCGTGGTGGCGCGCGACGAGGTGCCTCTGGTCGAGCCGGGCGCCAGTGTGCAGCGTATCGACGTCGATCAGGCCGTCGAGATAGCCGGCGCCAGCATTCCCGGATTGGAGGCCAGCTTCGTCGGCTTGCCGGGCAATGCCTACAGCCACATTTCCGTCTGGGGGCGCGGCTGGTACCCGCTGATGTTCCAGAATGCCTCGATCAACCCCTACAACGGCAATGTCGATCAAACCCGCCTGCTGTCGGATCGTTCCGCTCTGGAGTTCGTCACCGAATCGATGCGCCCTTTGCACACCGGCGACTTCGGTGGGCTGTGGCTCAAGCTGGTGTGGTTCGTCTTCGGCCTGCTGCTGAGCATGATGGTGCTCAGTGGGCTGCTGATCTGGAGCAAGCGCACCGTACAGGCCACCGCCGCTCTGGCCAAGCGCAAGCCGCGTGCGGCCCGCGAGCCTAGACCGGTGCCGATCCGCCTCGATGAAGTCACGGAGGGGCAGTCATGAGCAAGGCCGCGACCATGCCAACCACCACGTTGGGCCGTTTCTGGCACAAATGGCGGTTTCACCTGAACATCCTGCTGGTGATCATCCCGCTGGCCTTCATGCCCAAGTATTTCCACCAGGTCGCACTGTTTCGTGGCGATAGCGGCCTGGGCGAGCGGGAGGCGGGCGAGGTGCAGGTTGGCCCCTGGAGCCTGCGTCTGGCCGAGCTGTTCGAAGAGCCGCCGCGCCTGGAAGGGCCTGCCGGTTACATGAAGAGTTTCAACGCGGCGCTGTGTTCGGCTTGTATCGGCGAGGTCAAGGCCACCTACCTGCGTATCGGCAAGCCGCGCAGCCTGCGTGCCGCCGGCGCGATCTTCTTCGGCAGCCCTTATCGCATGGGCGCCAGCGTACCGATCCCGCCACGTACCAAGGCCGACGCTGAACTCTGGATCACCATGGAGGGTTGGGACGGCTCGATGCATCAGGCATCCATTCCGCTCGCCCAGGCCTCGCCCGCGACCCTCACCTGGCTCAATCGACAAGGAGGCAAGCCATGAACAACCTGTATCGACTGTCGCTGCTGATCGGCGCCAGCACCCTGTGCTCAGTGGCCATGGCCCACAACCCGATCTGTGAGTGCGAACCTCACGGCGAGGAGGAAATCCTCTGTGTCGGGGGCTTCTCCGATGGCAGCGGCGCGCCCGGCGTGACCCTCGATGTGATTGGCTACGACGAGGAAATTCTCGTGGCCGGCAAGCTCGACGGCGACTCACGCTTGAGTTTCAAGCGCCCGGACGGTGAGTTCTACGTGCTGTTCGACGCAGGCCCCGGCCATGTGGTGGAGATCGATCACGCGGATATCGAAGCCCCATGAGCGTTCAGGTGATACGCCCCGCCGGTGCGGGGCATGAAACGCTTAATGTGTTCCTGCTCGCCCTGGCCATCGTGCTGCTGGCGGGTGCAGTGGTGGTGTGGCGAGCCGAGCCCGAGCAGAGCGTCGCGATAGCCGCCGACCAGTTCGACGCGCGCCGTGACCTGAACGCCGCCGAGCAGGGTATTCACACCGATCTGCTGGTGGCCCTCGACGAGATTCATCTGTACCAGGAAGAGGAACAGGCGCTGCCCGAACCGCAGTTCCTGGCAGATGAGGGCTTCCCTCCCTTCATTGCCGATGCCAGCGCCGCCAATCGTGGTAGCCATGCCTGGCAGCTTCTGCAGACCGACGCCCATGCCGCCTACTTCGGTCGCAGTGCGGCCGAGGCAGTGGCGGGCTCCTTCCTGCTGCGCCTCGACGGTGACAACACCAGCGTCTGGCTCAACCGCGTCGCCCTGACCGAGGCTCCGAAGGATCTGCGCGACCAGACGCTGACTGATGACGGCTGGCGCCAGGTTGCCAGCCAGTTCGATGCCGGCGTTACCCGGCAACACCGCCACTGACTCTGGATTTGCTCATGTCGACCCTTCATCGCTCCCCATTGCGTCGCCGCCTGTTGGCTGCCGCCCTCATCTGTCTTGGTGCCGCAGTGCTGCCTGACCTGGTCAATGCCGCCGAGGGCAAGCGCCTGCGCATCGGCATCACCCTGCATCCCTACTACAGCTACGTCAGCAACATCGTCGGCGACAAGGCCGAGGTGGTGCCGCTGATCCCCGCCGGCTTCAATCCGCATGCCTACGAGCCGCGTGCCGAGGACATCAAGCGCATTGGTGGCCTGGATGTGGTGGTGCTCAATGGCGTGGGCCACGACGATTTCGCCGAACGCATGATCGCTGCCAGCGAGAAACCGGATGTGGCGTTGATCGAGGCCAATGCCGGCGTGCCCTTGCTCGCGGCTACCGGCCAGGCGGCGCGCGGGGCAGGCAAGGTGGTCAACCCGCACACCTTCCTGTCGATCAGCGCGTCGATCGCCCAGGTCAACACCATTGCCCGTGAACTGGGCAAGCTCGACCCGGATAACGCCAAGGCCTATCGGCAGAATGCCCGTGCCTACGGCAAACGCCTGCGCACACTGCGTGCCCAGGCGCTGGGGCAATTGAGCCAGGAACGGGGGGCCGAGTTGCGTGTGGCGACCATCCATGGTGCCTACGACTACCTGCTGCGTGAATTCGGTCTGGAAGTGACGGCGGTGGTCGAGCCTGCGCACGGTATCGAGCCGAGCCCGAGCCAGTTGAAGAAGACCATCGATCAGCTCAAGGAACTGGACGTGCAGGTGATCTTCTCGGAGATGGATTTCCCCTCGACCTACGTCGAGACCATTCAGCGTGAGTCCGGTGTGCACCTGTATCCGCTCACGCATATTTCCTACGGCGAGTACACCCCGCGCAAGTACGAGGAGGAGATGACCCGTAACCTCGATACCGTGGTGCGGGCGATCCAGGAGAACGGCGCATGACCGCCGTCGAAGCCTTGCCCGTCGCGGCTGTCAGCGGTCCCTCCATCGACTTCGCCGGCGTCAGTCTCGAACTCGGCCGCACGCGTATCCTTGAGCGAATCTCCTTTCAGGTGCGTGCCGGTAGCGTGCATGCGCTGGTCGGCCCCAACGGCGGCGGAAAGAGTTCGCTGATCAAGACCCTGCTCGGGCAGATGCCACACCGTGGTGAGCTGAGCCTGGACTGGCCGGATGCGCCAGGCGTCATCGGCTACGTGCCTCAGGCCTTGGAATTCGATCGCGGTCTGCCGATGACGGTGGACGATTTCATGGCCGCCATGTGCCAGGTACGGCCGGCCTTTCTTGGCCTGTCACGGCGCCATGCCCCGGCCATCGAAGAGGCGTTGGCACGTGTGGGCATGCTGGACAAGCGCAAGCGGCGTATGGGCACATTGTCCGGTGGCGAGCGCCAGCGCGTGTTGCTGGCCCAGGGTTTGGTGCCGGCAGCGCAACTGCTGATTCTCGATGAGCCCATGGCCGCCCTGGATGAGCCCGGCATGCAGGTGTTCGAACGCTTGCTGAACGACTGGCGTCGGTCGGGTGTGACCGTGCTCTGGGTGGAACACGACCTGCAAGCGGTCGGGCGTCTGGCCGATCGCGTCACGGGCCTGAATCGCCGCGTGCTGTTCGACGACGCGCCGCAGGTAGCGCTGCAGCCGGAGAGGTTGCTGCAACTGTTCTCCAGTCAGCCGCAGGCTGGCGGGGAGGGCGGCGTATGAGCGCGTTCTTCGAGCAACTGCGCCTGCTGATTCAGGGCTGGGCCGGTGCCGGTTATCTGCCTGAGGCGTTGGCCTACGGTTTCGTGGTCAATGCCCTGTTCGCTGGCTTGCTGATCGGCCCGGTGCTTGGCGGCCTCGGTACCCTGGTGGTGGTCAAGCGATTCGCCTTCTTCTCCGAGGCGGTCGGCCACGCGGCACTGACGGGGGTCGCTATCGGCATCCTGCTCGGTGAGCCCTATACGGGCCCCTACGGCAGCTTGTTCGGTTACTGCCTGCTGTTCGGTCTGCTGCTCAACTACCTGCGCAACCGCACGGGATTGTCGCCGGACACCCTGATCGGCGTATTCCTTTCCGTGTCGCTGGCAGTGGGTGCCAGCCTGCTGCTGGTGCTGGCCGGGCGTATCAATATCCATATCCTGGAGAACGTACTGTTCGGCTCGGTGCTGACGGTCAACGCCCAGGATCTCGCGGTGCTGACCCTGGTCTCGCTATTGGTGATGGCCCTGACCATTCCGATGTACAACCGCTTCATGCTGGCCAGCTTCAACCCGCAACTGGCCAGCGTGCGGGGTGTGGCGGTCAAACCGCTGGACTACCTGTTCGTCATGCTGGTGGCGCTGGTCACCGTGGCGGCGGTGAAGGTCATCGGCGCCATCCTGGTCGGTGCGCTGCTGGTGATCCCGGCTGCCGCCGCGCGGCTGCTCAGTCAGTCGTTGAAAGGCTTCTTCTGGCTGTCGGTACTGATCGCCACCTTCTGTACGCTGATCGGCATCTTCCTGCCCATCGCCCTGGAGCTGCCGGTGCCGTCCGGCGCTTCGATCATCATCATGGCTGGCATCGTCTTCGCTGGCGCCGCTATCGCCCGCAGCTTGCTGCCGAGTCTCAAAGGGAATCTGGGATGAACAAAGTATTCGTCAATCTCGCTGCTGCCATTGGTGCGTTGCTCGTTGCCTCGATGACGGTGGCGGCTGAGCCCGTGCGGGTGCTCGCCAGCCTGCCGATCACCCATGGTCTCGGTTCCATTCTCCTGCAAGGTACGCAGGCGCAGCTCGTGCGAGCGGCGCCTGCCAATCTGCCGGCCAGCCGCCAGGTGTCGTTCTTCACGGGAAGAGGGGCTGGTGCTCTGGAAAAGGCCGCGCGTGATGCCGATGCGGTGATCGCACTGCGTTCATTGTGGCCGGACGATCCGCTTTATCCATTGGCACGCCGCAGCAACATTCGCATCGTCGAGGTGGATGGTGCACGCCCCGTGGATGGTGCGCTGCCCGGCATCGCATTGCGCCCGGACGGTGGCAATGCCCTGGCTGAGCAACCCTGGCTGAGCATCAACAACCTCGGCCGGATGGCTGATGTCATCGCTGCCGATCTGGTGCGCCTGAGCCCCAATGATGCCGAGCTGATCGCGAGCAATCTGGCGGCGATCAAGCAACGCCTGCTGACGCTGAGCGCAGCCAGCGAAAACCGTCTGGCTGAACTGGACAACCTCGCTGTCGCCAGCCTGTCGCCTGATTTTGCTTACCTGACCAGCAGCCTCAATCTGGATGTGGTGGAGTTGCCGGCCTTGGCCGGTGGCGGGAAGGCCTCGCTCGAGCAGCTCCAGAGGACGCTGGAGGACAATGAGGTGCGCCTGGTGCTGAGCGATCGCAAGGCGGACGAGGTTCTGGCCAGCGCCATCGAGGCGGCCGGTGCACGGTTGCTAGTGATCGACGGGCAGTTCGACGATCCGGTGACGGCTCTGGCGGGCGTCATCGAGCAGGTGATCGAAGGGCTCTCTCAGGAATAGGGCGGACGCCTCAGAACCACGCGGCGCCGCGCAGGTGCCGCGTGTAAACCCATTCAATCCAGCGGCAGCTCCGTGGTGCGTTTGACCTCGCTCATGGCGATATGCGAGTGCGCCTCGTGCACGTGCGGGCGCTGCAGCAGATGGTCACGCAGGAAGCGCTCGTAATCGGCAATGTCCTTGGCCACCACCTTGAGCAGGTAATCCGAGCCGCCGGCCATGCTGTAACACTCCAGCACCTGCGGGTAGCCGACCACGGCTTGCTCGAACTCATCCAGATTGCCGCGACCATGGGCCGACAGCTTGATGTCGACGAACACCGTGATGCCGAAGCCCAGGCGCTTGTGGTTGAGCAGGGCGACCTTGCGCTCGATCAGTCCCTCTTCCTGCATACGGTTGATTCGCCGCCAGCAGGGGGATTGCGACAGCTCGACCTTTTCCGCCACCTCGGCGGCAGAGAGATCGGCGTTGTGTTGCAGCAGGCGAAGAATCCGACGATCAATGGGGCTGAGCTTGTCCTGCATGATTGTTTCCAATTTATTGTGATTGTTGGAAGGATCATGCGAAGTATCGCCTTCGCTACTCGAAAATAGAAAGAAAAAAGCGGAACCCTCCAGTCATGCTTTAGGCAAATCCGTCGCAGTGATCCTGCGGCAGGACTCAACGGAGCGTGTCTACCGTCGCGCTCCCTGTGCTCGCCATAAAAATAAAAGGAGCGCTCCATGTCACTGGCCGAAATCCGCCTGGATGACAAATACCGCCTCGCTACCGGTCACCTCTACCTGACCGGCACTCAGGCGCTCACCCGCCTGCCCATGCTGCAGAAGCAGCGTGACGCCGCCTTCGGACTCAATACCGCCTGCTTCATCTCCGGCTATCGCGGCTCGCCCCTGGGCGGCCTGGACAAGAGCCTGTGGGATGCGCGCGAGTACCTGAAGGAAAACCACATCCACTTCCAGCCCGGCGTCAACGAGGAGTTGGGCGCGACGGCGGTGTGGGGCAGCCAGCAGGCCAACCTGTTCCCTGGCGCCCGCTACGACGGCGTGTTCGCCATGTGGTACGGCAAGGGGCCGGGCGTCGACCGCAGCGGTGACGTGTTCAAGCATGGCAACTCGGCCGGTGTTTCCAAACATGGTGGCGTGCTGGTGCTGGCCGGTGATGATCACGGCTGCAAGTCCTCGACCATCGCCCACCAGAGTGAACACGCCTTTATCGCGGCGTCGATGCCGGTGCTCAACCCGGCCAACATTCAGGAAGTGCTGGACTACGGCATCATCGGCTGGGAACTGTCGCGTTACAGCGGTTGCTGGGTGGCGCTGAAGACCATCGCCGAGAACGTCGACTCCTCGGCCGTGGTGGATGTCGACCCGCTGCGCATCCAGATCAAGATCCCCGAGGATTTCCAACTGCCCGAAGACGGCGTGCACATCCGCTGGCCCGATCCGCCCCTGGCTCAGGAAAAACGCCTCAACGTCTACAAGATCTACGCCGCGCGCGCCTTCGCCCTGGCCAACAACCTCAACCAGGTCAAGCTCGATTCGCCCAACCCGCGCCTCGGCATCATCACCACCGGCAAATCCTACCTTGATGTGCGCCAGGCATTGGATGACCTCGGTCTGGACGAGGCGCTGTGCGCCCAGGTTGGCCTGCGCGTGCTCAAGGTCGGCATGAGCTGGCCACTGGAGCCGGTTTCGGTGCATCAGTTCGCCGAGGGCCTGGACGAAATCCTGGTGGTGGAAGAGAAACGCAGCATCATCGAAGACCAGTTGACCGGCCAGCTCTATAACTGGCCTGTAGGCAAGCGCCCGCGGGTGGTCGGCGAGTTCGATGAGCAGGGCAATTCGCTGCTGCCCAACCTCGGCGAGCTGACCCCGGCGATGATCGCTCGGGTGATCGCCAAGCGCCTGGCGCCGATCTACAGCAGCCCGACCATCGAGGAGCGCCTTGCCTTCCTCGATGCCAAGGAGAAGGCCCTGGCCGCGCCCAAGCACAAAACTGCGCGCACCCCGCATTTCTGCTCCGGTTGCCCGCACAACAGCTCGACCAAGGTGCCGGAAGGCAGTCGCGCCCTCGGTGGCATCGGTTGCCACTACATGACCCAGTGGATGGATCGCAGCACCGACACTTTCACCCAGATGGGCGGCGAGGGCGCCACCTGGATCGGCCAGGCACCATTCACCGATACGCCGCACGTGTTCCAGAACCTCGGTGACGGTACCTACTTCCACTCCGGCCACCTGGCCCTGCGTGCCGCCGTGGCCTCCGGGGTCAACATCACCTACAAGATCCTCTACAACGACGCGGTGGCCATGACTGGCGGCCAACCCATCGACGGCGAGCTGCGTATCGACCAGCTCAGCCAGCAGGTGCATGCCGAGGGCGTCAAACGCATCGCCCTGGTCAGCGACGAGCCGGACAAGTACCCGACCCGCGCCACCTTCGCGCCAGGCGTCACCTTCCACCACCGACGCGAACTGGACGCCGTGCAGCGTGAGCTGCGCGAGGTCAAGGGTTGCTCGGTGATCCTCTACGACCAGACCTGCGCCACCGAGAAGCGCCGTCGGCGCAAGCGCGGCAAGATGGTCGATCCCGCCAAGCGCGCCTTCATCAACCCGGCAGTGTGCGAAGGCTGTGGCGACTGCAGCGTGAAATCCAACTGCCTGTCGGTGCTGCCGCTGGAGACCGAACTGGGGCGCAAGCGCGAGATCGACCAGAGCGCCTGCAACAAGGACTTCAGCTGCCTGGAAGGCTTCTGCCCGAGCTTCGTTACCGTGCATGGCGGCAGCCTGCGCAAGCCCGAGGCCGTTGGCCTGAGCGCGCTGTTCATCGCCTTGCCGGAGCCCAAGCAACCGGCCCTTAGCCGGCCCTGGAACATCCTCCTGCCCGGCGTCGGTGGCAGCGGCGTGACCACCGTCGGTGCGCTGCTGGGCATGGCCGCGCATATCGAAGGCAAGGGCTGCACCGTGCTCGACCAGGCTGGCCTGGCGCAGAAATTCGGCCCGGTGATCACCCACATTCGCATCGCCGCGCGGCAGAGCGACATCTACGCGGTGCGCATCGCCGCCGGGGAAACCGACCTGCTGCTGGGCTGCGACCTGGTGGTGTCGTCCAGTGAAGAGGCGCTGGCCAAGCTCAACGACAAGATCGCCCATGCGGTGATCAACAGTCATGAGGCGGCCACTGCCGAGTTCACCCGCAACCCGGACGCCCAAGTGCCTGGCGCGGCAATGCGCGAAGCGCTCAGCGAGGCGGTGGGCGAGGGCAAGACCCGCTTCGTCGACGCTACCCGTCTGGCCACTCGCTTGCTCGGCGACAGCATCGCCACCAACCTGTTCATGCTCGGTTACGCCTATCAGCAGGGGCTGGTGCCGGTGTCGGCTGAGGCGATCAACAAGGCTATCGAGCTCAACGGCGTGGCCGTTCAGCTCAACCAGCAGGCCTTCCTCTGGGGCCGCCGGGCCGCGCATGACCTGGCCGCAGTGGAGAAGGTCGCTGCACCCAAGGTCGTCGAGGCGCCGCATTGCAGCACGCTGGAGGAGATCATCGCCGACCGCGTGCAGCGCCTGACCACCTACCAGAACGCCGCCTATGCCGAGCGCTACCGTGAGCTGGTCGAGCGTGTGCGCAAGGCCGATACCTCTGCCGAGCAGAGCCTGAGCAAGGCTGTGGCGCGCTACTACTTCAAGCTGCTGGCTTACAAGGACGAGTACGAAGTGGCGCGGCTGTACAGCGATGCCACCTTCCGCAAGCAGCTCGAAGCACAGTTCGAAGGCGACTACCAGTTGCAGTTCCATCTGGCGCCGAGCTGGTTGAGCAAGCCCGATGCGGTCACTGGCCAGCCACGCAAGCGCAGCTTCGGCCCCTGGATGCTCAAGGCGTTCGGCGTACTGGCGCGCTTCAAGTTCCTGCGTGGCAGCGTGCTCGATCCGTTCGGCCACAGTGCCGAGCGTCGCCTGGAGCGCGAACTGATCGAGGAGTACGAAGCCAACGTGGCCTACCTGCTCGCCGAGCTCAACGCCGGTAACTACCGCACGGCAGTGGCGCTGGCCGAAATTCCGGAGCAGATCCGCGGCTACGGTCACGTCAAGGAAGCGGCGCTGGCCAAGGCGCGCGAGCAGGCGAGTCAGCTCAAGGCGCGTCTGACTGTCAGCGAGATCGCAGCGGTGCAGTTGTTCGAACCGGCTGCCTGAGCTTCAACCCCATCCCCTTTGCCACCCTCTCCCGTGCGGGGGAGGGGCGGCTTTTTATATCCGAGGTAACCCGATGTCCGTTTTCAATCACGTCGACTTCGATCAGCACGAACAGGTGGTCTACGGCCACGACAAGGCCAGCGGCCTGAAAGCCATCATCGCCATTCACGACAGCACCCTTGGCCCTGCACTGGGCGGCTGCCGCATGTGGAACTACGCCACGGACGAGGAGGCACTGCGCGACGTGCTGCGTCTGTCGCGCGGCATGACCTACAAATCGGCGCTGGCCCGCTTACCGCTCGGTGGCGGCAAGGCGGTGATCATGGGTGATCCACATACTGGCAAGAGCGAAGCGTTGTTCCAGGCCATGGGTGATTTCGTCGACAGCCTGGGTGGGCGCTATGTCACCGCGGCCGACTCGGGTACTGGCGTGGCCGAGATGCGCATCATGGCCGAGCGCACTCGCCACGTGGCCGGCGCCGGGCAGCGCGAGGCTTTCGGTGGCGGCAGCCGTGACGGTGATCCGTCGCCTTCGACTGCCTACGGTGTGTTCATCGGCATCCAGGCGGCTGTGGCGCATCGCCTGGGGCGGCAGAACCTGTCCGGCATGCGCGTGGCCATCCAGGGTGTCGGTCAGGTCGGCTTCGGTCTGGCCAAACTGCTCAAGGAGGCCGGTGCGCAACTGTGGGTGACGGACATCGTCGAGGCCAACGTGCAGCGCGCCGTCAGCCAGCTGGGCGCTACAGCGGTTGGCCAGCGCGAGATCTACCGCCTCGATGTGGACGTATTCGCGCCGTGCGCACTGGGCGCCATCATCAACCTGCAGACGCTGGAAGCCCTGCGCGCGCCGATCATCGCCGGTGCGGCCAACAACCAGCTGGCCGACGCCAGCCTGGCCGAGCTGCTGCGTCGCCGTGAGTGCCTGTATGCACCGGACTACGCGATCAATGCCGGCGGCATCATCGATGTCTGCTACGAGCGCACCGGTGGCAGCGCCGAGCAGCTCAAGGCGCATATCGAAGGTATCGGCCCGACCCTGACGGAGATCTTCCAGCGTGCCGAGCGCGAGGGTGAGACCACCACCGCGATTGCCGACCGCATGGCGCTGGAGCGTTTACGCGGCGGCCTGCAACCCGTGCGTGCTGCCGCTAGCGCCAAGGTGGTTTCCCTGGGTTGGCAGCGCTAGGTACGGAGCGGTGCGCGACATGACAAATGCGCGCGCCGCCGCTAAGATGCGGCCCGGCCGTTGCCAATACGGCCGTGTCCCCTTAGTTCAACGGATAGAATAAGCCCCTCCTAAGGGCTAGATGCTGGTTCGATTCCAGCAGGGGACGCCATCTCTTCTAGACCCTTGGGCCAGTTCCCAGTGGCGCGTCGCAGATGTTCCCTTCTCGTTTCAGTGCGCCTTGCTCTCCATGCGCTTGAGCGCTTGCCGGCAGTGCAGCAGTGCGTCGCGCACCATGAAGTTCACCAGGGTTGGTGAAACCCCCAGCTCCTTGGCGATATCGTTCTGCGTACGCCCGTGCAATTTGTACATCTCGAAGGCATAGCGAGTGCGTTCGGGCATTTGCGCCAAGGCCGAGGAGAGCATTTCCAAGGTCTCTCGACTCTCGTGGCTGGTCTCTGGTGAGGCGCCAGGGGCAGCGATATACAGGCCTTCTTCCTCGCTGCCGGCATAGCGTTTCTCCAGAGCCTGACGACGATAGAGGTCGATCGCCAGGTTGCGCACCACGCGTAGCAGGTAGCTGCTTTGCGACTGGATGCTTGGCACCATGCTCGCGGCGCTGAGCTTGATATAGGCGTCGTGCACCACATCTTCGGCGTGGCTGCGGCAACCGAGGATGCGCGCCGCCGCGTTGATGAAGGTCTGCCTGCGGGTGACGAACAGGTCGTGCAGGGCCAGATGCTGCTGAGTGGGGAGCGTCTTGGGCATGAGATGTTTCCTATGCGGCCAGAGCGTGATGGGCGTCCACATGGGTTAGATCTGGCGCGAATCCATTGCGCGGGTCTTTTAGCCCTGCCTGGCGGTTCCTGCGCCGGTATCGAGGCGGCCAAATCTAATGGAGTTGATAATTATTATCAACTGTTACGCAGCCTCTGACTCAATCCGCGATCAAAGCGTTCAGTCGGATGAGAATATCCTCTCAAACGGCACTTATGATAATTAATCTCATGAGTTAATCCTAACTATTCGCTTCTCTCCTTCGTCTTCATCGGAAAGCCGCCCAACCCGGGCGAGAAGGAGGCAGAGATGGCATTTGATCGCGACGACGCGACATTCAAGGTTCTCGTCAATCACGAGCTGCAGTATTCCCTGTGGCCAGACGGCAAGGCTGTGCCCGCTGGCTGGCGTGAGACGCAGCAGCGTGGCAGCAAGGCGGAGTGTCTGGCCTATGTTGAGCGGGAGTGGGTCGACATGCGTCCACTGAGCTTGCGTCAGGCGATGAGCGGCCAGGCTGCGGAGCAGTGATGATGCCCGGCCGCTTGCACCTGTACTGCCTGCCATATTCCGGTGCCAGCGCAATGGCTTATGCGCGTTGGCGTCGTTCCCTGCCGGCATGGGTCGAGGTGTTGCCGCTGGAGTTGCCTGGGCGGGGTCGACGCTTCAATGAACCGTTGCAGACCGATATGCAGGCACTGGCCAATCAGCTCGCGGCCGAGTTGAGCGAGTCGCTCAGGCAGCCTTACGCGCTGTTTGGCCACAGTCTCGGTGGCCTGCTGGCTTTCGAGTTGGCCCATGCGCTGCGCCAGCTCGGCATGCCAGCTCCGCAGGCGCTGTTCGCCTCGGCAGCACCGGCGCCGTCGCGCCGCGAGACCCACCTCGAACTGGCGCAAGAGCAGAGCGATGAGCAGTTGTTGCTGCGTCTGCGATCTCTGGGTGGTACGCCCGCAGCCGTATTTGACGATGCGGAGATGCTCAGTCTGACCCTGCCGGTGCTGCGCGCCGATTTTCTCCTGTGTGGCCGTTACCGCTACTACCGACGTGCGCTGCTCGGTTGCCCGATCCATGTGCTGGGCGGCAAGGCCGATCGGGTGTCGGTGGATGCGCTGGCAGCCTGGCAGGACGAAACCGCCGATGACTTCTCGCTGGAGATGTTCGAGGGCGACCATTTTTTCATCAACGCCTGCGAACAGCAGTTGCTCGAGTACATGCTCGGCAAGCTGCGTGACAGTGGGCGCGATCTCCAGGCCATCGAGGCCTGAGAGGAGCATGTGATGACTTTCTTCTCCATCAAGCCTTTGCCTGAGTCGCGCGGTGGTTTACCGCTGCTGGTGCAGGCTGACGACGGAATCGACCTGCTGGCGAGCCAGCAGGAGCTGCGCGAGCTGATCGATCAACACCTCGAACGCTGTGGTGGGGTGCTGTTGCGCGGTTTCGACGTGGGTGAAGCCGAGCGCTTTCGTGCGTTCGCTGCCGCATTCGGCGACCCGCTGTTGAACTACGAATTCGGTTCCACGCCACGCAGTAACGTGACCGCTGGCGTCTACACCTCCACCGAGTATCCGCCGCACCAGCATATTCCGCTGCACAATGAGCAGGCCTATACCCGCGAGTGGCCGATGCGTATCTGGTTCTACTGCGTGCAGGCTGCGCAGAGTGGCGGGGAGACGCCGATTGCCGACAGCCGGGTGATCTACCGCCAGGTCGGCGAGGCGATCCGCCGTCGTTTCAGCGAGCGTGGGCTGATGTATGTGCGCAACTTCGGCAACGGCCTGGACGTTGCCTGGGAGCAGGTGTTCAACAGCAGCGACCGTGCGGTGGTAGAGGCCTACTGCCGGGCTCACCAGATCGATTGCGAGTGGAAGGACGACGGCGAACTGCGCACTCGCCAGCGCTGTCAGGCAGTTGCCCGTCATCCACGCACCGGCGACTGGGTGTGGTTCAACCAGGCGCATCTGTTCCACGTCTCCAACCTGCCCGCCGAGGTGCGCGAAAGCCTGCTGGAAATCGTCGATGAGGACGATCTGCCGCGCAATGTCTATTACGGCGACGGTAGCCCGATCGAGGAGTCCCTGCTCGACGACATACGCGGCGTGCTGGCCGAAGCCACGGTCAGCTTTCCCTGGTGCAGTGGCGACGTGCTGATGCTCGACAACATGCTGACTGCCCATGCTCGCGCGCCTTTCAGTGGCCCGCGCAAGGTCATCGTTGCCATGGCGCAAGGCCATGGCCTGGATCTGCTCTGAGCCCCCGAATATTCCATTTCACACGGCGGGTGCAGTGCACCCATCGCGATTCAAGGTGATGCCATGAATGATCGTTACGATGCTGCCACCAACCTGGTCGAGGCGCTCGTCCAGCGTGCCGCTGAAACGCCGCGCGATATCGCCCTGCGCTTCATTGCCGAAGGGGTGGACGAAGCGCTGACTTACCGAGCGCTGGACGAGCGCGCTCGGGATCTGGCCGTCTGGTTGCTGCAGCATGGCCAACCCGGTGATCGCGCCGTTTTGCTGATGCACAGCAGTGTGGAATACGTGGTTTCCTTCTTTGCCTGCCTGTATGCCGGCATCATCGCGGTGCCGGCATATCCGCCTGAGTCGGTCAGGCCACAGCACCTGGCGCGTTTGCAGGCCATTCTCGGCGACGCTGAACCGAGCCTGGTGCTTACCGATTCCAGCCTGTTGGAAGCCCTGCGTCCTGCCTGTCAGGGTGTCGGTGGTGCCGCGTTGCAACTGCTCGCCGTTGACCATACGCCAGCTGGCCTGGGGTTGGCCTGGCGCATGCCGGAGTTGAGCGATGCGCATATCGCCTTCCTGCAATACACCTCGGGTTCCACCTCGACACCCAAGGGCGTGCAGGTCAGCCATGGCAACCTGCTGGCCAACGAGCGGCTGATCCGCCATGGTCTGGGTATCGGTGCCGATGACGTGATGGTCAGTTGGCTGCCACTGTTTCACGACATGGGTTTGATTGGCGGTCTTTTGCAGCCGATCTACAGCGGCATTCCCTGCGTGCTGATGTCGCCGCGCTATTTCCTCGAGCGTCCGCGCCGCTGGCTGGAGGCTATCTCCCGTTACGGCGGTACGGTCAGTGGCGGCCCGGATTTCGCCTATCGGCTGTGCTGTGAACGTATCGGCGAGACAGCCATGGAGGGGCTCGATCTGAGTCGCTGGCGTCTGGCGTTCTCCGGCTCCGAGCCGATTCGCCCTGACACCCTGGAGCGCTTCGCTGCCACCTTCGCGCCGGTCGGGTTCGATGCCGACGCACTCTATGCCTCCTACGGCCTCGCCGAGGCGACGCTGTTCGTTGCCGGTGGTCAGCGCGGCAAGGGTATCGGTTTGCTGGAGGTGGATCCGACGGCACTGGCCAGTAACCTGGGGCGCCCTGGCCGCGGCACTTTGTTGGTCAGTTGCGGGCACCTGCAGCCTGAGCATGAGGTGCAACTGGTCGATCCGCACAGTGGCGCAGCGCTGGGGCCAGGACAGGTTGGCGAGATCTGGAGCAGTGGCCCCAGCGTTGCGTTGGGCTACTGGCGTAACCCCGAGGCCAGTGCGCGGGCCTTCGTCGAGCGCGATGGTCGCACCTGGCTGCGTACCGGCGACCTGGGCTTCCTGCATAACGATGAGCTGTACGTCACCGGGCGGCTCAAGGACATGATCATCGTGCGTGGCCAGAACCTCTATCCACAGGATCTGGAGCGCTGCGTCGAAGAAGAAGTGGACGTGGTGCGCAAGGGCCGCATTTCTGCATTCGCCGTGGAGCACAACGGGCGCGAGGGCATCGGTATCGCCGCCGAGATCGGCCGCAGCGTGCGCAAGTTGATACCGGCGGCGGCGCTGATCAAGGCCATCTCGGCGGCCGTGGCCGACAGCTTCCAGGAGGCGCCGTTGTTGGTGGCACTGTTGGAACCGGGCGCGTTGCCGAAGACCTCCAGCGGCAAGCTGCAGCGCTCTGCATGTCGCCAGCAATTGGCCGACGGCACCCTGGCGGCTTACGCGGTGCAGCGTGCCGGGCAACTGCTGGAAGGGGATCAGGTGAGCACTGCTCGGCTGAGTGAGGCAGAGCAGGCCATGGCCGCCCTCTGGTGTGAGGTGCTGCAGGTGGAGGCGGTCGAACGTGACGACCACTTCTTCGTGCTCGGTGGGGATTCGGTGCGGGCGACCCAGTTGCTGGCACGCCTGCGTGAGCGCCATGGCCGGGCAGTCGAACCGCGCCTGCTGTTCGAGGCGCCGGTGCTGGGCGCCTTCGTCGCCGCGCTGGCCAGCCATGTCGCAGCCGCACCGGCCTGCGCCGAAGTGCCCTGTCTGGATCGCCATGGCTCGTTGCCGCTGTCGCCGGCCCAGCGCCGTCTTTGGTTCCTCTGGAAGCTGGAGCCGCACAGCCCGCTGTACCACATCGCCGGTGGCCTGACGTTGCGCGGTGAGCTGAATGTCGACGCCGTGCAACAGGCATTCGTCGATCTACAACTGCGTCACGAGACGCTGCGCAGTCGTTTCGTCGAGGAGGGCGATGGCGAGGTGCGCCTGCACCTGGCCGGCGTCGCGCCGGTGCCGTTCAGCCAGATCGATTTGAGTGGCCAGCCGAGCGCTGCTGAGGGCGATGCGCTGCAGTTCGCCGGCGAACCCTTCGACCTGGCCCGCGGCCCGTTGCTGCGCCTGCGTCTGCAGCGCCTGGGCGAAGGCCGTCAGACGCTGCTGTTGTGCGTGCACCACATCATCGCCGATGGCGCCTCGCTGAACCTGCTGCTGGAGGAATTCGCGGCGTGCTATGCGGCGCGTCTGCAAGGTCAGGCCGCGCAGCTGTCGCAACTGAGCCATCAGTACATCGATATCGCCGCCGCTCAACAGCAGAGGCTGGACAGCGGGGCGAGCGCCCGTCTGCTGCAGTGGTGGCGCGCACGCTTGGGTGAAGAGCACCCGCCGCTGGAGCTGCCTTACGCTCTGAACGAGACGGCAGGGCCAGGTGGGCGACGTGCTGCGTTTATCGAACAGCATCTCGACGATGACTTGAGTGGCGAGTTGCGGCGCCTGGCACAGCAGCACGGCGTGACCCTGGCCATGCTGCTGCTGGCCGCTTTCAACCTGTTGTTGCAGCGCTTTACCGGCCAGCAGGATCTGCGCATCGGTCTTACCCAGGCCGGGCGTGAACAGCTCGCCAGCGAGCGCCTGGTAGGGTTCTTCGTCAACCTGCTGGTGTTGCGCAGTGACCTGTCGGCCAACCCGAGCCTGAGCGCACTGTTGTGCCAGGTGCGCGATGGGTTGCTGGATGCCCAGGCGCATCAGGATCTGCCGTTCGAACAACTGGTGCAGGCGTTGCAGCCCGAACGCGGCCACGGCCGCCATCCGCTGTGCCAGGTGGCGTTCGACCATCAGGTGCGAGAGGAGGTGGTGTTGCAGGGGCTGAACGTGGAAGGCCTGCGTCAGATCGACCTGGAAACCCCCTTCGACCTGGTGTTGCGTGTGCGCGAGAGTCGGGCAGGTATCGAACTGAGTTTCTGTTATGCCGCCGAACGCTATTGCGCTACTGGCATGGCGCGCATGGCCGAGCAGTTCCTCGCGCTGCTGCGGGCACTGCCGACGCAACCGGCGGACGCGCCGCTGGAGACGCGTGCCTGGCTCGACGAGGCGCTGTGGCGCCGCGCAGAGCCAGCCAGCACTGAGGCTTTCGAGCCGCTGGCGGCGCGCATCGCGGTGCAGGCTGCCGCCCAGCCCGAGGCCATCGCAGTGCTGGATGAGCAGCGTAGCCTGCGCTTCGCCGAGCTGGATGCGCGCGCCAACCGTCTGGCTCAGGCGCTGGTGGCGGCGGGGGTCGGCCCCGAGGCGCGGGTTGGCGTGGCCCTGCCGCGCGGCGTGGACATTCCGCTGGCTCTGCTGGCCGTTATGAAGGCGGGCGGCGCCTATGTGCCGCTGGATGTGGATCATCCCCGCGAGCGCCTGGCCTGGCTGATCGAGGATGCCGGCATCGGCTGGTTGATCAGTCAGTCCACGTTGGCCGAGAACTTGCCGATTGGCGATTCTGTGCAGCGTCTGGATCTCGACCGTTTCGATGATGCCGCCTGGCCGGCGCAATGCCCGACTTCCCATGTTCATCCGGCCAACCTGGCCTACCTGATCTACACCTCCGGCTCCACTGGCCAGCCCAAGGGCGTTGCCGTGGCGCATGGCGAGATCGCCGCGCACTGTCGCGCCATCGGCGAGCGCTATGCGATGCAGCCGAGCGACCGCGAGCTGATCTTCATGTCGTTCGCCTTCGACGGTGCCCATGAGCGTTGGCTCACCGCGCTGAGCCACGGCGCCAGTCTGCTGATTCGCGGTGCTGCGTTGTGGACGCCGGAGCAGACCCTGGAACGCCTTAAGCAGCACCAGGTGACGGTTGCCGCCTTCCCGCCGGCCTTCCTGCAGCAATTGGCCGAGCAGGCGGCGCGCCTCGGTCATGCGCCGAGCATGCGCATCTACTGCTTCGGTGGTGACGCGGTGCCGGAAGCGGCATTCGAGCTGGCACGGCGCAGCCTCAAGGCGGAGCACCTGATCAATGGCTATGGGCCGACCGAAACCGTGGTCACGCCCCTGCTGTGGAAGGCCGATGCGGCCAGCCGTTGTGGCGCCGCTTATGCGCCCATCGGCGAGGCCGTGGGTGCTCGCGATCTGTACGTGCTCGACGAGCATCTGCAGCCGCTGCCGCGCGGTGTGGCCGGTGAGCTGTACATCGGCGGCGAGCTGTTGGCGCGTGGTTATCATCAACGTCCCGGCATGACCGCCGAGCGTTTCGTCGCCGACCCCTTCGGCATGGCGGGTGGCCGTCTCTACCGTACCGGCGACCGTGTGCGCTGGCGTGAAGATGGCGCATTCGATTACCTCGGGCGCGTCGATCAGCAAGTCAAAATTCGCGGCTTCCGCATCGAGCCGGGCGAGATCGAAGCACGCTTGCGCATGCTCGATGGGGTCAGCGAAGCGGCGGTGATCTGTCGCGATGGCGCAGCGGGGCGCCGGCTGGTGGCCTACGTGGCGCCACTGCAGGCGACCGAGGCGCTGAAGGCGGCGCTGCGCGAGCAACTGCCCGAGTACATGGTGCCCACGCAGATCATCGCGCTGGCGCAGCTGCCGCTGAACGTCAATGGCAAGATCGACCGCAAGGCCCTGCCCGACGTGGCGGAAGTCAATGACAATTACACTGCGCCGCGCGAGGGCCTGGAAAGCCAGCTCGCCGCGCTCTGGGCCGAGTTGCTCGAGCTGCCGCGTGTCGGTCGCGAGGATGATTTCTTCGAACTCGGGGGGCATTCGCTGTTGGCGACCCGGTTGGTCTCGCGGATACGCCAACGCCTCGCCGTCGAGTGTCCGTTGCCGATGATCTTCGAGGCCTCGCGGCTGGATGCCTTCGCCGCCCGTGTGGCGGCGCTCGGTGCCCCCGACAGCCGCCCGCCACTGCGCAGCGTGCCGCGTGATGGCGCGCTGGCGCTGTCCCCGGCGCAGGCGCGCCTGTGGTTCTTCTGGCAGATGGAGCCGCACAGTGCCGCCTACAATGTCCCCGGTGCCCTGCGCCTGCGCGGCGCGCTGGACGAAGCCGCGCTGCGCCAGGCATTCGTTGCGCTGATGGCGCGTCACGAGACCCTGCGCACCACCTTCGACGAGCGCGACGGCGAGCCGTGCCAGGTCATCCATGCGCGGATGGAACTGCCCATGGTGCGTCTGGATCTGTCCGCCCACGGTGATGCCGAGGCTCAGGCCCATCGCCTGGCCGAAGAGGAGGCCGGACGCCCGTTCGACCTGCGCGACGGCCCGCTGTTGCGCCTGACGCTGTTGCGTCTGGCCGCAGAGGATCATGTGCTGCTGCTGACCCTGCACCATATCGCCTCCGATGGCTGGTCGATCCGTGTGCTGATGGATGAGTTCGCCGCGCTGTACAGTGCCGCGCTGGCGGGCAACCAGGCCGCGCTGCCGGCGCTGCCGGTGCAGTACGCCGACTACGCCCAGTGGCAACGCAGCCTGCTCGCCGGTGGCGAGGGCGAGCGACAGTTTGCCTGGTGGGTGCAGCAACTGGGGCGGGACAATCCGCGTCTCGATCTGGCATGCGACCGTCCACGTCCGGCGCAGCAGAGCTACCGCGGCGGCAGTCTCGGCTTCGAGCTGGACGCGGCGCTGAGCGACCGCCTCAGAGCATTGGCGCGTAGCCAGGACGTCACTCTGTTCATGTTGTTGCTGGGCGCTTATGGCGTCTTGCTGCGCAGTTGCAGCGGCCAGAGCGATCTGCGTATCGCGGTGCCGGTCGCCAACCGCCAGCAACTGGAAACCGAAGGGCTGATCGGCTTCTTCGTCAACACCCTGGTCTATCCCTGCCAGGTCGACGCGCAGGCTTCCTTCAGCGATCTGCTGGCCGCGCTCAAGCCGCTGGCGCTCGGTGCCCAGGCGCATCAGGACGTGCCTTTCGAGCAACTGGTCGAGGCGCTGCAGCCGGAGCGTAGCCTGGCCTGGAACCCGCTGGCACAGGTCAAATTCAACTTCGGTTTCGACGTCAGCCGCCTGCCGGATGCCGGCCCGCTGAAGCTGCAGCTGTTCAGCGAGCAGCAGTACGGTGCGCGTTTCGATCTGGCCCTGGACATGGCCGAGGCCAGCGAGGATGGCCATCTGCGCGGCAGCTTCGTTTTCGCCCAGGATCTGTTCGATGCCAGCACGGTGGCGCGCATCGTCGCCACCTTCACCTGGCAACTGGAACAACTCTGTGCCCGGCCATTCGAGCCACTCAAGCAACTGGCACTGGCTCCAGCCGACCTGCGTTCGGAGCTGGCTGGCGAGCGCCGTCCATGGCCGGCTGCCGATGTGCTGCAACTGTTCAACCGGCAGTGCGCGGCACGTCCGGATGAAATGGCGGTCGAGGCCTGGGATGGCCAATACCGCTATGCCGAGCTGGATGCGGCGGCCAACCGTCTGGCCAACGCCTTGCGCGCTCAGGGTATTGGTGCGGGTGAGCGCGTCGCGCTATGCCAGGCGCGCGGCGCACGCTGGCTGCTTATGCTGCTGGGGGTACTGAAGTCTGGCGCTGCCTACGTGGCGCTCGACCCGGCATTGCCGAGCGCGCGTCTGCAGCAACTGCTGGCCGAGAGTGGCGCGCGCTGCGTGCTGGTGAGCGAGCGCGAAACCGCTGTGCTGTTCCCGGATCAGGCATTGCGGGTCGAGGCTAGCGGGCCGCTGGACTGTGCGGCGCAGGCGCCTGCCGTGGTGATCGATCCGACCAGCCCGGCCTATGTGATCTTCACTTCCGGCTCCAGTGGTCAGCCCAAAGGCGTGGTGGTCAGCCACGGCGCCCTGGCCAACTACGTGCAGGGCGTGCTGACCCGCTTGGACAGCCGGCCCGGTGAGGGCTGGGCGATGGTGTCGTCTGTGGCGGCGGATCTCGGCAATACCAGCCTGTTCGGCGCGCTGTGCAGTGGCGGGCGGCTTTGCCTGGCCAGTGCCGAGGAGGTGGCCGATGCCGAGCGTTTCGCCGCCTTCATCCAGACGCGTGCCGTGGCCGTGCTGAAGATCGTGCCCAGCCATCTCAGTGGCCTGCTGGCTGCCGCGCCACAACCTGCCGAGGTATTGCCGTCGCGTCTGCTGGTGCTCGGTGGCGAAGCCTGCGGGGCACCGCTGCTGGCGCACGTGCGTGAGTTGGCCCAGGGTTTGCGGGTGGTCAACCACTATGGCCCGAGCGAAACCACGGTGGGCGTGCTGACCCATGAATGGCGCCTCGGCGATGCCCTGCCGCCGGGCAATCTGGCCATCGGCCGGGCGCTGCCCAATATCCGCGTGCGGGTGGTCGACGAGCAACTCGTCAGTCTGCCGCTTGGCGTGCCGGGTGAGTTGCTGATCGCCGGTGCCGGCCTGGCCGACGGCTATCTCGGCCAGCCGCAACTGACGGCGGAGCGTTTCATCCTGCTCGAGGGTGAGCGCTATTACCGCAGTGGCGACCGCGTGCGCCTGCGTGCCGATGGTGAGATCGAATTCCTCGGTCGCCTCGACGAGCAGGTAAAGATCCGCGGTTATCGGGTGGAGCCGGCCGAGCTGGCGCAGGTGCTCAAGCGTCTGCCAGGTGTACTCGATGCCCTGGTGCTCGCCGAGCGCGAAGGCGATGGCCCGATGCGCCTGCTGGCCTGGTGCGTGGCCGATGGCGAGGCCGAAGCGCTGCGCCAGGCGCTGGCCGCCCAGGTGCCGGACTACCTGCTGCCGGCGCACCTGATGCTGCTGCCAGCCTTGCCGGTGACGGCCAATGGCAAGGTCGATCGCCAGGCCCTGCCGCGCCCGGACGTGGCTGCCAAGCCGCGCGAGGAGGCGCCGCTGAGCGAGCTGGAAAGCCAGTTGGCGGCGATCTGGCAGGCCGTGCTCAAGGTCGAGCGGGTAGGCGCCGAGGACAACTTCTTCGAGCTGGGTGGCGATTCCATCCTCAGCCTGCAGATCATTGCACGCATTCGCAAACTGGGTTTCAAGCTCAGTCCCAAGCAGTTGTTCGAGCGCCAGACCGTGCGCCAACTGGCGCAGTGGCTGCAAACACGCGAGGTGCCGGCAGTTGCCACGGCACCGGCCATCATCAACGCACCGCTCGACAGCGGTGCGCCGCTGGCCCCGGTGCAAGCGCGCTTCTTCGAGCGTGTACCGGCTGCCCTGCGCAACCACTGGAACCAGGCGATCCTGCTGGAGGCCTGCGAGCCATTGGATCTCACCGCGCTGGAACGTGCGCTGCATGCCTTGCTGCAATGCCACCCGGCGTTGCGCCTGCGTCTGGAAGGCGAGCAGGCGCGTCTGCGTATCGCGGAGATGGGCGCACTCGACCTGACGCTGCTCTGGCGCCGTCATGCCGCTGATCGGCATACGCTCGAGCGCCTGTGCGACGAAGCCCAGCGCAGCCTGGATCTGCGTCACGGCCCATTGCTGCGGGCCATGCATGTCAGTCTGGACGAGGGCGGTGAGCGTTTGTTGCTGGTGATCCATCACCTGGCAGTGGATGGCGTCTCCTGGCGGGTGCTGCTGGACGATCTGCACGCTGCCTATGGCGCCATCCGCGCAGGTCAGCCTGCCGTGTTGCCGGCCGAAGGCGACCCGCATGCCATCTGGGCTGCCCGTCAGCAGGCGTTGGCGACGAGCCCGGCACTGGCTGCTGAACTGCCGTACTGGCTGGCGCAACTGGCCGATGCTCCGGCGATTCCCCAGGCAGATCGCCACGCAGCGGCCACCTGGCGCGAGGCACGGCAGCGCCACATTGCTCTGGAGCGCGACGCTACCGCCGAACTGCTCGGCCCGATGCTGGCGGCGCAACGTCTGCGTATCAATGACCTGCTGCTGGCGGCGGTTGGCCGCGCCCTGTGCCACTGGACGGGGAGCGAGGAGGCCCTGCTGGAAGTTGAGGGCCATGGTCGCGATGCCTTCGATGAGGGCGAACCGCTGGAGCTGTCGCGCAGCGTTGGCTGGTTCACCAGCCTTTATCCGCTGCGTCTGCGCCCGACCGGCGAACCGGGTGCGGCATTGCGCGCGGTCAAGGAAAGCATTCGTGATGTGCCGCGTGCCGGCATCGGCTACGGCGTGCTGCGCTACCTGAGCGAGCATGGCCAGACGCTGCAAGCAGCGGGGCAGGCGCGTGTCACCTTCAACTACCTGGGGCAGTTCGACCAGCAATTCACCGGTGATTCCGTACTGCGCCCGGCCAGCGAGTCGGCTGGCCATAGCCAGCCGGAGAATGCTCCGCTGGGCAACTGGCTGGTGATCAATGGCCGCATCTTGGGCGGACGTCTGGAGCTGGAGCTGACCTATAGCCAGGCCATGTTCCCGGCCGAGGCGATCGATGCCCTGGTGCAGGGGCTGGAGCAGGCACTGCATGAGCTGCTGGCCCATGTGCGCATTGCCACGCCGCGTCTGTCGCCGAGCGACGTGCCGTTGGCGGGCGTGGATCAGGCGACGCTGGACAGCCTCGATCTGCCGGTGGGTGAGCTGGACGATCTCTATCCGTTGTCGCCCATGCAGCAGGGACTGTTGTTCCATGCGCTCGACGTGCCGGGCTCCGGTCTTTACGTCAACCAGCTGCGGGTCGACCTGGATGGGTTGGATGCGCCGCGCTTTATCGCCGCGTGGCGGCAGGTTGTGGCGCGTCATGCCGTGCTGCGCAGCGGCTTCCTGCTTACCGAAGCGGGTGTGCCATTGCAGTTCGTGCTGCGTCATGCCGAGCTGCCGGTGCGTGAGCACGACTGGCGCTCACGGTCTGCCGAGCCCGAAGCCCTGGATGTACTGGCTGCAGCCGAACGGGCCGAAGGCTTCGACCTCGCTGTACCGCCGCTGCAGCGTCTGACCCTGGTGCGCCTGGGTGAGCGCCGCTACCACCTGCTATGGACCTGCCACCATCTGATTGCCGACGGCTGGAGCAGCGCTCGGCAAGTGGGTGAGGTGCTGGCGCTCTACCGCGGTGAAACACTGCCGGCGCAGCCTGGCCAATACCGCGACTACATCGCCTGGCTGCAGGCTCAGGATGCAGCCGCTGGCGAGCGCTTCTGGCGCGAGCGCCTGGCCGCGTTCGACGAGCCGACCCTGCTGGCGGGGGCGCTGGGGCAGGCCGCCGCAGAGCCTGCACGTGAAGTGCATGGCCGCTTGAGCGCCGAGCTGACGCAGAGGTTGCAGCAGTTTGCCCAGGCGCAGCGTGTGACCCTCAACACCCTGCTGCAGGGGGCCTGGCTGCTGCTTCTGCAGCGTTACACCGGGCAGGTGAGACCCTGCTTCGGCGCCACTGTCGCCGGGCGTCCATCTGAGTTACCGAACGCGGAAAGTCTGCTCGGTCTGTTCATCAATACCTTGCCGATTGCCCATGAGATCCAGCCGCACTGGGCCGTTGGCGACTGGCTGCGCGATTTGCAGGCGCTCAACCTGCACGCTCGCGAGTTCGAGCACAGCCCGTTGCACGATATCCAGCGCTGGGCCGGCAAGCCGGGCCAGGCGTTGTTCGACAGCATTCTGGTGTTCGAGAACTTCCCTATGGACAGCGTGCTTGCCGGCGGCGGCGACAGCCTGCGTGTACTCGGCCAGCGCCCGGTCGAGAGCACCCATTTCGCCCTGGCCCTGGTGGCCAGCGCGGGCGAATGCCTGGATATCCGTTACGCCTACCGTGCCGACCGCCTGGCGCCCAGCCAGGTAGAGCAGTTGCGTGAGCATTTCGAGCGTCTGCTGCTGGCCCTGGCCGAGGGTGCCGAACGCCGTCTGGGGGATCTGCCGATGCTGGCAGGCGCAGAGCGCGAGCAACTGCTGGGTGGCTGGAATGCCACCGAAGCAGTGTTCCCCGCTGACATGCAACTGCAAACCCTGCTGCAACAGCAGGCTACGCAAACCCCGGACGCCCTGGCGCTGCAGTTCGGCGCGCAGCGCCTGAACTATCGCCAGCTGCACCAGCGCGCCAACCAGCTGGCCCGCTGGCTGCGCAATCAAGGCGTAGGCCCGGACGTGCTGGTGGGCGTGGCTGCCGAGCGCAGCATCGAGCTGGTGGTGGCCTTGCTGGCCATCGTCAAGGCCGGTGGCGCCTATGTGCCGATGGATCCGGATTACCCGCACGAGCGTCTGCAGCACATGCTGGACGACAGCGGTGTGACGCTGCTGCTGACCCAGGCGCATCTACGTGATGCGTTGCCGGCCTCGAACGCTCGCACGTTCTGCCTGGACAGCGACTGGGAAGAAGTGGAGGGGCTGGAGGGGAGTGATCTGCCGATCCAAGGCAAACCGGACAACCTGGCCTACCTGATTTACACCTCCGGTTCCACCGGCAAGCCCAAGGGTGCCGGCAACAGCCACCAGGCGTTGATCAACCGCCTGCACTGGATGCAGAAGGAATACGGCCTGACGCCGACTGATCGCGTGCTGCAAAAGACCCCGTTCAGCTTCGATGTGTCGGTGTGGGAGTTCTTCTGGCCGTTGCTGACTGGCGCCGCGCTGGTGGTGGCCGAGCCGGGGGCTCACCGCGACCCACTGGCGTTGCGTCAGGTAATCAATGAGGGCGAGGTCAGCGTGCTGCACTTCGTGCCGTCGATGCTGCAGGCCTTCATTGCCTCCGGCGAACTGGAGCATTGCCCGTCACTCAAGCAGGTGATGTGCAGCGGCGAGGCGCTGCCCTACGAGTTGCAACAGCAGTTCCGCCAGCGCCACAGCGCCAAATTGCACAACCTCTATGGCCCTACCGAAGCGGCCATCGATGTCAGCTACTGGGCGTGTGACGAGGAGAACGAGCGACACATCGTGCCCATCGGGCGGCCCATCGACAACCTGCGCCTGTACATCCTCGACACCTGGCTGGAGCCGGTGCCGCAAGGCGTGGCGGGCGAGCTGTACATCGGCGGTGTTGGTCTGGCGCGGGGTTATCACGCGCGGCCTGGGCTGACTGCCGAGCGCTTCGTCGCCGATCCATTCGGCGAAGGCGGGCGCCTGTATCGCACCGGTGACCTGGCGCGCTGGCGGGCGGACGGTGCCATCGAATACGTCGGCCGTATCGATCATCAGGTGAAGATCCGTGGCCTGCGCATCGAACTGGGCGAGATCGAAGCGCGTCTGCAGGCGCACCCGCAGGTGGAAGAAGCGGTGGTGGTGGCGCGTGACACGCCGCAGGGCAAGCAACTGGTGGGCTATGCCGTGGCCGGTTGCGACGGTGAAGCACTGCGCCAGGCGCTGGCCGAGCAGTTGCCGGAGTTCATGGTGCCGGCGCGCATCCTGGTGCTGGATGCGATGCCGCTGTCGCCGAATGGCAAGCTGGATCGCAAGGCCTTGCCGGCGCCGGAGTTCGGTACTTCGGCTGTGGGTTACGTGGCGCCACGCAATGATCTGGAGCGTGAGCTGGCGGCGATCTGGGCGCAGGTGCTGCAGGTCGAGCGGGTCGGTATCCACGACGACTTCTTCGAACTGGGCGGGCATTCGTTATTGCTGACTCAGGTCGGCATGACCCTGCGCAATCGCCTGGGCGTGACGCTGCCGCTGCACGCGTTGTTCGAGTTGAGTTCCATCCAGGCATTGGCCAGCCACCTGCAGGCGCAACGTGATAGCGCGCCCTCGCAAGAGGCCGAGCTGGAGCTGATGGACGAATTGCTGGGCGAGCTGGAGAACCTCTGATGACCATGCTGGATGCACAACTGCGCACCGTTGCCGAACGCCTGGCGGCGCTCCCTGAAGAAAAGCAACTGACCTTCCTGCAGCAACTGCGAGAGAAGGGCGTGAGCCTGGAGCGCCTGCCGATCACGCGTCAGCCCTGTGAAAGTGCGCCCCTGTCGCCGGCGCAGAGCCGCTTGTGGTTCCTCTGGCAGATGGAACCGCACAGTGCGGCCTACAACATTCCGGCGGCCTTGCGCATGCGTGGCACGCTGGATACAGAGGCACTGCGCCAGGCTTTCGAGGCATTGGTGGCGCGCCACGAGAGTCTGCGTACGCTGTTTCGCGAGGAAGGCGGCGAGCCGTTGCAAGTGATCCTGCCGACCCTGCCTCTGGCCATGCTGGAGGAAGACCTTTCCGCTCTGCCGTCAGACTCGCGTGAGACCGCTGCACGTGAGCGCCTGGAACAGTTGGCGCGGCAGCCTTTCGATCTCGCCAATGGCCCGTTGCTGCGCCTGCACTTGCTGCGATTGAGCGATAGCGAGCACCTGTTGCTGCTGAACCTGCACCATATCGTCTCCGATGGCTGGTCGATGGGCGTGCTGATCGATGAGTTTGCCAGCCTCTATGGCGCCTGCGTCACAGGTCATGAAGCCAGCCTGCCGCCGCTGCCGATTCAGTACGCCGACCATGCGCGCTGGCAGCGTCTGTGGATGGCGGCGGGGGAGGAGCAGCGTCAGCTCGAGTACTGGACGCAACGCATCGGCGATCCGTCGCTGCTGCTGAGCCTGCCCAGCGATCGACCGCGCCCGCCGGAACAGAGTTACCGGGGCGCCACGCTGGACTTCCAACTGCCCACGGCGTTGGTGAGCGAGCTGCGCAGCCTGGCGCGTAGCCAGGGCGCCAGCCTGTTCATGGTGCTGCTGGCGGCATTCGAGGTCTTGCTGGTGCGCTACAGCGGTCAGCGCGAACTGCGTATCGGCGTGCCGGTGGCCAACCGTGGCCGAGCCGAGTGCGAGCGCCTGGTGGGCTTTTTCGTCAACACTCAGGTGCTGTGTGGCGAAGTCGAGGAGAGCGCCTCGTTCATCGACCTGCTCGGCGCGGTACGCCAGGCCGTATTGGAGGCACAGGCCCATCAGGAACTGCCCTTCGAGCGCTTGGTGGAAGCCCTGCAACCCGAGCGTAGCCTGAGCCACAACCCGCTGTTTCAGGTGGCCTGCAACCATTTGCCCAGCGCGCTGGATGCCTTGTGCGAGTTGCCCGCTGCCGATGGTGGGGCACTGACGATGGAACCTCTGCAACTGGCGACCGGCATCGCCAAGTTCGATCTGATGTTGCAGACCGAGGAGAACCGTGAGGGCGCGGTGCGTGGGCAGTTCGCCTATGCCAGTGATCTGTTCGAGGCGGCCGCCATCGAGCGTCTGTGTGGTCACTTCCTCAACTTGCTGAAAGCATTGTCGGACGACCCGCAGTGCCCGGTGGGGCGTCTGCCGATGCTGGCAGGCGCAGAGCGCGAGCAACTGCTCAGGGGTTGGAACGCCACCGAGGCGGCGTTCCCTGCTGACGTGCAACTGCAAACCCTGCTGCAACAGCAGGCTACGCAAACCCCGGACGCCCTGGCGCTGCAGTTCGGCGCGCAGCGCCTGAGCTATCGCGAGCTGCACCAGCTCGCCAACCAGCTGGCACGCTGGCTGCGTGCTCAAGGTGTGGGCCCTGACATGTTGGTGGGTGTGGCGGCCGAGCGCAGCATCGAGCTGGTGGTGGCCTTGCTGGCCATCGTCAAGGCCGGTGGCGCCTATGTGCCGATGGATCCGGATTACCCGCATGACCGTCTGCAGCACATGCTGGACGACAGCGGTGTGACGCTGCTGCTGACCCAGGCGCATCTGCGTGATGCGCTGCCAGCCTCGAACGCTCGCACGTTCTGCCTGGACAGCGACTGGCCGGAAGTGGAAGGGCTTGAGGGGAGCGATCTGCCCGTTCAGGGCACACCGGACAATCTGGCCTACCTGATCTACACCTCCGGCTCGACCGGCAAGCCCAAGGGGGCTGGCAACAGCCACCAGGCGCTGATCAACCGCCTGCACTGGATGCAGAAGGAATACGGCCTGACGCCGGCTGATCGCGTGCTGCAAAAGACCCCGTTCAGCTTCGACGTGTCGGTGTGGGAGTTCTTCTGGCCGCTGCTGACTGGCGCGGCGCTGGTGGTGGCCGAGCCGGGCGCGCACCGCGACCCGCTGGCCCTGCGTCAGGTGATCAATGAGGGTGACGTCAGCGTGCTGCACTTCGTGCCGTCGATGCTGCAGGCCTTCGCTGCTTCGGGCGAACTGGAACATTGCCCGTCACTCAGGCAGGTGATGTGCAGCGGTGAAGCACTGCCCTACGAGCTGCAACAGCAGTTCCGCCAGCGCCACAGCGCCAAGCTGCACAACCTCTACGGCCCCACCGAAGCGGCCATCGACGTCAGCTACTGGGCCTGCGACGAGGAGAACGAGCGGCACATCGTGCCCATCGGCCGGCCCATCGACAACCTGCGCCTGTACATCCTCGACACCTGGCTGGAGCCGGTGCCGCAGGGCGTGGCCGGCGAGCTGTACATCGGCGGCGTCGGCCTGGCGCGGGGATATCACGCGCGTCCGGGGCTGACCGCCGAGCGCTTCGTCGCCGATCCCTTTGGCGAAGGCGGGCGCCTGTATCGCACCGGTGACCTGGCGCGTTGGCGCGCGGACGGCGCCATCGAATACGTCGGTCGTATCGACCATCAGGTGAAGATCCGTGGTCTGCGTATCGAACTGGGCGAGATCGAAGCGCGCCTGCAAGCACACCCGCAGGTGGAAGAAGCCGTGGTGGTGGCGCGCGACACGCCGCAGGGCAAGCAACTGGTGGGCTATGCCGTGGCCGCTTGCGACGGTGAAGCACTGCGCCAGGCGCTGGCCGAGCAGTTGCCGGAGTTCATGGTGCCGGCGCGCATCATGGTGCTGGATGCCATGCCGTTGTCACCGAACGGCAAGCTGGATCGCAAAGCCTTGCCGGCGCCGGAGTTCAGCGCCGTTCAGGCCGATTACCAGGCCCCGGAAACGCCACATGAGCGGCTGCTGGCCGAGATCTGGCAGAGCGTGCTGGGTGTGGCCCAGGTCGGCCGTGAGGATAATTTCTTCGAACTCGGTGGCGACTCCATCGTTTCCATTCAGGTGGTCAGCCGTGCCCGTCAGGCCGGTTTGCAACTGACCCCCAAGGACATGTTCCAGCATCAGAGTCTGCGTGCCCTGGCCTCTGTCGTTCGTGAGGCGGTGAGCGAGCCCGAGCAGGGGCCGGAGCAGGGGCCGGAGCAGGGCGAGACGCCCTTGCTGCCGATCCAGCGTCTGTTCTTCGCCACGCCCATGCCGCAGCGTGCGCACTGGAACCAGGCCGTGCTGCTGCATTGCCGCGAGACGCTGGACGCGCAGCGTCTGGCCGCAACGCTGGCGGCGCTGCAGGCCCATCACGATGCCCTGCGCCTGCGCTTCGCTGCCGATGGTAGCCACGCCGTGCACGTCGAACAGGTGGATGCCGAGGTGCTCTGGCTGCGCGAAGCGGCCGATGTCAGCGAGTTGGAGCACCATTGCGCCGCCGCGCAGCGCAGCCTCGACCTGGCGCGCGGCCCGTTGCTGCGCGCCATGCTGGTGAACATGGCCGACGGTAGCCAGCGCTTGCTGTTGGTCGTCCATCACCTGGTGATCGATGGCGTGTCCTGGCGCGTGCTGCTGGAGGATCTGCAGGCGCATTACGCGGGCCAGCCTCTGCCACCGCGCAGCAGCTCGTTCAAACGCTGGGCGCAGCGTCTGGTCGATCTCGCCGCCAGCTCCGAGCTGAGCGGCGAGCAGGATTACTGGCGAGCCCAGCTCGAAGCCAAGGCGCCGAGCCTGCCCGGCGCCCGCGCCGATGCCAGCCTGGCCGAACGTCATGCCCACACTCTGCGCCTGGAGCTGGATGAAGGTGAAACCCGCGCCCTGCTGCAACAGGCGCCAACGGCCTATCGCACCCAGGTCAACGACCTGCTGCTGACCGCCTTGACCCGTGCCCTGTGTGCCTGGAGCGGGCAGGGCAGTGCCGCCGTGCTGCTGGAGGGCCATGGCCGCGAGACGCTGTTCGACGATATCGACCTGAGCCGTACCCTGGGCTGGTTCACCAGTCTCTACCCGCTGCGCCTGCAGGCTGACGGCGAGCCGGGTGCGGCGATCAAGGCGGTCAAGGAGCAACTGCGTGCGGTGCCGCGTGGGGGGCTTGGCTACGGCCTGTTGCGTCATCTTGGCCAGGGCCTGGATGGCCTGCATGAGCCAAGGGTGACCTTCAACTATCTGGGCCAGTTCGATGCGAGCTTCGCCAGCGATGCCCTGTTGCGTCTGGCCAGCGAAAGCGCCGGGGCGAATCGCGATGGCGACGCGCCGCTGGGCAACTGGCTGAGCATCGATGGTCAGGTGCTCGATGCGCGCCTGGGCCTGCGCTTTACCTTCAGCCGCGAGATGTTCGACGAGTCGACGGTCATGCAACTGGCGCAGCGTTACCTGACCGAGCTGCGCGCGCTGATCGCCCATTGCCTGACACCGGGCGCAGGTGGCGTGACGCCGGCGGACTTCCCCCTGGCCGGTCTCGATCAGGCGCAGCTCGATACCCTCGAACTGCCCGCCGCTGCCATCGAGGATATCTACCCGCTGTCGCCGATGCAGCAGGGCATGTTGTTCCATGCCCTCGACAATCCCGGCTCCGGGCTCTACGTGAACCAGATCAGCGTGGCGGTCGAGCAGCTCGATCCGCCACGTTTGCAGGCGGCCTGGGCGCAGGTGGTGGCGCGCCACGAAACGCTACGCAGTGGTTTTCTCTGGCAGGGCGGGCTACGCCAGCCCTTGCAGGTGGTGCAGCGTCAGGTGCCGACCGAGGTGCGGATGATCGAGGGCGAGACAAATGTCATCGCCTTCGCCGAGCGAGACCGCGCTGAAGGCTTCGATCTGGCCCGACCGCCGCTGCAGCGCATGAGCCTGCTGGCTTTGGGCGAGGGGCGCTGGCAACTGGTGTGGACCATGCACCACCTGGTCACCGATGGCTGGAGCGGCGCGCAACTGATCAAGGAGGTGCTGCAGGTCTATGCCGGTGAGCGTCTGCCAGCGCCCGTCGCACGCTACGCCGACTACATCGCCTGGCTGCAGCGCCAGGACGGCGACGCTGCCGAAGCGTTCTGGCGGCAGCGTCTGACCGGGCTGGAGGAACCCTGTTTGCTGGCCGACAGCCTGTCGCGTCCCGCTGAAGGCAGTGGCCATGGCGTGACCTACAGCCATTACGATGCAACAGCGACCGAGCGCTTGCGAGCCTTTGCCCGGCGGCAGCGCGTGACCCTCAACACCCTGTTGCAGGGCGCCTGGTTGCTGCTGTTGCAGCGCTACACCGGCAAGCAGCGGGTCACTTTCGGCGCCACCGTCGCCGGACGACCCACCAGCCTGGCGGGCGCCGAGACGCTGCTGGGGCTGTTCATCAACACCTTGCCGGTGGTGCAGGCGCCAGCGGCGGATGCGGGGCTCGGTGACTGGCTGCGAGCACTCCAGGCGTACAACCTGGAGGTGCGCGAATACGAGCACACGCCTCTGTACGACATCCAGCGCTGGGCGGGTCATGGCGGCCAGGCGCTATTCGACAGCATCATCGTGTTCGAGAACTACCCGGTGGACGAGGCGCTGCGACGCGGTGGCGGCGACGGGCCGCGTTTCGGCGAGCTGGCGTCCAAGGACGTGACCAGCGTGCCGATGGATCTGGCCGTGCGCCTGGGCGAGGGCATGGAGATCGAATACCAGTACTTGCGTAGCCATTTTCATGAGGACGCGGTACTGCGTATCCGCGCCAACTTCGAGCAGATTCTTGCCGCCATGCTGCTGGGGGGCGAGCAATGTCTCGGCGATCTCGATTGCCTGAGCACGCTCGAACACGAGGCGCACCAGCGTCTGCACGGTCAGGCGTCGCTGCCCACTGCATTCGAGCCGGTACACCTGAGCATCGCCCGACACAACCGCGAGCGGCCGCAGGAGCCTGTGCTGATCGACGAGGCGGGGCGTCTTGACCGTCAGCGTCTGGAGCTGGACTCCAACCGCCTGGCCCAGCGGCTGATTGCCTTCGGCGTTGGCCCCGAGGTGCGCGTGGGCGTGGCCTTGCCGCGTGGTGTCGAGTTGCCGCTGGCGTTGCTCGCCGTGCTCAAGGCAGGAGGCGCCTACGTACCGCTGGACGCCGACTACCCGCGTGAGCGCCTGGCGTTCCAGATGCAGGACGCAGGCATCACCTTGCTGCTGACCGACAGCCGCCTGCGTGAGCGCCTGCCCGTCCCCGAGGACGTGGTGTGCCTGGAGCTGGACAGGCTCGATCTCTCCGCCGAATCCTGCGAGCTGCCCCAGGTAACCGTGCAGCCCGGCAATCTGGCGTATCTGATCTACACCTCGGGTTCCACCGGCCAGCCCAAGGGCGTAGCGGTGGCGCACGGGCAGATTGCCGCGCACTGCCGCGCCATCGGCGAGCGTTACGCCATGACGGCGAAGGATCGCGAACTGATCTTCATGTCGTTCGCCTTCGACGGTGCTCATGAGCGCTGGCTCACCACCCTCAGCCATGGCGGCAGTCTGCTGATCCGTGGGGAGGCGCTGTGGAGCGCCGAGCAGACCCTGACGCAACTGCGCGAGCACCAGGTCACGGTCGCGGCCTTCCCGCCGGCGTACCTGCTGCAACTGGCCGATCAGGCCGCGCAGCTTGGCCATGTGCCGAGCATGCGCATCTATTGCTTCGGTGGTGATGCGGTGCCAGAAGCCGCCTTCGAGCTGGCGCGCCGTACCCTCAAGGCCGAGTACCTGATCAACGGCTATGGGCCGACCGAAACCGTGGTCACGCCGCTGCTGTGGAAGGCCGATGCGAGCACCCGTTGCCAGGCCGCCTATGCCCCCATCGGCCAGGCGGTCGGCGCGCGCCGCCTGTACATCCTCGACCCGCAGCTACGCCCGGTGCCGCTCGGCGTAGCCGGTGAGTTGTATATCGGCGGCGACTTGCTGGCACGCGGTTATCACCAGCGACCGGGGCTGACCGCCGAGCGGTTCGTCGCCGATCCCTTCGGTGAGCCGGGCGCGCGCCTGTATCGCAGTGGCGATCTGGTGCGTGGTCGCGCTGATGGCGTCGTCGAGTACGTGGGGCGTATCGACCATCAGGTGAAGATTCGTGGTTTCCGCATCGAGCTTGGCGAGATCGAGGCGCGCCTGCAGGCGCATGCACAGGTGGGTGAAGCCGTGGTGGTGGCGCGTGAGGGCGGCAGCGGCAAGCAACTGATCGGCTATGTGGTCGGTGAGGTCGAGGCTGACGCGTTGCGCAGCTACCTGCGGGCGCAGCTACCGGACTATATGGTGCCGGCGCAGATTCTCCGGCTCGCGCGCATGCCGCTGTCACCGGCTGGCAAGATCGACCGCAAGGCGCTGCCGGAGCCGAACTGGCAGAGTGCGGGTTATGTCGCACCGCGTAATGAGGCCGAGCGCATCCTGGCCGAAATCTGGGCGCAGGTGCTGCAGGTCGAGCAGGTCGGCATTCACGACAATTTCTTCGACCTGGGCGGCGATTCGATTCTCAGCCTGCAGGTGGTGTCGCGTGCGCGTCAGGCCGAGGGGCTTGGCCTGGAGCTGCGTTTGCGCGACCTGTTGCAGTACCAGAGCATCGCCGCCTTGCTGGAGCGTCCGCAGCAGGTCAGCGAACCGACGCCAACGCGGGTGACGGACATGGCCGAGGACGAAGACCACTTCAGCCTGCTGCCGATCCAGCAATGGCTGTTCGAGCAGCATCTGCCCGAGCCCGACCATTTCAACCAGGCCTTGCTGCTGGCCTGCCATCGACCGCTGGACGCCAGCCTGCTGGAGCAGGCACTGCGCTTGCTGCTGGCCGAGCATGGCAGCCTGCGCCTGGCCTTCGCCAGGGGTGATGACGGTCAGTGGCGGCAGCGTTATTGCCAGCTCGACGAACTGGGGCTGGAGGCCGACCCGCTGCTCTGGCATAGGCAGCCGAGTGACGCCGACGAGGCGCTGGTACTGGCCAACCGTGCACAGCGTAGCCTCGACATCGGCCAGGGTCGCTTGCTGCGGGCGGTCTACAGCGAACTGGCCGATGGTAGTCGCCGCCTGTTGCTGGTGATCCATCACCTGGGTGTGGACGGCGTGTCCTGGCGGGTATTGCTGGAGGATCTGCAGCGGCTTTATGGGGCGCTGCAGCGCGGCGAAACGCCGAGCCTGCCGCCGGCCTCCTGCAGCTATCGCCAGTGGGCGCACAGCTTGAATGCCTATGCCAGTCAGCCAAGCCTGCGCGAGGAGTTGCCGTACTGGCTGCAGCAGACTGCCAGCGAGGGGCTGGGCGAGCCGCCGCGTGACAACCCTCGTGGCCGGGCTCAGGTGGCGCTGCGTGAACAGATCAGCCTGCGCCTGGATCGAGCCGCTACCACGCGCCTGCTCAAAGTCGCGCCGCAAGCCTATCGCACGCAGATCAACGATCTGCTGCTGGCCGCCCTCGGCCGCGCCCTGTGTGGCTGGAGCGAGCAGCGTGCGGTGCTGGTCGGGCTGGAAGGGCACGGTCGTGAGGATCTGTTCGACGGCCTCGACCACAGCCGCACCCTGGGCTGGTTCACCAGCCTGTTCCCAGTGCGCCTGGAGGCTGGCGAGGGTGATTATGGCCAGGCCATCACGGCGCTGCGCCAACGTCTGCGCACGGTGCCGAACAAGGGCATCGGCTACGGTGTGCTGCGCTACCTGGCCGATGGCGAGACGCGCAGCAGGCTGGCGACACGGGCGCAGCCGCGGGTGACCTTCAATTACCTGGGGCAGCTCGACCAGAACGCCGACGATGAGGCCTTGTTCAGCCTGCTCGATGAGCGGCCAGGCGATGCCTATGCCGCGAGCGCGCCGCTGAACAACTGGCTGGAAATCGTCGGTCAGGTGCACGACGGCGAATTGGCGCTGCGCTGCCTGTTCAGTCGGCGGGTATTCCGTCCCACCAGCATCGAGCGCTTCATGGCGTCGTTCGAGGCGGAGTTGCTGGCAGTCATCGATCATTGTTGCGCGCAGACCGCGCAGGAGGCGTTCGCGCTATGAATGTTGCCCTTTCTACTACTCCCGGCGAACTACACCCGGAAATCGCCGCCTATCTCGATATGGTCGACGAGGGCCGACGGGCAGGGCGGCCGGCTCCCCACGAGCTGCTGATAGCACAGGCGCGTGCCGAGTTCGAGGCCGCTTCGCGCAGCCTGCCGTCATTCGCGCCGGCCTGTGCCGTGGAGCCACTATCGTTGCCGGTGCGACACGGTCAAATGGCCGCAAGGCTGTATCGGCCGGCGCTGGCCAATGCGACGTTGCCAGTCCTGATCTACCTGCACGGCGGCGGCTATTGCATCGGCAGCCTGGACTCGCACGATGCGGTCTGTCGGCAACTGGCCGTCAGCGCGCAGTGTGCGGTGTTGGCGCTGGACTATCGACTGGCGCCAGAGCATCACTTTCCCGCTGCTCTGGAGGATGTGCGCGATGCCTGGGACTGGCTGCAAGAAGACGGCTTGGCGCTGGGGCTGGATCCCGCACGAGTGGCCTTGGGCGGCGACAGCGCCGGTGCGACCCTGTCCAGCGTGATTTGCGCCGAACTGGCGGCCACGCAGGGGGCCAAGCCTCGTGCGCAACTGCTGTTCTATCCGGCGGTGGACGCCCGGCAAGCCAGCGAATCCCACGAGTTGTTCGCCGAAGGGCACCTGCTGGAAAGCGCGACACTGGCCTGGTTCTATCAGCACTACGTGCCACAGCCGGAGCAGCGTTGTGACTGGCGCTGCTCGCCGCTGTTGGCTGAGGGACAACTGCGTGGTAGTGCGCCGGCGCTGCTGCTGATCGCCGAGTTCGACCCCTTGCTGGATGAGGGCTTGGCCTATGCCGAGCATCTGCGCGAGCAGGGTGTGGTCGTAGAAAGCCGGCTATGCCGTGGCATGACCCATGACTTCCTGCGTATGGCCGGGCTGGTGCCGGAGGTATTGGAGTACTACGCGCAGGCGGCAGCGTTTCTGCGGCGCTGCTGGTAGGCGTATCGATCAACGAGAGGCTGGTGCGTATCGCGCACCAGCCGTCGACGATGTGCTAGCCGCGACGTTCGCGCTGCATCAGCCAGAGGAAGTACGGGCAGCCGATGAAGGCAGCCAGCAACCCGGCGGAAACCGGCCAGGGATAGGCCAGGTTGCGCCCCAGCCAGTCGGCCAGCAGCATGATCAGCGCGCCGGCACCCGCGCTCAGCAGCAGTTGCGGCAGCGCACGGCGCACGCCGAGGTGGCGGGCGATATGCGGTGCGATCAAGCCGACGAAGCTCAATGGGCCGACCATCAGAGTCGCAGCAGCGGTGAGCAGGGCGGCCAGCAGCAGGATAGTCAGGTGGCTGACGCTCAGGCGCAGGCCGAGCGCTGCCGCTGTACCGTTGCCCAACCCGAGCAGATCGAGTGGGCGTGCCAGCAGCATTGCAGCGGCGCCCAGCAGTACGGCCAGGATCACGGCGGTCGTGGCGGCAGCGGCATCGACCTGATAGGTCGAGCCGGTCATCCAGCTCATCAGCGCCGTCATGCGTGGGTCGCCGCTGGCCATCAGCAGGGTGCTCAACGCGCCCATCAAGGTGGTCAGGCATACCCCGGTGAGCAGCAGACGCTCAGGGCTGAAGGCACTGCGCCAGGCGAACCAGAGCAGGGCCGCGAGGGTCAGCAGGGCGCCCAGGCTGGCTGCCGGTAGCATCAGCGCCTGCGGCTGCGGTACCAGCAGGAACAGCACCAGCACGCCCAGCGCCGCGCCAGAGCTGGCGCCCAGCACTTCCGGGCTGGCCATGGGGTTACCGGTCAGGCGTTGCACCAGCAACCCGGCCATGGCCAGCATGGCGCCGGCGGCTAGTGCACCGAACACGCGTGGCAGGCGCCAGTGCAGCTCGCTGAATTCGGCCCACTGCCATCCATGCAGCCCTTTGGCCAGAAACACGGCGGGTATCAGCAGCACGACCAGCAATCCGGCAACCAGCAGGATAGGTCGCCACGGATGCGCCGTTGGCTGCCCCAGGCTCGTTCTGTGCGGCTGGATACCGCCGCTGCGCTGGCGCGCCAGCAGCCACAGCAGCAGCGGCACGCTGAACACCGCCGTGAGGATGCCGGCTGGGACTTCGCCGACCAGGCGCGACAGCTCGCGTGCGCACTGATCGACCAGGCACAGCAGCGCGGCGCCGAGCAGAGGCGCCCACAGCAACCGTTGGCGCAGGGTGCGCGCGCCGGTCATGCGCGCGATGGCCGGTGCGGCGAGTCCGATGAAACCGATGATGCCGACCACGCTGGTGACGAAGGCACTCAACGCCACCGCGATCAGCAGGCCGAGGCCACGGGTGGTGCGCAGCGACACGCCGATGCTGGCTGCGCTCTGATCTTCCAGGCCGAGTGCGGCCAGTGGGCGAATCAGCAGCACCGCGAGTGCGGCGGCGACGGCCAGGCGTGGCGCCAGGTAGAGCACGCCGTCCCAGCCACTCTGGTTGATCGAGCCGGCCTGCCACAGCAGTAGGTCGATCAGGTAGTCGTGGTTGAACAACACCAGCAGGGCGTTCAGCGCGTTGCAGTAGAGGCTGATCACCATGCCGGCCAGGATGAAACGCAGCGGGGACAACTGGCGACCCCAGGCGAAGCTGAACAGGGCCAGCGTGGCCAGGCCAGCCCCTGCCAGGGTCACGGCTTCGAGGCCATGGATCAGCAATGTCGGTGCCCAGATGGTGGTAACCGACAGCGCCAGGTTGGCGCCGGCGGCGACCCCCAGAGTCACCGGTTCGGCCAGCGGGTTGCGCAGAATCTGCTGGAACAGGGTGCCGGCCAGGCCGAGGGCGGCGCCGACCATCAGGCTGACCAGCAGGCGTGGTGCGAAGCTGAAATGCAGCAGTACCTGATTGGGGCTGTCCAGATCCGGTGACCACAACGCCTGCCACCACAGCTCGCGCGGTAGCAGGCCGTTGAGTCCGCGCCACACCAGCAGTGCAGCCAGCGTGGCGATGATCAGGGTGCACAGCGCCGAGCCCAGGCTGTGCCGGGGGCGCTGCGCAGGCAGGCTCAGTGACTCAGCCATGCTGCACCTCCTGGCTGTCCAGATAGTCGGCAATGCGCTCGGCCAGGCTGAGGAACGAGGCTACGCCGCCATAGGGATAGAATTTGCCCAGTGCCTGAGTTTGATCGCGGCGTACCGCCGGCAGGTTGTTCCACAAGGCATTGGGCTGACGCAGGCTCTGCAGGCGCGCCGACGTGGTCGGGATTTCGATGTACAGCAGATGGGCATCGGGTTGTTCGCTGAGGCGCTCGATACCGGTGAGGCTGAAGCCCATGGCATTGCTCGGGCCACTCCAGGCGTTGCGTAGCCCCAGCCGATCGAGCACGTCCTGCGCCATGCTGTGCTGGCCGTAGACCGTGGCGTGGCGACCATCCTGGTTGAGCACGGCGATGTACAGGGCCGGCTGTGGGCGTAGCGCCAAACGGGTTCGCAGCACCTTCAGGCGCTGCTCCGCGGCTTGCAGATAAATGTCGGCGCGGTCACTCACATGCAGGCGTTCGGCCAATTGGCGCATGAAGGCGCTGGCGCTGTTCCAGACCCCCTTGTCAGTGGGAAAGATGTTCACCACCTCGGTCGGCGCGATATCACCGAGCGCACGCAATACGCTGTTGGGCAAGGCGTCGCTGAGGATCAGTTGTGGGTTCAACTGATGCAGCAATTCGAGATTGGGCTCCCAGTAGGGGCCTATATCGAGCACTGTCTGCGGTAATGGCGAACCAGGCATACGCCGGCGGTAGTAGCCGACATCGGAAATGGCCAGTGGCTCCACGCCGAGGGTCAGCAGGGTTTCGGCTGCCCCCCAGTTGATGGCGACTACCCGCTGCAGCGGTTCTGCGCGCAGTGGCAAGCCACAGCCGAGGGCCAGTCCGCCGATGGCCATGGCCTGAAGAAATTGGCGGCGTTTCAGCAGTCGGTGGGGGCGGTTGGTTGAGGCTGGCAAGGCGTTCTCCAGATACGCGCAAGGCTCCCGCAGGAGCCTGAACATTCAGCAAGCAAAAGCCCGGCACCGCCATTGGCGGTGCCGGGCTTTGCGTCTGGTTACCAGCTGTACTTGACGCTGGTCATCAGGTTGCGCTCCAGGCCTACGTAGCAACTGGTTGCGGCGTCACAGGTAGCGATGTAGTCCTCATTCAGCAGGTTCTGTGCGTATACGGCCAGCGTGACCTGCGGCGTCAGCTTGTAGCTGGCCGACGCATCGAACAGGGTGTAGCTGTCAGCGCCGAAGGTATTGGCGTTGTTGCCATACATCGAGCCTACATAGCGGGCGCCCGCGCCCAGGGTCAGGCCCTGCAGCGAGCCATTGGTGAAGTTGTAGTTCACCCAGGCCGAGGCCATGTGCTCCGGCACGTTTGCAGGGCGGTTGCCCTGGTTGCCGTCGTTGCTGCGGGTGATCTGCGCCTTGGTGTAGGTGTACGAGCCGAGGATATCCCAGTGCTCATCCAGCTTGAGGCGAGCCTCTGCCTCGATGCCACGTGAGCGCTGCTTCCCTTCTGCAACGTTGAAGCCTGTGGTGACGCCGTTGCTGTCACGCTCGACGGTGAGGATATTGGTCTTGATCAGATCGAAGGCAGCCAGCGTCAGCAGCAGGTCGTCATGCGGCTGGTACTTCACCCCCACTTCCCATTGATTGGCCTCGCTCGGGTCGAAGGTGTTGCCCAGGCGACTGACGCCACTATTGGGTGAAAACGATTCGGCGTAGCTGATATAGGGCGCCAGGCCGAAGTTGGTTAGGTAGGTCAGGCCCACGCGGCCGGTGAAGGCGTCGTCTTTCTGGTTAGTGGATCGACTGTTGGGAATATTGTTGTCGAAGTCGTTACGAACCCGGTCATGGCGGCCACCGAGGGTCAGCAGCCAGTGATCGTCGAAGTGGATCTGATCTTGTACGTAGGCCCCGAGTTGCTCGATGGTTTGGTTGTAGTCGGCCTGTGTTAGCCCGTTGGTTGGGCCCGGCTTCGGTACAGGCTGGCCATAGACAGGGTTGAACACGTTCAGGGTCGGGCCTAAGTTCCGGTAGAAGGTAACGTCTGCATCCTGCCAGCTATAGTCCACCCCGCTAAGCAGGGTGTGGCGGATCGAGCCAGTAATGAAATCGGCCTGTAGCTGGTTGTCCAGCGCGAAAGTATTCATGTGCTGATTACGACGATCCGCAATCCGCACCAGATTCCCGGTGGTTGGGTTGAATGCGGCCCAGTTGGGCAACAGGTTATTGAACGTCAGATCTACCTGGCCATAGCGCAGGTTCTGGCGGAACTCCAGCGCATCGTTGAAGCGGTGGCGAAACTCGTAGCCGAGGTTGTACTGATCCTGGTCGAAGCGGTTGAAGCTGTGATCACCCAGCAGCGTATCGGTGGTGTGACCATTGGGCTTGGTGTAGACGAACAGGCTGCCGCCGTTACGATCACGCAGGAAGTCGGTGAGCAGGGTCAGGCTGGTGTCTTCGTTCGGCGCCCAGGTGAAGGACGGTGCGATGTACTGACGATCATCTTCCAGCTCATGGCCATCGTCATACTCCACCTGGGTATTGGCTTCGCGGTACAGACCGACGACGCGGTAGAGAAACTGGTTCTGTTCGTCGAGCGCGCCACCGACATCGAACTGGCCCTGGCGACGGTCATGGCTGCCGGCAGTGAGCTGAACTTCGTTGACCTGGTTGGCGGTAGGTTTCTTGCTGACCCGGTTGATCACGCCGCCAGCATCGACCTGGCCGAACAGGGTCGAGGCTGGACCGCGCAGCACGTCAACGCGTTCAAGCGCATAAGGCTCGCTACGGAACATGGCGTAGTCGTTGGTCTGCTGGCGCAGGCCATTGAGGTAATCACTGGTGCTTTGGCCGTTGAAGCCGCGAATGAAAAGCCAGTCGTAGCCTTTCGGGTCGAGGCCATAGGTCTCCACTTTCACGCCTGGCACATAGCGCAGCGCCTCGGTAACGGTCTGTGCGCCCTGGGCGTCGAGCTGGGCGCGGGTAATCACCGATACCGACTGGGGGATTTCCAGCAGCGAGGCGTTGGTTTTGCTGGCGCTGTTGCTGGTTCGGGGCACGAAACTGTTCTGTCCTTCGCTGCGCCCTTCGATCACCTGTGCGGGCAGGGCCAGCGCACTGTCGCCCGTGCCGGTGAACAGGCTGACGCGGTTGCCGTCGAGTTGATAGCGCACGCCGGTGCCTTCGAGCAAGGCGTCCAGGGCCTGCACGGCCTCCATCTCGCCAACCACGGCATTGCTACGCAGGCGGCTGAGTTGGGCCGGGTTGAACAGGATCTGCAGTTCGGTCTGCGCCCCGAGGCTGGTCAGTGCCGAGGCCAGCGGTTGTGCAGGTAGATCGATGCGTACAGGCTCAGCCAGAAGTGGTGCGGAGGCTCCAAGAGCCAGGCCGAACGCCGCAGCGCGAACCAGTCGGGCAAGGGGAGCGAGCGAAGTGTCGGGTTTGAAGAGTGAACGCGAAGAATGCACTGCAGTACTCCTGATCGATGTGTAGTGTTGGTTTTAATTAGAATGATTTGCTTTAAGACGCATGGGTGCGCAGAAACCGGAAAAGAAATTTCAAATTCATGCGCTTCTCGCGCTTTATCCGGCAGGGGCCTTGGCTGGTTCCGTGGCGCCACGGTGCTGCTCCTGCAGCGAAACGATTCGCCCGTAGGCCATTTGCAGCAGGCGGTCGGCCACGTGGAAGTAGCGGTCGTCGTGGGATATCACGATCAAGGTGCGGCCCTGAGCCCGAAGCTCTGGCAGCAGCTCGGTATAGAAGATGCGGCGGAACTCGGGATCCTGATCGGCAGCCCACTCGTCGAACACCAGCACCGGACGCTTCTCCAGCCAGGCTTGAACCAGCGCCAGGCGTTTGCGCTGGCCTGTGGAAAGGTCGGTGGTCGAGTAGTTGTGGTCGTCCAGGCTGACCTTGTGGGCGATCTCCAGGCGTTCCAGGTAGCGGTTGGCTTCAGCGGGTATGTCCTGGCTGCCCTTGAGCAGATCCTCGAACAGGAAATAGTCGGCGAAGATGGTGGTGAACAGTTGGCGGTAATCATCGCGATTGGCGTCTGTCACCGGCTCACCGTTGAGCAGCAACGTACCGCTCTTGGGCACGTAGAGGCCCAGCAGCAATTTGATCAGGGTGGTTTTGCCGCAGCCGTTCTCGCCCGCGATGAAGAGGATTTCACCGGGACGGATGTGCAGATCCACCGGGCCGACGCCAAAACCTTCGCCGCCCTCTTCGGTGGGGTAGCTGTAGTGCAGGCCGCGCAGCTCGATGCCTTGCATCGGCGGTGCGCTGCGGCCGTCATCACGTAGCAGCAGGTTGGGTTCCGGCGAAGAGAAGCGCTGCGACAGCTCGGCAATGCGGCGGAAGGCTACCTGGGCACGGCTGACGATAGGCAACTGGCCGACCAGATGCTCCAGGGGGCCTTTCATGTACAGCAGCACCAGGATGAAGCCGCTCAGTGTCGCCTTGTCGGTACTCGGCCAGAAGCTCTGGTAGGCCAGGGCCACGCCGATGACGATGAAAAACAGGGTCGAGCCGAAACCCTTGGCGATCACGAACAGGTTGATCGAGCGGATCTGGATGTCGCAGATGCGTTCGGCTGTACCCTGCAGGCGCTCGCTGTAGTGCTGGAAACGGCGCGGACGGCTGATGCGTAGTTCCTTGGCGCCCTCGGCCATGGCACGGTAGTGCTTCTGCAGGTCGTCCTCGGCATCACGGGCCTGGAAGAAGCCGCGGATACCCTTGCTGCGCGCCACGTACTGGATGGCGCTGCCGATGACGATCGCCAGGGCGGTGGTGAGGAACATGGGCAGCGAGAGTGAGGCCAGATAGCCCAGACAGCCGAGGGTGACGGTCAGTGATACCGCCAGTGGCGCGAAGGCGAAGGCGAAGTCGCTGATGGTGTCGATATCGTGGGTCAGCACCGGGATCAGGCGGTGGCTGCGGTAGCGCTCGATCTGGTCGATCGGTGCCGAGATGATCTTGCTGCCCAGATCCTTGCGCAGCCTGGCGATGACGTGTTGGCCGACATAATTGGTGCCGATATCGGAGATGATCGAACCGACCAACGCCAGCAGGCACAAGCCCGCGAAACCCAGCAGCAGAGCGCTCTGCATGCCTTCGTCAGAATGCAGGCTGTAGTTGATGGTGGCCAGCAGTGCCGTGATGCTGGCGCCGCCAAGAATGCCCAGCAGGGTGGCGGCGGCGAGTTGTGGGGCGAACGGGCGTAACAGCCGGAAGAGTTCGCGGATCGTGCTTTGCGGAGGTGTCTGCATCATCCAGTCCTGAGGCTCGGCGCAGGGCTGCGCCGGAAAACGGGGCGACGCGGTTGCAATCGAAATGACTGCAAACCCGAATCGTTCCTGTTAAGACGAATGAGGCAGGAGAAAACTCAAAGAAAACCGGGGATGGTGGTTGGCAGCGCTGGTTTCGCTTCAGGCGCAAGCGAGATCGTTGGTCTCGATGCGCATGGCGGGCCCATCTAGAGCGAGGCGTAGCGGCTCTTCAGTACCAGTCCGCCGTCATCGTGACGCCTGAGTTCGATGGGCAGTACGGTCGGCAGTGATTCGATCAGCGCCTTGAGGTCATCGGTACGGTAGATGCCGCCAATGCGCAGGTTGCCACTGGCTGTGTCGCCCAGGCGCACCGGCTGCTCGAGGTAGCGGTTGATCAGTGGCAGGGCGGCGCTCAGGGTCAGGTCATCCAGCACCAGCTTGCCTTCGATCCAGGCAATGGCGCTGGTAGTGCTCGCGTGTTCCACGTCGATCTGGTTGCTGCCCTGGCGGTAGCGCGCTTGCATGCCGGGCGACAGTTGCGCCTGGGCACTCTGCACGCCATTCGGTGGACTGACCACCACGGCACCTTCGAGCAGGCTGACCAGCATCTGCCGGTCATCCGTCCAGACATTGAAACGGGTGCCGGTGACACGCACCTGGCCATTGTCGGTCAGCACACTGAACGGCTGTTCGCTGTTGTGGGCCACTTCGAAATAGCCCTCGCTGCCGCTCTTGAGCCAGACACTGCGGCGGTCGCGGAAGGTGGCGAAGATCAGTCTGCTGTGGCTATTGAGTTGAACGCGCGAGCCGTCTGCCAGCATGACCTTGCGTGGGGTCTCCTGCGCCGTGTAGTAGCCTGCTTGCGCCGGCAGCAGGCCGGCCGACCAACCGCTCAGCCAGATGGTCACCGCACCCAGCATGGCGGCAGTGGCCATTCTGGCTGCGCGCCAGGCGCTGCGCTGGCGGCGAGGGCGAGCTGACGAGTGCCGAGGCGTGGGGGCGTGGGCCGGGCTTAGTTGATCGGCCAGTTGCCAGATCACCAGCATGGCGTCGTATTCGTGCTGGTGGCTGGGGTCAGCGGCTATCCAGCGGTCGAAGGCCTGGCGCTCCTCGTTCGTGCAGTCCACGTCATGCAGGCGCGCGCACCAGTACGCCGCCTCGGCGCTGAGGCGCTCGTCTTCATCGGTGGATTGCTGCTCGATCATTCGGGCGTCCCAGGCTTTCATTTGCACAAAATGCGAGTGATTATAAGTATCGCTGGCCCAGGCTGTCAGCAAGTGTCTGTTGCCGTGACACATCAGGAACCTGCGCGGGGCGGTTCCGCCAGGGGTTTAGAGAGCGTTGTGATACAGCATTACCAAGAATTGATCCGCTACCTCAGTCGTACGCTCGGTGATCGCCAGGCGGCTGCGGATCTGGCTCAGGAAAGCTTCCTGCGGCTGCTCGAGCGAAAGACTATGGATGTTATCGAGCAACCGCGCGCCTTTCTTTTTCGCACCGCCATCAACCTGAGTGTCGACCGGCACCGGCGTGCGCAGGTGCGTGGCGATGAGCCGCTCGAATCACTGGGGCATGATGAACTCGACGACGCGTGCGATCCGCAGGCTCAGGCCAGTCACGCGCAGCAGCTGCGGTTGCTGAGGCAGGCACTGGACGAGCTGTCACCGGTTTGTCGTCAGGCATTTCTGTTGCGCAAGATGGAAGGTTGTTCCCATGCCGAGATCGCCGAGCGCATGGGCATCTCTCGCGACATGGTGGAGAAGCACATCGTCAATGCCATGAAGCATTGCCGTATACGCCTGCGCCAGTGGGCGGGGTGAGATCGGACTGTCGATCAAGTATCAATAATGAGAATGATTATAAATTTCTGAGCGACTGCCTCGTCTTTTCTTCAAGACCGCAGCCTCACGCCTTCTGGCCGAGCAAGCGGACTACCCCAGGCAAGCCTATGGCTTGTTCGTGGCAAACGGCTAAAGGACACAGGCATCATGACTCAGTTGATCGTTCCGACCTACGACGTGCTCGGCATCGGCTTCGGCCCCTCCAACCTGGCACTGGCTATTGCCCTGCAGGAGCAGGCCGAGCGGGAAGGGCGTGCTTACCACGCGCTGTTCCTCGACCGGCAGCAGGATTACCGCTGGCACGGCAATACCCTGGTGAGCCAGAGTGAATTGCAGATTTCCTTCCTCAAGGATCTGGTGACGCTGCGCAACCCCAGCAGCCCCTACAGCTTCGTCAACTACCTGCATGCGCAGGGGCGTTTGGTCGATTTCATCAACCTCGGAACCTTCTACCCGTGCCGGTTGGAGTACAACGACTACCTGCGTTGGGTCGGCCAGCAGTTCGCTGATCAGTGCGCCTATGGCGAGTCGGTGGTTCGCGTAGAACCGGTGCACGGCGCCCAGGGTATCGACCAATTGCGAGTGATCTCCGTCGACAGCCAGGGCAACGAGCGTTTTCGTCTGGCGCGTTCCATCGTCCTCAGTACCGGTGGCACTCCGCGGATTCCCTCGGCCTTCTCCCATCTGCGTGATGATGCGCGAGTTTTCCATCACGCCCAGTATCTGGAGCGCATGGCCAGCCAGCCCTGCACTCGCCATGAGCCGATGCGCGTCGCCGTGGTTGGCGGTGGCCAGAGTGCGGCAGAAGCCTTCATCGACCTCAACGACAGCTACCCATCGGTGCAGGTGGACATGATCCTGCGTGCGGCAGTGCTCAAGCCGGCTGACGACAGCCCATTCGTCAACGAGATATTCACCCCCGACTACACCGATCTGGTATTCAACGAGCCTGAGGCCGAGCGTGAAAAGCTGATTCAGGAGTACCACAACACCAATTATTCGGTGGTCGACCTGGATCTGATCGAGCGTATCTACGGCATCTTCTATCGGCAGAAGGTGGCCAAACAGGCGCGCCATGGTTTCCTGTGCCGGCGCACGGTGGAAAGCGCCCGTGCCAGCGACGAGGGTATCGAGCTGGCGCTGCGCGACAGCGCCACCGGTGGTGTGGAGAGCAAGCGCTACGATGCGGTGATCCTCGCCACCGGTTACGAGCGCAACTCGCACCGTGAGTTGCTGGCGCCACTGCAGGAATACCTGGGTGACTTCCGCGTCGAGCGCGACTACCGCGTACGCGCCGATGCACGCCTACGGGCGGGCATCTATCTGCAGGGTTTCAGCCAGAGCAGCCACGGCCTGAGCGACACCTTGCTGTCGGTGTTACCGATACGTGCTCAGGAGATTTCTCAATCGCTATTCGAGCACTTGCCGGCGGCAATTTCGACTCAGTCTCGGGCGCTGGAAAGTGCCTGAGTTGATTCGACTAAATATTTTCATCTGCCATCCGTCTTGAGGTTTTCGAGGTGATATCCATGCCCGGTGTTTCCCTGGCCCTGCCTGATGGGCGCACGCTGCTGGTCGATGGCGGCGCACATGAGCTGACTCTGCTGCTCGATGGCCAGCCGCTGCTGCGCGCCGAGCGTCAGGACGAGGTCTGGTGGCTGCAGGGACGCGATATGCCGCTTGCAGTCTGGGCGTTTGCCTACCAGGCGTTTGCGATCGATCCAGCCTGCCAGAGACTGTTGCTGAAGCTGGACGATTGCCCCGCTGCGCTGGTGCAAGGGGGGCTGCTCAGCCCTGAGGCGGGTGGCCTCTGGCAGGTGCAGCGCTCGATGTTCTGGCAATTGCCCATGCCCTGGCGACGCGGGGCGGCCAGCGAGAGCTATCCGCAGCGTTTCGTGCTCAGCGATGGGCGGCGCCACCCGCAGCGCCCGCCGAAGCCCGATGGTGAACTGTATCGGCGTTTCGACAGGCGCCTGGGCAACTGGATCTCGCTACGTGCGCTGGATATCGCGGTCGACCTGGAGCGTTTCAGTCGCTGGCAGAACCACCCACGGGTGGCCGAGTTCTGGCAGGAGCAGGGTAGCCTCGAGCAGCACCGAGAATACCTGGAGCGGCTGGCGGCCGATCCACACGTGTTGACTCTGATCGGGTGTTTCGACGATCAGCCGTTCGCCTATTTCGAGGCTTACTGGGCCAAGGAGGATCGCATAGCGCCTTTCTATGCGGTCGATGACTACGATCGAGGTATCCACATGCTGGTCGGCGAGGAAGATCATCGCGGGCCGCACAAGGTGGAGAGCTGGCTATCGGCGCTGGTGCATTATCTGTTGCTGGATGAACCGCGTACCCAGCGTATCGTTGCCGAGCCGCGTGCCGACAATCAGCGGATGATCGACCACATGCAGCGTCTGGGCTTTTGGCAGGAGAAAGAGTTCGATTTCCCGCACAAGCGCGCTGCATTGATGGTGCAAAGTCGCGAGCGCTTCTTCGACCGATGCCGATTGTGCTGAGTCGTTTCTCTAGAGCTCGCAGGGGGTGGCGATGATTGCCGCCCTCGCTCCGCTATTTTTTGGCGAGTTTGCGAGTTATCGCGACGTACTGACCACCTTCGACGACCCGCGGCCATCGCTGCCGGTACGCCGACTCCTGCAAACGGCTCAACTCGATGCGGTCTTGCAGCGCTTCGACCCCTTGCACGCCGGCCAGGATCGCCGAGCACTGGCCTCGCAGTGGTCCAAGCACTATCTGGTTCGACTGATTCCGCCGGTGGTCGCCGCGGCGTTGGTGTTGGGGCATCGTCTGCCCTTGGCGCTCGATGCCATCGAGGTGGTGCTGGACGAGCAGGGGCTGCCAGAGGCCTTCAAGTTGCCTAGCGATGGTGAACCTTTTGCTGCGCCGCCGTCCGATGCCTTTCAGCGTTTCGCCGAGCTGACCGACCATCTGCAGACGTTCATCCAGATACTGGCGACGGAGGCACGGTTGTCGCCCAAGGTGCTCTGGAGCAATGCGGGCAATTACCTGGAATGGTTCGTGGGGGAAATGGGCAAGGTCTTGCCTCCCTCGCTATTGGTTCACGGTCACGAACTGATGGAACAGGAGCGGCGTGCCGATGGCGTTCGCAACCCTTTGTTCCGGCCGATTCGGTATGTGCCGGTCAGCCAGGCGCTGCGCCCCGACGGCCTCTGGCGTCAGCGCAGGGTGTGCTGCATTCGTTATCGCCTGGACAGCCTCGGGCATTGCGATAACTGTCCCTTGCTCGATCAGCCTCTGCCTCTTACCAGCGATCTGTAGCGCTCGCTCAGTGCAGGTAGCTGATCGGCGAGCCGTCCACGGGATTGGCCATCACGCCCATGGGGAGGCCATAGATACGCTCCAGGGTCTCACCGTGCATCAGCTCGGCTGGGCTGCCCTGAGCCAGTAGGTGGCCGCTGTGCAAGGCCAGCAGTTCGTCGCAGTAGCGCGCAGCCATATTGATGTCGTGCAGCACCACCAGTACGCCCAGGCCCAGTTCACGGCTGAGATCGCTGACACGCGACAGGACTTCGACCTGATGGGCGATATCCAGCGCCGAGGTGGGCTCGTCGAGCAGCAGGTAGCGGGTGTTCTGTGCCAGCAGCATGGCCAACCAGACGCGCTGGCGCTCGCCGCCGGAGAGCTGATCGACCAGGCGTTCGGCAAACGCGCTGGTGTCGGTCAACTCCATGGCGCGCTGGATGTGCGCCCGATCCTCTGCGCCAAAGCGACCGAGCGCGCCATGCCACGGGTAACGGCCGAAGCCCACCAGTTCACGTACGGTCAGGCCATCGGTCTGCGGCAGTTGTTGTGGCAGGTAGGCGACCTGCTGGGCGAAGTCGCGTTGACCCCAGGCGTCCAAGGCTTTGCCGTTGAGCCGGATATTGCCAGCGCTGGGCTGTTGTTGGCGTGCCAGCAGTTTGATGAGGGTGGATTTGCCCGAGCCGTTGTGACCGATCAGGCCGACCATCTGCCCGGGGGCAATGCGCAGGTTCAGGGGGTGCAGCAAGGTGCGTTCAGGAATGCTGAAGCTGGCGCTTTCCAATTCGAACATGGGGCCATCCGCGGGAGTGGATTTCGGTAAGGCCGCCAATCTAATTCAAACGCTAATCGTTATCAATTTTGCCGTGTGTTTCGCCTGGGTTACTGCGTGATTGGCTGGGGAAAGGCTTGTACGTCGTACAAGCCTTCATGCGGGGCTCAGGCCTGCCGTTGATCCTCGGCCCAGCACACGGCAGCGGTGAAGACCACGTCGGTGGAGGAGTTGATGGCGGTTTCCGCCGAGTCCTGCACGATGCCGATGATGAAGCCGATGGCCACCACCTGCATGGCGACGTCGTTGGGGATGCCGAACAGGCCGCAGGCCAGTGGAATCAGCAGCAACGAGCCGCCTGCGACACCAGAGGCGCCGCAGGCGCAGACCGCAGCGACCACGCTGAGCAGCAGGGCGGTCGGCAGATCGACGGCAATGCCCAGGGTATGCACTGCCGCCAGACTCAACACGCTGATGGTGATGGCGGCGCCGGCCATGTTGATCGTGGCGCCGAGCGGGATGGAGACCGAGTAGGTTTCTTCGTGCAGGTTCAGATCCTTGCACAGCTGCAGGTTGACCGGGATGTTCGCGGCCGAGCTGCGCGTGAAGAACGCAGTGATCGCGCTGCCGCGCAGGCAGGTCAGCACCAGCGGGTAGGGGTTGCGGCGGATTTTCCAGTACACCAGCAGCGGGTTGACCACCAGCGCCACCAACAGCATGCAGCCGACCAGCACGGCGAGCAGGTGCAGATAGCCGAGCAGGGCGTCCAGGCCGGAGTCGGCCAGGGTAGCGGCGATCAGGCCGAAGATGCCCAGTGGAGCGAGACGAATCACCATGCGTACGATGCGGGTGATGCCGTCGGACAGTTCTCCAAGCAGTTGCTTGCTGCCCGCACTGGCGTGCCGGAACACCAGGCCCAGGGCGATGGCCCAGGCCAGAATGCCGATGTAGTTGGCGTTGAGCAGGGCGTTGATCGGATTGTCGACCACATTGAACAGCAGGGTGCGCAGCACTTCGGCGATACCACCGGGGGGGCTCAGTTCCGTTGCCGGGCTGCTCAGTACCAGGCTCGACGGAAACAGGAAGCTGGCCGCGACGCCAATCAGCGCTGCCGACAGCGTGCCGATCAGGTACATCACCAGAATCGGACGAATATGGGTCTGCTGGCCGTGTTGGTGGTTGGCGATGGACGCGGTGACCAGCACCAGTACCAGCACCGGTGCCACGGCTTTCAGGGCGGCGATGAAGACTTCGCCGAGCAGGGCGATGGAGCTCGCTGCCTCGGGGGCGAGCAAGGCCAGGGCAATACCGGCGATCAGGCCAATGGCGATCTGGCCAACCAGGCTGATGCGAGCTATCCGGCGCAGTAGGGGTTGGGTGGTGGCAGTCATGTCGCTGTCTCTGTGGGCTTGGAGGGCCGCCTTGGGAGGGGGGCCAAAAAAGAGCGCGCGACTCTAGCACAGTCCTGACTGGCTGCTTTGACGCCGGGCAATGGAGGGCGACGGGCTGCAATTAGCTGTCGCATGGATGCAAACCCCGGCGTTCCCGGCAGTCGTTCTCAGCGCGTTCCGGCCGCGAGATTGCCGAGCCTGCGCAGCCGCTTGTCCACGTGTTGCCTTCATTTATGGAAATACGAAAGCCAGCTTTTGCAAGTCGGGATTCAACCTGGCCTGCCTCCTCTTTATCGTGACTTCGCCACGCACAACGATAATCACGCACCAGCGTGAAGACTTCAGTCGGCTCAGCCATGTTTCATGGCCCCGGCTCTTGCAAACCTGCCCCCACGAGAATGCCAACTCATAAGGACTTCCCATGCTCGGACATGTCTGCAAGCAAGGGCGGCAGGTACTGTGCGCGGCGGCGTTGATCGCCTCTGCTGCGCTTATCGTCGCCCAATCCGCGAGTGCTGCAAGCGTCATCACGCCTGGTACCTTCAACGTCGCGATGGAAATCAATTACCCGCCATTCGAGTCCTGGGAGAACGGCAAGGTAGTCGGCTTCGATGCCGAACTCAGCGAGGCCATCGCCCGGCACATGCAGCTGGACGTGCGTTTCCAGGACACCAAGTTCGCCAACCTGATCCTGGGGCTCAATGGCAACAAGTTCGATGCCACCATTTCCGCGCTGTACATCACGCCGCCGCGGTTGGCGCAGGCCGATGCCATTGCCTATGCGCGCAGCGGTGCATTCATCCTGGTCAACAAGGACAGCCCGGTACAGCCAGAGGACGAGAAAGCACTGTGCGGACTGAAAGTGGGGCTGCAGCAGGGGACGTCCTGGGTCACCCCGATTCGCGAGCTGTCCGACAGCCACTGTGTCGCCAACGGCAAGGCGCCGATCGTCGTCAGCGAATTCCCGACGGCGCCAGAGGCTTCGCAGGCCCTGCTGTCGAAGAACATCGACGCCCAGATCGAGATCGCCGGTACCGCCAAGATGTTCGCCGAGCGCTCGCGTGGCCGTCTGGTGGTCAGCTCACCGCGCATGATCTACATGCAGACCCTCGGCATTTTCACGCGTAAAGGCAATGACGCCCTCCAGGCTCAGCTGCGTCAGGCGCTGGCCGCCATGCGCCAAAGCGGGGAGCACCAGGCCCTGCTCAAGAAGTACGAGCTCGAGGATGTGACGCAGGAGTGATGCGTCACCCCACGCCGATCAACCGGGCGTCAGTGAAGGCGCCCGGTTGAGCTGCGCCACGTTGCCTCTTTCTCGATCGCCCTGACGCAGGTTCTTCATGACTTTCGACTGGTCTTATTTTCTGTCGCTGTTCACCCTTGGCGACTTCTGGCGTGCATGCGTCACCGTCATCGTGCTCAGCAGCGCGGCCTGGGTGCTGGGGCTTGGCCTTGGTTTCCTGCTGGCCTGTGCCCGGATGTCGCCCAAGCGCGGGCTCAATCTGCCCGCGCGGCTGTACATCTGGTTCTTTCGCAGCATTCCGCTGCTGGTTCTGCTGGTGTTCGTCTACAACCTGCCGCAGCTGTTCCCGCAGACTGGCGCCTGGCTGGGCAATCCGTTCACCGCGGGGCTGATCGGCCTGGTGGCGACCGAGGCCGCCTACATGGCCGAGATTCATCGCGGCGGCCTGCTGTCCGTCGCAGCTGGTCAGCGCGAGGCCGGGCACGCGCTGGGCTTCACCTACTGGACGACGCTGCGGTTGGTCGTGGTGCAGCAGGCATTTCGTATCTCGCTGCCGACCCTGGTCAACGAGTACGTGACCATCGTCAAGCTCAGCTCGCTGGTGTCGGTGATCTCGCTTCCCGAATTGCTGATGACGGGTCAGCGTCTGTATTCGCAGAACTTCCTGGTTCTGGAGACCCTCGCTGCTGTCGCCGTCTATTACGTGCTCATCGTTACCCTGTTCGGCTGGGGATTCAGCCGCCTGGAGCGCTCCCTCGACCTGGGGCGTCGCTCCGCCGCCTTGCTCGACGCCGATGCCTGCCAGGCGGCGAGAGTCATGCCCGCCAGTCCGGCGGTCGTGCAGCCAAGGATGCAGGCCGGGGCGCCGAAGGCGCTGCGGCTGCGCAATCTGCACAAATCCTATGGGCGTAATACGGTGCTCTCGGGCATCGATCTGGAGATTTCCTGCGGTCAGGTGGTGAGCATCATCGGCCCATCCGGCTCGGGCAAGACCTCGCTCATCCGTACCATCAATGCGCTCGAACGGATCGATCAGGGGGAGATCGTGCTGTTCGATGCGCCTTACATCACCGCGGACATTTCACCGACCGCGCCACAGGTACGTCAGGGCATTCGCCGGATCGGCATGGTGTTCCAGAACTTCCAGCTGTTTCCGCATCTGACCTTGCTGGAAAACATCACCCTGGCGCCGCTTCGCCATGGCCTGGATACGCCGCAGGCGGCGCGGCAAAACGCCTTCGCGCTGCTCGACAAGGTCGGTTTGCTCAGTCACGCCAATCGTTATCCGCATCAATTGTCCGGCGGCCAGCAACAGCGGGTGGCCATCGCTCGTGCATTGGCCATGCGTCCGGATGTCCTGCTGTTCGACGAGCCGACCTCGGCGCTCGACCCTGAGCTGGTGGTGGATGTGCTCAACGTTATCCGCGACCTCGCCCGCGAGGGCATGACCATGCTCGTGGTAACCCATGAGATGGACTTCGCGCTGTCGACCTCCGATCGCATCGTGTTCATGGAGCAGGGGCGTATCCAGCTCGATGCTTCGCCGCTGCAGATTCAGCGTGGTGCCTGCGCTTCGGCATCGCCAGCCATCCAGCGCGTGCGCCGCTTCATGAAGCTCGAAGACCGCTCGATCTCCCCCGAACCTTCGCCGGTTGCCTGAGCGGCCGGTCTTGTAATCCTGTCCATCCCTGGAGTCACGATCATGTCGCATGCATTTCCCCAGCCCCTCGATGCTTACCAGGTACCGCGTTTCGCGGGCCTTCCTACGTTCATGCGCCTGCCGGCGTTCGAAGACCCCGCCCAGGTGCAGATCGCGCTGCTCGGCATTCCCTGGGACGGTGGCACGACCAACCGAGCCGGTGCACGGCATGGCCCGCGCGAGGTGCGCAATATGTCCAGCCTCATCCGCCGAGTACATCCGGTCACCGGGCTGTCACCCTACGATGCGGTTCGGGTTGGCGATCTCGGCGATGCCCCGGTCAATCCGATCGATCTGCTCGATGCCCTGAAGCGTATCGAGGGCTTTCTCGCGTCCATCCACGCGGCAGGTGCCGTGCCGCTGTCGGTCGGTGGCGACCATCTGGTGACGCTGCCGGTATTTCGCGCCATCGCCCGTCAGCGGCCGATCGGCATGGTGCATTTCGATGCCCATTCCGACACCAACGACCGCTACTTCGGGGACAACCCCTACACCCATGGCACACCGTTTCGCCGTGCGGTCGAGGAGGGGCTGCTCGATCCCAAACGCACCGTGCAAATCGGCATTCGTGGCTCGCTGGCGTCGGCCAGCGACACGGACTTCGCCGAGCAGGTCGGTATTCGCATCATCACCATGGAGGAGTTCGCCGATATCGGTGTCGAGGCCACGTTGCGCGAAGCCCGGCGGATCGTCGGCAACGAACCGACCTACGTCAGCTTCGATGTCGATGTGCTCGACCCGGCCTTCGCGCCCGGCACCGGTACGCCGGAGATCGGCGGCATGACCACGCTGCAGGCGCAGCAACTGATTCGCGGCCTGCGCGGGCTGAACCTGATCGGTGCCGATGTGGTGGAGGTCGCGCCGCCTTTCGATGTCGGCGGCTGTACCGCGCTGGTGGGGGCGACGATGCTGTTCGAACTGCTGTGCATCGTTGCCGAATCGGTGGCCGACCGGGCGCTGCAGACGCCCAAATGAGGCACAATCCTCGCTCTGCTAACACTCGGATGGAACATCAGCGATGCGAGGCAACCTGAGCGACGTGGACTTGCGCATGCTGCGCACGTTCTGCGCCATCGTCGAGGCGGGCGGCTTCACGGCTGCCCAGGCGCGTCTCAACATCAGCCTACCGCGCCTCAGCGTGATCGTCCGCGATCTGGAGGTGCGCCTTGGTTATTCGCTGTGCAAGCGCGGCAAGTCCGGCTTCCAGCTGACGGAGCAAGGCCAGCAGACCTACGCCGCCGCTCAGGAGCTGTTCGCCAGCGTCTCGCATTTTCAGGATCGCACCACATCGCTCAGCCAGCGGCCGCGGGAGACCTTGTTGATCGGTGCGGTCGACGCCCTGGCCAGTTTCGAGGCGTTTCCGCTGGTGCGGGCCATCACCGCCTTGCGCAAGGTCACTCCGGAAACCGGCATCGAGCTGCACATCATGCGGCCGGACGAACTGGAGCAGGCCGTGCTGGATGAGCGCCTGGAGCTGGCGGTCGGTGCGTTCCATCACCATCTCTCGGGGCTGAACTACACGCCCTTGTGTCGTGAGCGCAATGTGCTCTATTGCAGCGATGCTCATCCGTTCTTCGCCATGAAGGACGAGCGCCTGAGTGTCGATATCCTGAGCGAAGCCGTTTATGTTGATCGTGGTTATCTGAGTGAAAGTCGGCGGCCACACCAGCTGCGCTTTCAGCATTTCGTCAATGCCTACACCATGGAAGCGACAGCGCTGCTGATATTTTCCGGCACCTACATCGGTTACCTGCCCACGCACTATGCGCAGCCCTGGGTGGATCGCGGGCGTTTGCGGCCGATACGCCCCGACAGTCTGTCTTTCGAGGCGCAGTTCGAATGCATCGTGCGCCAGGGCCTGGAACAGAAGCCTGCGGTGAGTCGTCTGCAGGAGCTGTTGCTCGCCTAAACCTGAGAGCCCGTGGGTGAGTCCAGTCAGGCCGCCGCACGGCACTGCTTGAAATATTGAACGCCCGTTGCGTATGTTGTGTCACTGCCCGTCGCTCGACGGACTTCCAATGGCAAAGGACAACAGCAGATGAGCAACGACGGCCATCTTTCGCTGGAAACTCTCCTCAGTGGCATCGATGAAATCGACTGCGTGACCCCGGATCTCAATGGCGTGCCGCGCGGCAAGGTGATGACGGCCAGCGGCTTCAGCGAGGGGCGGCGTTTGCAACTGGCCCGCGGCGTCTTGTTGCAATGCATCATGGGAGGGTATCCGGCGGCGCGCTTCTACGGCAGCGATGACGGCGATCTCGTGCTCAATGCCGAGCCGAACCAGATTCATCGCCTGCCCTGGAGCGAGCCGCCACGCGCACTGGCCATCTGCGATGCGGACGAGCTGGATGGGAGCAGCTCCGGGCTGTCCACCCGTGCGTTGCTCAAACGCGTGCTGGCGCGTTACGCCGAGCATGGCTGGCAACCGGTGGTGGCCACCGAGCTGGAGTTCTTCGTCTTCGCCGCCAATCCCGATCCGCAGCAGCCGTTCCAGCCGCCAGTGGGCCTGGATGGCCGTCGCGAGGATGGCGGTTCGGCGTTCAGTGTCAGCTCCGGCAATGGCTTGCGACCATTCTTCACCGAGGTCTATCGCTGCATGGAGGCGCTTGGCCTGCCGCGCGATACCTTCATGCACGAGATGGGCGTCAGTCAGTTCGAGATCAACCTGCTGCACGGCGATGCGCTGCAGCTTGCCGATCAGACCTTTCTGTTCAAGCACCTGCTCAAGGAGGTCGGCTTCAAGCACGGTTTGTCCGTGGTGTGCATGGCCAAACCCTTGGCGCACACGCCGGGTAGCTCCATGCATATCCATCAGAGCGTGGTGGAACAGGGGACGGGGCGCAACATATTCAGCAACGAGCTGGGCGAAGCGACGCCGGCCTTTTATCACTTCATCGGCGGTCAACAAGCGGCGCTGGCCGACTTCACGCTGCTGTTCGCACCGCATGTGAACTCCTACCAACGTCTGTGTCATCCCTATGCATCGCCGAACAATGCCTGCTGGTCTGCCGACAACCGTGCTGCTGGCCTACGCATTCCCGCTAGTGCGCCGGTGGCGCGGCGTGTGGAAAACCGCCTGCCGGGCGCAGATGCCAATCCATATCTGGCCCTGGCTGCCAGCCTGGCCGCCGGGCTGCACGGCCTGGAGCGCGAGCTGCAACCCAGCACACCGATCCAGGGGGAGTTCGAGGTGCCGGAAGAATTGGCGTTACCCTGTACCATGCACGCTGCTATCGAGCGTCTGAAACGCAGCGAGTTGGCAATCGAACTGTTCGGTGCGGAATTCATCGAAGGTTACATCGCCAGCAAGACGCTGGAGCTGACCAGCTTCTACGATGAAATTACACCCTGGGAGCGCCGTGTTCTGGCCGCACAAGCCTGACGCCATTCCCGGTTTCCGTGCACAAGGAGCTTTACCCACCAATGCGATTGATCTGGAAGTCATTCCGCTCGCTGTACTTTGCCACCCTGCTCATGTTGCTCGGCTCCGGTTTGCTCAGTACTTATCTGGCCTTGCGTCTGGCCGATACGGTGGATGGTCTGTGGGTCGGTGCGCTGATGGCGGCCAACTATTTCGGTCTGGTGCTCGGCGGCAAGCTGGGGCATCGGCTGATCGGTCGGGTAGGGCACATTCGCGCCTATGTTGCCTGCGCCGGGGTGGTCACCGCCGCGGTGCTTGGTCACGGTCTGGTGGAGTGGCTGCCGTTCTGGCTGTTCCTGCGCATGCTGGTAGGCCTGGGCATGATGTGCCAGTACATGGTGATCGAGAGCTGGCTCAACGAGCAGGCTGAAGCGAAGCAGCGTGGCCTGGTGTTTAGTGGGTATATGGCAGCGTCCTACCTGGGGCTGATTCTCGGGCAACTGACCCTGGTGGTGCATCCGACGCTGGGGCTGGAGTTGCTGATGCTGGTCGCCCTGTGCTTTGCCCTGTGCCTGGTGCCCGTGGCGCTGACGCGACGTCTGCACCCGGCGCCTTTGCATCCGGCGCCGCTGGAGCTGCGCTTCTTCCTCAGTCGTGTGCCGTTGTCGCTGACCACGATTTCGGTGGCCGGTCTGCTGATCGGCTCTTTCTATGGTCTGGCGCCCTTGTACGCCACGCGTATGGGCCTTTCCACCGAAGAGGTGGGCCTGTTCATGGGTAGCTGCATTCTGGCAGGTCTGCTGGTGCAGTGGCCGTTGGGCTGGCTGTCGGATCGTCATGACCGCGTACGCCTGATCCGCGGCTGTGCGGTATTGCTGCTGCTGGCAGCGCTGCCGCTGGCTGCGTTGCCCGAGGTTTTCCTGGGGTTGCTGATCGTCGTCGGTTTTCTGGTCAGCCTGATGCAGTTCAGCCTATACCCGCTGGCGGTGGCACTGGCCAATGACCATGTCGAGCCGGAGCGACGCGTATCGCTGACCGCCATGCTACTGGTCACCTTTGGCGTAGGTGCCTGCATTGGCCCGCTGCTGACGGGCGTGTTGATGCGCTTCTACGGGGCCAACATGCTGTACGTGTTCGTTTGCGTCTGCGCGTTGATCCTGATCTGGCGAATTCGCCCCGAAGTGGTCACCCACCTGCATCAGGTGGATGATGCGCCGCTGCAGCACATGGCCATGCCGGGTAATGTCACCAGCTCACCGCTGGTCGCGGCGCTCGATCCGCGGGTCGACGAGCAAACGGTGCAGGAACAGATGCAAGAACCGGCCGCAGCGGCAGCCGAGGTCAACGAGCAGAACGAGCAAGAGTCACGGGCAGCCCAATAGCGGCTGCCGCGCTGTTTCAGAAGGGGCCGTCGCTCTCGGTGCGGCGTGCTTCACGCTGCAGCTGATAGACGAAGCGCTCGACCTGGCGTTGCTCCAGGCCATTCATGCGGTGGAAGCGGGTGCCGACGAAGGTCATGTCGACCTTGTCTTCGTATTGCACATGGCGCAGTTCCACGGCGCAGGTCATCGCGCCGAAGGGCAGTTGCGCGGTGAGGCGCTCGTGTACCTGACCGTTGCTCAATTGCTGGGTGAGGTTGCCGGCGAAACGCAGCTTGCAGCCGGTGGCGGAAATATCCAGCAGGTGACCGGGAATGGGTTCGCGCAGTTTGTCGCCATTGAGCACGACCTTGACCAGGTCGCTTTGCTTGAGTGGTGCACGAAACGCACTACGGCGCTGGTGGTAAATCACTTCCTGCGGTAGCGGCGCCCAGTAGCAGGGGGCGCCTTCGAACTCGCCTGGCTGTACGTCGTGCTCGCAGCTCCAGGCCACGCGTACACCATCGCGGAACGCTTCGACCTTGAAACCCTCGCCTTGCTTGAAGAAGCGTTCGCCATCGTTCGGGATGATTTCATCGAGGGCGATGCGAGCCCGATCGCGGTCGATCTCTACCAGGTAGCTCTGAAAACGCTGGCTGCGATCCTTAAACTGGATCACCAGCGGATCATGGTTCTGTTGCAATTGGCGCAGGGTGGCAATGATCTCCACGGGTGCCTTGAGCACCTTTGGCGGCTGGGGGCCGCTCTCGTCGTTGAACGCGCTGGACACAGTTCGGAACTCTCCGAGTCAAAAGACTACAACGGCACTAGCATACTGGCTAAGTGCCTGCATGTCCCTGTGCTTTTCGCTTGTCGGTAGGGGGCTCAGGCCTGACTGAGTGGCCTCTGCTGCGCGATTCTAGCGGCACTGCCACGACTGTCATAGAGGCCAGGCGTTTCGCCGCCGCGCAGAATGCCGAGAACGCTGCGCACCGATGCCTGGTTGGCGCGCACCAGGCGGCCATTGCGCAGATTGGCTTCCTGGCAGCGTTGCAGCAGGTTGGACAGTTCTTCGCTGCGAGCCAGCAACTGCTCACCCTGGGTGGAGTTCGCTGCCAGGGCGCTCAGTCCGTCACGATCTGCGCTCAGACCAGCGCTCTGCAGCAGGCGGCTGCGTTCGTTGCCATGCTGCTGAAGCAGGGCAAGCAGGGGTTGTTTGTCATTGAGCAGGCCGTCGAGACGCGGCAGATCACGTTCGCTCAGGGCCTGGAATTCGGCGTCGATCAGCTCAAGCAGTTGCTCGGCGGTGCCGATATCGGTGGTGAACAGGTCAAGCAGGGCTGTGTCGTGCATGGCGGGCTCTTGGGGGTCGGGCGTCCAACACCCCCAGCGCAGCCCTGGGACTAGCGCTGGGATTCGAAGTCGAGCAGTTTCTGAGCGACGCGTTTGCTGTCGACCTGATAGCTGCCGTCAGCGATGGCCTGTTTCAATTGGGCCACACGCTCCTTGTTGACGATTGGCTGATCGCTCAGCTTTTCGCTGATTTTCTGCAACTGTTGTGCCTCACGGCTCAGTTGCACGGATTCACCGCTTTTTGCGGTGGTTTGTTCATCGCTGCCGGTGACAGGCGCTTTGTTCGGCTGTGCCGACTCGCTGCGATTGCCAGCCTGAGTCGAGCCGGTACGTCCCGCATTGGCGGGCGTATTGGCGTTGTTCAGCCGGTTGAAGTCGATGACCATGATGCAAAACCTCAGACGATATGGTGGACGCTTGCCAAGCTTTTCGGCCACTGCCGAGAAAACTTTAGGGCTAATTTCATGCGTCAGAAAACAGTGTAGGTGATCGCCAAGCCATTACGTTACAAGAAACATGCCTATATGGACACTTCCACCTGTCCCGGGCCGACCACGCGGGCACGAATCACCCGTTGCGAGCGCAGGTTGCGGACATTGATCTGCTGACCAGGAGCACCGTCCGTCAGGGCTTCACCCGGCATGCGCACGTTCACGGTGGTGCCGCGCGCGCTGATGACCACCTGATCGCCGCGGCGCACCACCTCGGCGATTTGCAGATGGTTGGGGGCCAGAACCTGGTCTCCACCTAACTGCCGCGTCAATTTCTTGCCGATTGCCTGTGCTGGGTCGGTCAGGAAGTTCTGACCGAGCTGCCCCACATCGCGTTCCACCAAGCTCAGATCCGCCGCTTTGACTACGCTCATGCGCTTGAGTGGGCGGGTGAGTACGACGACCGCACGGTACAGGCGTACCTCGCCAGGTACGAATACGGTCCAGGGGGCGCTGCCGTCGCAACGTACGCGGGTGGTGACGCGGCCCAGGGGCTGCGCCGGGCTTTCCAGCGTCGTCGTCAGTGGTTGATCGCAAAGCGGTAGACGCAACCGCGGGTCGAGACGATTGACGCGAATCTCATGGCGGCCCTGGATTTCGCTACGCTGTAGATATTCAGTGGTCGCCTGCTCAAGAAAGGCTTCGGTGGCGCCGATAAGCTGTTCGGTGCTGGTAAAGGTCGCCGCCGCGGTACCGCTGTAGCCGATTGCCGGCAAAGCGAGTAAAACGGGCAAAGGGGCAAGGCACTTTGCCAGTAGCTGACGGAATGATGACGTTCTTGGCTTCATGACCAATGCAAAGCAAGCCCCGTGCCGCCTGCTAGGCTGCTAGGGGTAGGCGTTACTAGACAAGAAGGAGTCCGGGCATGGCCGGGTTGATGGATTCGGTTAACCAGCGCACTCAGCTGGTAGGGCAGAACCGTTTGGAGTTGTTGTTGTTCCGCCTGGAAGGCCCACAGCTTTATGGCATCAACGTATTCAAGGTGAAGGAGGTGCTGCAGTGCCCCAACCTCACCATCATGCCCAAATCCAGTCGGGTCGTGCGGGGGGTCGCCAATATCCGTGGCGGTACCATCCCGATTCTCGACCTGTCCATCGCCACGGGGCGGGCACCGCTGGAAGATCTGAAGACCAGCTTCGTGATCATCACCGAGTACAACACCAAGGTTCAGGGCTTTTTGGTGCGTTCGGTGGAGCGCATCGTCAACATGAACTGGGAAGAGATCCATCCGCCACCCAAGGGCACTGGGCGCGATCATTACCTGACCGCGGTCACGCGGCTCGACCAGCAACTGGTCGAGATCATCGACGTGGAGAAGATTCTGGCCGAGGTGGCGCCCACCTCCGAAGTGATCTCCGCAGGCGTCATCGATGATCAGGTGCAGAGTCAGGCGGTGACCAAGCATGTGCTGATCGTCGATGACTCCTCGGTGGCGCGCAAGCAGGTGTCGCGCTGCCTGCAGACCGTCGGTGTTGAGGTGACCGCCCTGAACGATGGGCGTGAGGCGCTCACTTTCCTCAAGAAAATGGCGGATGAGGGGCGTTATCCCGACAAGGAACTGCTGATGCTGATTTCCGACATCGAGATGCCGGAAATGGACGGTTATACCCTGACTACGGAGATTCGTAGCGATCCACGCATGCAGAAGCTGCATATCCTCCTGCATACTTCGCTTTCCGGTGTGTTCAACCAGGCAATGGTGAAGAAGGTCGGCGCTGACGACTTCCTCGCCAAGTTCAAGCCAGATGATCTGGCAGCGCGCGTGGTCGATCGTATCCGGGTATCGGATGGGGGCTGAAGGGGCGACCTTCGGCGAACGTTATGGTAGGTGAGGCGGCACTAGTGTCTTCAGGTAATTTGGATTTCGAGCAGTTCCGGACTTTCCTGGAAAAGGCCTGCGGTATTTTGCTTGGTAGCAACAAGCAGTACCTGGTCTCCAGCCGTCTGAACAAGCTGATGGAACAGAACGGCATCAAGACCCTGGGTGAGCTGGTGCAGCGCATGCAAAGCCAGCCGCGCGGAGGGCTGCGTGAGCAGGTCGTCGATGCCATGACCACCAACGAGACCCTGTGGTTTCGCGACACCTACCCCTTCGAGGTGCTCAAGAGCCGTGTGCTGCCGGAGTTGATCAAGGCCTATCCGGCCCAGCGCCTGCGCATCTGGTCGGCGGCATGCTCGTCCGGTCAGGAGCCTTACTCCTTGTCGATGTCCATCGACGAGTTCGAGCGCACCAACCTCGGTCAGCTCAAGGCCGGTGTGCAGATCGTTGCCACCGACCTTTCGCCATCCATGCTCAGCAATTGCAAATCCGGTGAATACGACAGCCTGGCGATGGGCCGTGGCCTGTCCCAGGAGCGTCTGCAGCGTTACTTCGATCCCAAGGCGCCTGGGCGCTGGCAGGTCAAGGCGCCGATCAAGAGTCGCGTCGAGTTTCGTCCGCTCAACCTGCTCGACAGTTATGCGGCGCTGGGCAAGTTCGACATCGTGTTCTGCCGCAACGTACTGATCTACTTCTCGGCTGAAGTGAAGAAGGACATCCTCACGCGCATTCATGCCACCCTCAAGCCGGGCGGCTATCTGTTCCTCGGGGCTTCCGAGGCGCTCAATGGCCTGCCGGAGAAGTACCAGATGGTGCAGTGCAGCCCAGGGATCATCTACAAGGCCAAATAGGCGCAAGGCATGTTTGGTACAGCAACGGGAGGCCTTTGGCCTCCCGTTTGCGTTTCCAGAGCTGGAAATGACGGTTCGGTTGCACGTGACCGGTTGGGTAGGGTGCGCTGTGCGCACCAGCGATCCGACGGGGCTGAAGAGCCGGTGCGCATGGCGCACCCTAGGGTTCGGCGGGGCGGCAATCTGCCCGGCAGGCTTTGCCGCTTGATTGCCAACAGGCGGAAAGCCATTGCCGCATTGCCGCTTTTTCCGCTTCTATTTCTTCTTAATCCATTGATTTTATTGAATTAAATAAGTTGGCACAGCCTTTGCTGAATAGCTTGCAACAGTGACCACATGGCCTCAGCGGCAAAGGTTCGGAACATGAGCATCAACTTCGGCAGAGCACTCGGCATCCATGAGCAGGCACTCGGCTTTCGCGCCCAGCGTGCCGAGGTGTTGGCCAACAACATCGCCAACGCCGATACCCCGAACTACAAGGCCCGCGATCTGGATTTCGCCAGCGTACTGGCCGAGCAGAGCAGCCGTATGCAGCGCGGCGGAGTTTCTCTCAACCGTACTGACAGCCGCCACATTCCGGCCGATGGCGTGAAGACGGGTGACGCTGAGCTGCCATACCGTACGCCCTTCCACGCGTCGCTGGATCAGAACAGCGTCGATCTGCAGATCGAGCAATCGAACTATGCCGAGAACTCCGTGCAGTTCCAGGCCAGCTTCACCTTCCTCAATAGCAAATTCAAAGGGCTGACCACCGCCCTGCGCGGCGAATAAGGAGCGCGACCATGTCCCTTGCCAGTGTCTTCAATATCGCCGGAACCGGCATGAGCGCCCAGAGCACTCGCCTGAACACCATTTCCAGCAACATCGCCAACGCCGAGACCGTGTCGTCGAGCCTGGATCAGACCTACCGCGCCCGTCATCCGGTGTTCGCCACCGTATTCCAGCAGGCACAAGGTGGCGACCGTGGTTCTTTGTTTGCCGAGCAGGATGAAGCAGGGCGCGGTGTGCAGGTGCTCGGTGTGATCGAGGATCAGAGCAGCCTGATGCCGCGCTACGAGCCGGATCATCCGATGGCTAACGCCGATGGCTACGTCTACTACCCGAACGTCAACGTGGTCGAGGAGATGGCCGACATGATTTCCGCCAGTCGCGCCTTCCAAACCAACGTGGAAATGATGAATACCGCCAAACAGATGCTGCAGCGCGTGCTGACCCTGGGTCAGTAAGACGAGACGAGGAAATCAGGTCATGAGCACCGTAAATGGCAGCAGTTCGGTACTGGATCAGTACCAGATCAAGCAGGATGCGCCGAAAAACAACAACCTCGGCAAGAACGAGTTTCTCAACCTGCTGGTGGCCCAACTCAACAACCAGAACCCGCTGGAGCCGCAGGGCAATGGTGAGTTCATCGCCCAGCTGGCGCAGTTCAGCCAGGTGGAAGGGATCGAGAAGCTCAACACCAGCATGGGCTCGATGCTTTCCAGCTTCCAGTCTTCCCAGGCACTGCAGGCGTCTTCGCTGGTCGGCCGCAAGGTGATCGTGCCGAGCGAGAAGGCGGTGGTCGACACCAGTGAGAGCTTCAAGGCCAGCACCATCCTGCCGGTCAGCAGCAGCAACGTGTACGTCAACGTCTATGACAATTCCGGCGCGTTGGTTACCCGCGTCAACCTGGGTGAGCAGGCTGCCGGCAACGTCAGCTTCATCTGGGATGGCAAGGACGCCGACGGCAACGTGGTGCCGCCGGGCACCTACAAGTTCGAGGCGCAGGCCACCTACGGCAGTGAAACCAAGGGGCTGTACACCTTGCTGCCGGCCAACGTCGACAGCGTCACCCTGGGCGGCAGCGAGCTGATGCTCAACCTTGCCGGTCTGGGCAGCGTTCCGCTTTCTCAAGTGCAGGTCATCGGCCAGTAACTATTGCCGCCGGCAGTCCCGGCAAAGGAGTCTTCCATGTCGTTCAATATTGGTCTCAGTGGCCTGCGTGCCGCGACCAGCGACCTCAATGTCACCGGCAACAACATCGCCAACGCCGGTACTGCGGGGTTCAAGCAGTCGCGTGCCGAGTTCGCCGATGTCTATGCCGCTTCCGTTCTGGGTACCGGCAAGAACGCGCAAGGCAGCGGTGTGCTGCTGGCTGATGTGTCGCAGCTGTTCAACCAGGGCAACGTCAACTACACGAACAACGCACTGGATCTGGCCATCAATGGCAATGGTTTCTTCATGACCAGTAACAATGGCGAGATTGGCTATACCCGCGCCGGTTACTTCGGTACGGATCGTGATGGCTATGTCGTCAACAACTTCGGCTATCGCCTGCAGGGCTATACGGCCGATGACAGCGGCAACATCCTGCCGGTGCAGTCCGACCTGCGCATCAGTGCTGGTCAGCAGGAGCCCAAGGCGACCACCAGCGTTACCCAGCGCCTCAACCTGAACTCCAATGCCGTGCGGCCTGCCAATGCCGGCACCATGGCGGCACCGACATTCGATCCGAGCGATTCGAAGTCTTTCAACTGGTCTACCTCGACCAACATCTATGACTCGCAGGGCAACGCCCACGTGATGAGCCAGTACTTCGTCAAGAACGAGGCGCCGGCCAACAATGGCTGGGTCATGCATGTGCTGATTGATGGGGTCAACCCGCGTGACCCCACCAGCACTCAGCCATACAGTTATGCGGTGAACTACGATGCGGCCGGCCAACTGGCCAATCCAGCGCTGACCCCGCTGGCCAGCACGCCGCCGGACCCGGCTCTGGATGCGCCGGCCATTCCTACGGGCACGCCCAATGGCATCTTCAGCCTGGCTGCAGCCGACTGGGTGCCCGCCGAGAAGGATCCGGTCAACCCTGGAACCATGGTGCCCAACGGTGCCGACAGCGAGGCCTTCACCTTCGATATGCGTGGCTCGACGCAGTATGCGGCATCCTTCGGGGTCAATGCCGTCAGCCAGGACGGCTACACCACCGGCCAGCTGGCCGGTATCGAGATCGACGACACCGGGGTGATCTTCGCCCGTTACACCAACGGCCAGTCCAAGGTACAAGGCCAGGTGCTGCTGGCGAACTTCGCCAACGTCCAGGGGCTGACGCCGACAGGCAAGACGGCCTGGGCGCAGTCGTTCGAATCCGGTGAGCCGGTGATTGGTACGCCGCGCAGCAGTACTCTGGGTGCTCTGCAGGCGGGGGCGCTGGAGGACTCCAACGTCGAACTGTCGGATCAACTGGTGAACCTGATCGTGGCTCAGCGCAACTATCAGGCCAACGCCAAGACCATCGAAACAGAAAGCGCCATTACCCAGACCATCATCAATCTGCGTTGATGAGTTCGGGCTGAGACAAAGCGGCAAGCCTGGCTTGCCGCTTTGCCGTTCCGGAGCCGGCAAAACCTCGCCGCCGGCTTTTCTGAATACTTCTTTATCTCCAGTTAATCCCTTTAAAATCAATGTCTTGAGTTTATTTTTCGAGCCTGGCACGACGCTTGCTGTAGTCAATGCAAAGAGCCAAGGGCACGTCGCCCACTCGGAGAATTACCATGGACAAGATGCTGTACGTCTCCATGACCGGAGCGCAGAACAACACACTGGCTCTGCGCGCCCACGCCAACAACCTGGCGAACGTTTCCACCTCGGGTTTCCGTCGGGACTTCGAGCAAGCGCGTTCCATGCCGCTGTTCGGTGAAACCTATCCCGCTCGCGTATTCGCCATGAGCGAACGTCCTGCCACTGATTTTCGTCCCGGTTCGCTGCAGGAAACCGGACGCGACCTGGACGTGGCCATTGGCGGCAAGGGCTGGGTCGCCGTACAGGCACCCGATGGCAGTGAGGCCTACGTGCGCACCGCCAGCCTGAACATCGATGCTCTGGGAATACTGCGCACCGGCAATGGTTTGCCGGTGATGGGCAACGCCGGGCCGATTGCCGTGCCGCCAGAGCAGAAAGTGGAGATCGGCCAGGACGGCACCATCAGCATTCGTGCCCTTGGCGAAAACCCCAACGTGCTGGCCGAGGTGGATCGTATCAAGCTGGTCAACCCGGATCCGAAAAGCATGGAGAAGGGCACCGATGGCCTGATTCGCGTCAAGGGGCAGCCCGCGGTAGAGGCCGATGCCACTGTTCAGCTGACCTCCGGCTTCCTTGAGGCGAGCAACGTCAATGCCGTCGAGGAGATGACCGCGATTCTTTCCCTGTCCCGTCAGTTCGAGCTGTCGGTGAAGATGATGCGCACCG